>CAXTVY010000007.1:0-20402 GCA_964247665.1 uncultured Chthoniobacterales bacterium | reverse complement strand
AATGTCGCGGGTCTGGGGATCTGCTTGCAGTTGTCGAAGCACCTCTTCCCCCGGAACGTCGGGCAGATGCAGATCGAGCAGAATCAAATCCGGCTGACGCTCCCGCGCCATGTCGAGACCGAGTTGTCCGAGCATCGCGCCGAGTAACCGGATCGTCGGCCGTTGGAATTCCAGAACCTGCTCGACCAGCGCATAGTTCGACGGGTTGTCCTCAATGTAAAGCACCGTGGGTCCGCTGACCGCCACCCGATCCAACTTCGGTCCTGCCGGATGGTTCGCGTCACCGGACACAACCTCGATGGCAGGCATTTCGACAAAGAAGGTGCTTCCTCGCCCGGGTACGCTCTCGACTCCAATGGTGCCTTCCATCGCTTCGACCAGCCTTTTGGCCAGCGCGAGGCCAATGCCCGTGCCTTCCACCCCGTTGCGCTCGGCTCCCAGCCGCTCGAAAGGCGTGAAGAGTTTGGCTACGTCTGCGGGCGCAATCCCGGGTCCGGTGTCGTTGACGCTCAGACGCAGGAAGCCGGCAGATGCCCCCGGGTCGCAGGAAACACTGACGGTGCCCCCGGGTCGGTTGTACTTCACCGCGTTGGAAAGGAGGTTGAGCACCACCTGGCTCAAACGCTGCCGATCCGCTTGCACCATGCCATCGCACGCTTGGCCACCGCAGCGCCCGATATGGACGTTGCGCTTGGCAGCTAGCGGCTGAATGAGAGCCACCGCCTCGTTGAAAACGTCGGCCACCTTGATGGGTGCCAGCGTCAACTCGATCTTGCCGCTCTCGATGCGCGAGATGTCGAGCACCTCGTTGATAAGATCGAGCAGGTGCCGGCCCCCGCTGAGGATATGCGAGACGTTCTCGCGCTGGCGGTCGGTCTGCGCCTGAATTTCCAGCAACTGTCCGAAGCCGAGGATGGCATTGAGCGGCGTGCGCAGCTCATGGCTCATGCGCGAGAGGAATTCGCTCTTGGCGGCGTTGGCGCGCTGGGCTTCGTCTCGCGCCTGTTCCAGGACGACCTGCGCTGCCTTGCGGTCAGTGATCTCGCGCTGCACGGAAACCCAGTGCGTCCACCAGCCGCGCTCGTTGGCCACCGGCACGATGTTGAGTTCCACCCAGAACTCGGTGCCGTCCTTGCGGTAATTGAGAATCTCCACGCGGACAGGCTCCCAAGCTTTGAGCGCCTCCCGAATTTTGCGCCTAGCTTCCGGGTCCGTTTTCGGCCCCTGGAACATGCGCGGCGTCTTGCCGAGGACTTCGGCTTCGGTGTACCCGGTCGCCCGCGTGAACGCCCGGTTGGCGTAAATGATGCGCGGACCGGGTTCGTCCAGCGGTTCGGCTTTGGTGACGAGAATCGCGTCATTGGCGTTCTCGACCGAACTTTCTAACATCAGCAAGCGATCCTCGGTGCGTTTTCGCTCGGTGATATCCAGGATCACGCCGTCCCAGAGCACATCGCCGTTGGAAGCGCGTTCGGGCTGCGAGGAAGTTTGCAGCCACTTCACTTGCCCCGAAGGCAGGACATGGCGGCCATCCCAGCGCGCCGATTTCATCGTGGTCAGCGCTTCCGCCACCGTCTTTTCACGGCCCGCCCGATCGTTCGGATGCACCAGGTTGAAGTACGCACTGGCATCTGCCAGGAGCGCTGCCGGCTCGAGTTCCAGGATTTCCCGGCAAGCCTCACTGACGAAAAGAAACGCCGCGCTCCCGTCGGCACGCCGGACGAACTGGTAAACCATTCCCGGCGTATTCTCGGCAATGCGCTTGTAACGGGCTTCGACCACCAGGAGCGCATGCTCGGTCTGTGCCTGCACGGAGATCTGGCGTTGCGAGCGCTGTTCGGTCAGCCGGGCTTCGATGGCTGCCGTGGCGATCGCCGCGAGTTGCGTGAGAGAATCGGTGTCGGAATCGCTGAAAGTACGCGGCACCACATCCAGGACGCAGAGGGTGCCAAGATTCATTCCCGCGCTGGTCGTCAACGGCACCCCGGCATAGAAGCGGATGTGTGCGGGCCCGGTGACGACCGGAGCATTGGCAAAACGCTCATCGAGCGTGGCGTCCGGCACGATAAAAGGTCGGTTCTCGCGGATGGCGTAAGTGCAAAACGTCATCTCACGCGGCATCTCGCTGGATTCCAGACCACGGCGCGATTTGAACCACAACCGGGCCTCGTCCACCAACGCAACGAGCGCGATGGGGGCACCGAAAAACTTAGCGGCGAGCGCGGTAATCCGCTCGAACTCCGGTTCGGGCGGGGTGTCCAGTACGTGGTAGGCCTTTAGGGTCTGGAGACGGGCGATTTCAGCAGGCGAGGTCGGATTGGGCATGTCGTGACGCCCGGCCTTCCCCACGTTTCGGGGGCCACCGGGTGCGCACGCAACATCCGAAGCGCCTTCTATTGAATCGCACAGATTCAGAGGGTTGATTGGGTTTATAACACGGCAGATTCCAAGGTGGGCTCGGCGCAACAGCCGATTGGTGTCACCCGAAGAGGGAAATTGTTGCGTCGTGAACTCCGTGAGAAAACACCTTTTACCGCTGGTGCGTCGATGAACGACAGACAGGCGCGAGATTTGCCCACGATCCTTTGACTTGTCTGACGCGCCGCGTTCTCCGTGGACCCTGATTCTCCGAGTTGCTCGTGGTTGGTACTTACGGAGATTTATCAAACTCTCTTCCAGTATCCCAGCGATTCAGCGCGGTTCCACGCTTGGCAAGACTCAGTCGTTTGTTGTCGAAAACCTCGCCGACCCGCTCCCTTGCTACCCTTACTTTCGCGTGACCGCACTAGCCGATCCTGCCTCGGACAATCCACCCACTCCTCGAAAACTTCGCCTGCTTCTGGCGGAGGATGAACCCTCGACACTGGAATTTCTCGGCGAGATTCTCAGCCCGGAATACGAGGTGTCAGCCTTCCTGACGGGCAAACAGGCGTGGGCGGCGGCGCAGAACGCGCCCCCTGACGTGGTGCTCTCGGACCTGCATCTGCCGGACTTGGATGGCATCAGCCTCACTCGCAAATTGCGAGCAAATGCGGGCACCGCCGTTACGCCTATCATCCTGCTGACGGCGAGCAACAAAGTTGAAATGCTGCTCGAAGGATTGGAAGCAGGGGCGGACGATTTTTTGCTCAAGCCCTTCCGTCCGCAGGAATTGCTGGCGCGTTTGCGCTCGATCCACCGACTCATCGAAGTTCGCCGGAGCACCATCGAACAAGCAGCCCGGCGGGAAGCCGAGTTGGTCGACCAAGCAAAAAACCATTTCCTGGCGGCGTTGAGCCATGAACTACGGACACCGCTGACTCCCGTGCAACTGGCTGTCTACATGCTGGGTAAGGAAAGGGGATTATCGGCTTCGATGCGCGATGGTCTGGCGATGATCCGCCGCAACGTGGAGATTGAAATAAAGCTCATCGACGACCTGCTCGATATCAGCCGCATCGTCCACGGCAAGCTGGAGATGAGCCTGTCAGCCGCAGACCTGAGTGATTGCCTGAGCCGAGCACTGGATATTTCCCGTCCAGAATTCGTCACGAAAGGCGTCAAACTCACGTTCACCCTGAGTGCCCGGCGACAGATGCGGTCATGTGACGGAACCCGTTTGGAACAAGTTTTTGGCAAACTGCTGCAAAACGCGGTGAAATACACGTCGGCAGGGGGCGACGTCAGCGCGAGCATCCGCGACTCCAGTGAAGGTGTCGTCGTGGAGATCAAGGACAGCGGCTGGGGGATCGAAGCCGCAGCACTACCCAAACTCTTCTCGGTGTTCCAGCAGGGTGACCCGGATGAAGTTCGACGTTACGGAGGCTTGGGTCTGGGTTTAGCCATCTCCCACGCCATCGTGACGGCACATGGCGGCACGCTGAGCGCCAGCAGTGCTGGTCGCAACCAAGGAGCGACCTTTCTGGTCGAGTTGCCGACGACGGAAAGTGCCCAAGCCGCCTAAGTAGGCAGCCACGTTGTTTTGCACAACCCGTCGGTGTGGTATCTGTGTAGACGTGAGTTTACA
Organism: uncultured Chthoniobacterales bacterium; assembly: GCA_964247665.1. GTDB lineage: Bacteria > Verrucomicrobiota > Verrucomicrobiia > Chthoniobacterales > SZAS-18 > CAHJWO01. The sequence goes on along the minus strand of CAXTVY010000007.1, from coordinate 16,396 downwards.
CAATTCATAAATACCTGAACGATAGCTGATAGCGACAGACGGTTTTCACACGAAAAATCGTCAAATACAAGTAACTGTGCAAAACACTCTGGCCACCTACTTAGCGACCAAGATTGAGCGGCCAAGCGGTCGTTTACCGGTGGAATTGGCCGAACCTGTCATGGTGTTGCGAGCAATAGATTATTTCTTCGCTTCTCGCGCGGTGGCGTATCTGAGCAACGTGTGGTCGAGCAGGTCCAGCATGCGGTCGAGCTGAAAGGGTTTGGAGAGGTAATCATCCGCGCCGCTGGCCAGCAGATGGTCCCGGCTGTGGATGGTGGCATCCGCGCTGAGCACGATCACCGGAATGCGTCGCGTGCGAGCATCGTGGCGCAGCCCCGTCAGCACCTCGTCACCCGGCAGGCCTGGAAGCTGCAAATCGAGCAGGATCAAATCAGGGACTTCGCGTTGCGCCAACGCCAAGCCTTCTTTGCCGTCACGAGCGGACAGGAACCGCCAATGGGGCCGGCTGCGGCCAAGCAGCATCTGGACGACCTGAAGGTTGGAAGCGTTGTCCTCGATGTAGAGCAGCGTCGCGTTTTGCGGTGTCCTCGGTTGAGAGGTGCTCGATTTGCCCGCTACGGCGCTATCAGGAGGCGACGCGTTCGATTTGGCGAGCGGCACCTCGACCCAAAACGTGCTGCCTTCACCGACTTTGCTCTCCACATCGAGCGTGCCGCCCATGGCTTCCGCAATCTGCCGGGAGATCACCAGACCCAGGCCGGTTCCCTCCACCTCACCATATTCCTGGTTGAGCCGTTCAAACGGAACGAAAAGACGCGCCAGCGCTTCGGGTGAAATTCCCGGCCCTGTGTCGCTGACTTTTAGCCGCACCCGCTCCGCTGGCGTTCTCTCGATGCTCAGCACGACATCACCGCCTGGGCGGTTGTACTTGATGGCGTTGGAAAGCAGGTTGAGCAACACCTGCCGCAGCCGCTGCTGATCGGCCCAGACCGAAATTCCCTGCCGGGACGCCTGGAATCTGCAACTGATCCCGTGCGTCTCCGCGAGGCGCGTCACGAGGGCCACGCAGTCGTGCGCGAGTTCATCCGCGTCGACGATGCCAAAGCTTAAATGCAGTTCGCCGCTCTCCGCCCGCGAAAGATCGAGGATTTCGTCCACCAGCGAGAGCAAGTGACGCCCGCCTTTGAGGATATGGCTCAAAGCCAACGCATCGTCCGGGCCGCGTGCACTGAGTTCGAGGATCTGGCCAAAGCCGAGGATCGCGTTGAGCGGCGTGCGCAGTTCGTGGCTCATGCGCGAGAGAAACACGCTCTTGGCCTTGTTGGTGCGCTCCGCTTCTTCCTTGGCGCGCCGGTGCTCGGCCACTTGCTGGCGTTCGGTGACATCCATGAACACGCCATCCCACACGATGTCTCCGTTCGCTTGCCGTTCAGGCCGCGAAGCCGCTTGCAAGAAATGGGTCTTCCCGGAGTCAGCGCGCACGATGCGGCCCTGCCAGGTCCAGGGTTGCAAGCTAGCGGCGGATTCCTTGATGGATTGCGCGAATTCCTGCCGATCCTCAGGGTGGACCATGTTTCTGATGAGTTGGGCGTTCGCCTGGATTTGCTCCGGCTCCAAACCGAAGATCTCACGGCAGCCGTCGCTGACGAACGGGAACTCGAAACTTTTGTCCGCCCTCAACACGAATTGGTAAACCATCCCGGGCACGTTGGCGGCAATCCGCTCGTAGCGTGCTTGACTGTCACGCAATGCGGCCTCGGCCCGTCTGTGAGCGGTCACGTCCCGCGCGAGGGTGGACATGCCAATCACCTGTCCTTCCGCGTCTTTTACCGGGGACAAGACGATGGACAGCCAAATCTCGTGACCATCCTTGTGCACGCGCTTAGTGTCGAAGATTTCGACGGTTTGGCTGTGCTTGATCTGTTCGGCCCGCCGGAGTGTCGCCGTCAGATCTTCGGGCAGCGTAAGCAACGTCAGCGGCTTGCCAAGCACTTCCGCCGCTGGGTAGCCGTAGAGCCGTTCCGCCGACGCATTCCAACTGGTGATCGTTTGCTGGAAGTCGACGCTGACGATAGAATCTTCTGAAGACTCCACGATAGCCGCCAGAAAGGCCCGCGCTTCCTCGGCCCTTTTGCTGGCGGTTATGTCCACGCAAGCCACGACGACACCCGCGATGCGGTCAGCCAGCGTGCGGTAAGGCAACAGGCGCACCAATAAATGGCCATTGCCCGGTTGGGTGACTTCCCGCTCAATGGGGGCAAGTTGTTTGAGTACTCGCGCGGCGTCCTGTTCCAGCGTCGGATAATCGAGCAGGTGTCGAAGTTGGGCGATGGGTCGGCCGATATCCGTATCAATGAGGTTGAAGATGCCGGTGGCCGTCGGCGTAAAGCGGGTGATGCGCAGTTCGCGGTCCAGGAAAACGGTGGCAATGGCCGTGGCATCCATCAGGTTCGCCAAGTCGCTGTTGGCGTGGCCGAGTTCTTCGACCTTACCTTTGAGTTCACCGTTGACTGTCGTCAGTTCCTCGTTGATCGACTGCAACTCCGCCCGGCTGGTCTCCAGTTCCTCCGACGAGGAGCGCAGTTCCTCGTTCATCGCCTGGAGTTCTTCGTTGCCTGCCTTGTGTTCCTCGGTCACGGCATCGTGTTGCTCTTCGACCTCGCGCAGGTGCGATTTGAGCCCATCCACCTCCTGCTCAAGCTGTCGCGTGACGCGCTCTGCCTCTGGAGTCGGTGTACCCCCTTCGACTTGCGGCGATGCAGGTCGGGGCTCGAAAACGATCAAAAAGCAATCCGGGATGATTCCATTTGTCGGCGACACGCGGATGTCCACGGCCTGCCGGCGTCCATCGAGTTCGACGGGCACGTCCAGCGCCTCTTCCGGTTGGCTCGACTGGGCGGCGCGGGAGAGGGTGGCACGCAAGAGAAGGCGCAGCATCGGATGCACCGCGCGCGTGACACTCTTCGACAGCTCGCCAACGCCAAATTGCAGGTAGCGGTCCGCCGCTTGAGAAAGATGGACGATGTGGTGGCGTTGATCCACGATCATCGAGGCTGGCCCCAGTTGCTCCATCACCCTTTGGTGCAGCTCGCCCCACGGGGCGTGGCGCTCCCCCGCGCGAATTTCCTCGGGCTGCCGGTCAGCGGGCGGGGGGATCGTTCCTGCCGGTTCGGCAGGAGATGCCGCTTGCCTCTCGGCAACACGCCCACTGGCCCGAAGCATGCGCGTCAACGAATGGTGACCGACCAACGTCGAGCCTGCAACGGGTTGGTGGAGATAGAGCCGATGTGCTTTGTCCAGCGGGGTGAACAGGTTGCTCTCTTCGTCCACGGACTCCGATGAGCCGAGGAACAGTTTGCCCTCGGGTTGCAAGGCGAAGTGAAAGATGGCCAGCACCTCCTGCTGGGCTTCACGGTTGAGATAGATGAGCAGGTTGCGGCAGGTGACGAGGTCCAGGCGTGAGAAGGGCGCATCCTTGAGCACGTCATGCACGGCGAAGAGCACGACCTCACGCAACTCCCGGCGCACGCGGAAACCATCGTGTTCTTTGATAAAGAATCGCGCCAACCGCTCTTGGCTCACGTCGGTCGCAATCGCCTCGGCGTACATGCCGTTGCGCGCCTTTTGGATGATTTCTTCATCCAGATCGGTTGCGAAAACTTGCACCAGCGGCGGCGAGGCCAGTTTGCTGGCGTGTTCGGTCAGGAGCATCGCCAGCGAATACGCTTCTTCGCCCGTCGCGCAGGCCGCGCACCACGCCCGCACGGTGTCTTGGGGACCTTTGCCAAAAAACATTTCCGGGATGCGCGCTTCGAGGGCCGCGAACGCTTCGGGATCACGGAAGAAATTCGTAACCGAAATGAGCAGGTCCTGGAGCAAGGCCCCGGTTTCACCGGGATGCGCCCGCAAAAAAGTCAGGTAGTCCGGCATGCTCTCCGCACCGTTGACCTGCATCCGGCGCGCGACCCGGCGCAGGATGGTAGCACGTTTGTAGTACGAAAAATCCCGGCCCGTCCGGGTCCGCAGAAGGGCGAAAACCGCGTGCAGCGCCGCTTCGCTCTCATCCTGGTTTGACTTCGGCGGTTGGGCTGGCTGCGGACCATCCACCGGAGGCAGGACGATCCGGGGAGCGCGCCGCACGTATTCGAGCACCCGACCAGGAATTTCCCGGACCGGCAAGACCCAGTCCACCAGCCCCGTCGCGATGGCGGCGCGTGGCATCGTCTCGTGCTCCGCTTCGTCCGGACTTTGCACGATGGTTAGCCCGCCACTCTCCTTGATGCGCTTCAACCCACTGGCCCCATCGCCGTTGGCCCCTGAGAGGACGACGGCCACCGCCTGCGGACCATGGGTATCTGCTAGCGTGCGGAAAAACACGTCGATGGTCAGCCGTTTGCCCAACTCCGGTTGCAAGGGCGTCAACCGCAGATGGCCGTCGGTGGACTTCAACTCGGTGCCCGGGGGAATGACATAAACGTGGTTCGCTTCCACCTTCACTCCATCGGCTGCCTGAACCACCGGCATCGCGGTCGCGCGCTGGAGTAGTTCCGGGAGGGTGCTCACGTGCTCGGGAGACAGGTGGAGCACGACCACGAAGACCAGCCCGGAATCAGCGGGCATGACCTGGAAAAAATCCCTCAGCGCCTGGATGCCGCCCGCCGATCCACCCAACCCGACGATAGGCATTGCCTCGTACTTCCCCACCGGGGCAGGTCCATCCGCGTCTTCTTCAGCAGGAATAGGAGGAAAATTGCTCGATCCTCCGGGAAGCTGGGGTATTTCCCCCAGACCGGTGTCAGGAGTCGTTGCTGCCGTACTCAGAGGTTGCACATTCTCATCCGACGTACACATCCTCCGACCATACGCGAACATGGCGGTGGAACGAGGAATTAATGACCTGCCAGCACTTTTGGGAAATTTTGGGAAAGCTGGACTTCGATCAGTGTGAACGACGTTGAATTGCTCTGGACTCCAAGATCTTATGCCATTGTTTTACTCTGCTTATGCAAGACTTGTCGTTCTGCGTTCGCATCAAGGTAATCCCGACGAAACAACACTGCCTTTCGACTACTACAACCTGATGAACGGTCTTGTGATATTAGTGCGCTCACCAAACTCATTCTTGAGCGGCGCGGCGAAATCTCACGCTATAGCTGGAAGGCAAAAATTCGTTAGATGATCTCGACCAAGCAGCTATTTACGTAATATGTCTATTGTAAATCATAAGTTATGAACTTCTTAAGTCGTGCGACACTTTGGATTGCACATGAAATGTGCCCGCCGAACGTTCCGTGGGTGAACACCGGAAAAGTCGCAGCTGCCCCTACAGACTGATGCCGCGTTCCGCTTCATCAGAGAACAAAAGTTCCCTCTTCCGCTTGTGTGCTATCGCTTGTTCGGCGTCACTGCTGGGATCAATCATTTGGGTGTGATTTGTCCCTTGGGCACAACTGGTTGGTGGATGCAGTACTCCGGGCGATCATCGCAAGCGGATGTTCAAGTGGTCGGGTTGATTTGCGTAACCACCGAGCTGGTTGCTACGCCGGCCCAGTGAGGCGGCGTCCAAATCAGGTTAACTTCTTAACCCGGCCACAAGCATGTTCAGCTTCATCAGCTCTATCTCACTTTATTCGTTCATTACCGTCGGCGGAGCCGACCTTCCCCGCGCGTAGCGGGGTGGCGCGTAGCGCCGGGGGCGCGTCCCGCTCGAAGCTTGCGTAGAGTGGGCACCTTTGCTGCGGCTTTAGCCGCCTTGCTTGGTTTCCTTGGCCTGTGTAGCAGTAGGCACAAGAATGATTTGGATTTTGCGGCCTCAGCCGCCTCGATGAATTGGTTGGTTCTTACTATGGATAAGGATGGAAAGTGGAGAAAGGGCGTTCAATTCTGAAGTTGAGGCACTTACGATGACTTTCGCGGCTGGTTCCTTCCGGGAGCCTACTTTCGCGGCTGATTCCCTCCAGCGGTCAGAACTTTCGCGGCTGGTTCCTTCCGGCGTTTACCATTTCTCCGCGTGGGAAGTCCACTTTCGCGGCTGATTCCCTCCAGGACGGTCCACTTTCGCGGCTGATTCCTCCCAGCAGCGAGACTTCCGCTGACCAATCCTTCCACTTCTGCGGCTGAATCCTCCCTGTGTGGCGGACTTTCGCGGCTGATTCCTCCCACTTCCGCGGTCAGTTCCCTCCATTGATGTGCCCGAAACTTTCGCGGCTAATCCCTTCCACCGAAAACGGCCGGATCGAAATCGGTTCAAGGCGTGACTTTCGCGGCTGAATCCTTCCACCCGCCTGACTTTCGCGGCTCGCTCCCTCCACCGGGAAGCTGTTGCAAGCGGTCGCGTTTCTCGATGTTTGCCTCAATGATTTCCTGCACGAGCAGATCGGAAGGGAACAACGTCCAAGTGGCCCCGATGACTGGACGCCGTCCCCCTTGGCTTGCGCCGTAAACGGGCTTTTCGACGTAGGGGCCACCGGTGCCGGCAGTCGCCCCTTTGGGAAGCGGCACCAACACCCCGGCCATCGAAAGCTCGTGCAAGGCGGATCGAACCTCGGTGATGTTCTCCCGGAAGCGTTTGCGCCGCAGGACGCCGCTCTCGTTGAGCACAGTTTCCAGGTCGAGCGTGAAGCCTTTGGGCGGGCGGATTCCATCCGCCCACGCCCGCCTCTTCTCGGCGTTAATGAAGAGGTGGGAAAGCCGTTCGTAGATCCAGCGCCCGAGCGGGGAAGGGAGCGCCATGAGCCGCCGGTAATTGATGCTCCGGTATTCTTGCTGGAGGATCGCCGCGGTGGCCAGCGGATGCAGGATCACGCAACGCAGGGATTTCTGGCCGTCGCCCGTTTCCTCGTCTACCGCGTAGTATTCCGAGAGAATGCCGGATTCGTGCTGCGCCTTTTTGCCCGCCTCATTAAATTCCAGGCTGACGGTCGCCCCCCGGCAAACCCTCAGAGCCTCATCGATCTCGGACAGCTTGAAGGCGTGACCACGCAATTTGCCGTCGACGCCGGGAACCTTTTCGGCCAGCACGTTCTGGAGCTGGGAAAGGGTGAAAGCCAACCGCATTTGCTTGTGACCTTGCTGGTGGCCCCAGAGCGAGGAGGCCGCCAATTGCTGCACCGCCATGTAGCGCAAAGCGCGTAAAACCAACTCCTCACGCTCGCCCGGAAAAACCAGGAAAGGGCCTTCGGGCGTCTCAATGGCGGCGGGTTTGAGCGCCAGGCGGTACTCGTCGCCCCGGTGATGGAACTCGCGTACGAGAATCTCGATGGTTTTGCGGCGGCGCTGGCTCGTGAACAGGAACTTCGGGATGGCGTCGAAAAGCTCGACTGTGTGGGAATACCCTTCCTGGTTCTGGGGAAAGAAGTTTCCCAAAAATTCCATCTGGCTGGCCGCAATGGGCTCGACGGATTTGAATTCCTCCTTGGGCGGATACGGATGTGCGGCTGCCTGGATCAAAGTGCCAGCTCCCTTCACAGGCCGCGCGGGGGGCGGCGTGCCGGCGCTGAGGCCAAGCTGCGGTCCCTCGTCTTTGCCCCGGGCGGTTGGCTGTTTTTTGCGCATCCGTTGAGGGGTTACCGCTCGTGGCCGGAGCTGCTGCGCTTGAGGTTGGCTCCGGGACTGGATTCTTGGCTCTGTTCCTGGCCTTGCTCGTGTTGGCGGAGGTAAGTCATCAAAGTGGGATGGGTCACCTTCATTTCGACCATCATCCCGCTTAAGACCTCTTTTTGCGGGGTGAACGCGCCTGACCGTGCGAGCGCCTGGGCTAATCCCGTGTTCTCCCCGTAGTTTTTGACGAGGATATTGCCGGGACCGGGCGCGTGCTGAGGCATGTCGGCGGTGATCCGTATCCCCGGCTCGCCCGTGGCCGCAGCGTGCAGCCGGAACGTCGGCCCCGTCTGGCTTAGCCTGGCCGGATCGATACCAACGAAGTTGTCCCGGTCGCCAAAGCGAACGGTGATGGGCGGACCGCTGAGCTCTCCCTGGGAACCGGCTGCTGCCGCGAAATTGGTCGGCGGCGTGGGCGGCGTGGACGACGGGGGTGGCGTCGCCTGTTCCTGGCTCACGGCTTCGGGCTGAACTCCGGCTGCGGGCAGTTGCGGGTGTTGTGGCCGCGCGGTACTCCCGGCTGGTGGGTGTTCAGGTTGTCGAGCATCTGGGTAATGAACGCTTCGGTCTCGGGCGAGAGGCGGGAGTCCGCGGGCTTCTCGGATGGCTGCGGGACTGGCGGTACCGGCGGCTTCGTGTCGATCGATGGCGGCGTTGATCCGGTGTTTGATGCGTTCATAATCTCCTTCACTTCCAAGTTCGGCTAAATTGCCCCAACCCGCCAGTTGTTTTGTGGCGTTCATGCCGTCGCGGCGGTCGAAGATGGAAAGACTGACTTTCCCTCCAAAGTGCTCGTGGAGCGCGGCTAAACCGCTGGGGAGATTGCCTTGCACGCTTGCCATGGCGACAACTCCAGCACCACGTCCCTCCCGCTCGAAGCGCCCGAACGTGTTTTCCAGGGCAACCTCCGGCTGCAGGTGGATCGCCACGATCCGCACCTCCAACCCGGCGTCGAGCGCTGCCTGAATCTTGGCGATGGCCGGACCCGGGGTGGCGAGCTGTCCCTCGTAGACTACCCGGACGTTACGTTGGAGTTGGTCGTTATCCAGGATGGCGCTGGTCTTGCCCGCACCTGGGATACCGGTCAGAAAGATGGCAGTGTCGCGCTCCGGGTGGCTCGTGTCCGCCACGGCGCGGCGAAATTGCTCGCTGGCGAGAACAGCGGCGCTGTTGTGCAGGGGAATGTTGTAGGTGGTCCGGCCCTCGCGTGACGCGCTGAACTCGGGGAACACTTCCTTCATCATGTCGGCGGCGACGTAGCGACCGCCGTGCGTGTCCGGGTGGGCCTGGTATACCGCCAAAAACGGCTCCGGATCGGTCTCCACGGCGCGGGCAACCCGCTCCTGGAACTCGGCTCGAACCGGATCGGAGATCGGACGGCGTTGGATGGGGTCTAGGGGCATGTTCGCTAAAGGGCGTCTGCCTCCTACACTCCGAGGAGTGCGAGAATCTTGTGGGTGTTCGGTCCGCTGGGATTGCGGTGGCCGCACTCGTAGGATTTGTAGGTGTCGAAATTGATGTCCAGGCGGGCGGCGGTTTCCTTTTGGGTGAGGTCCTGCTTTTTTCGCCACGCCACCAGACGCTCGATCAAAGGCGAGCGGGCCGATGCCTCGCCGGAGGGCTTCCGGGCGCGGGCGGGCGCGGGTGGGACCGGAGCAGGGGCGAGGGTTTTCATCTTGGCAGGCTTACGCTTGGTCATGACAAGGGTTCGCCGATCAGGATTTCCACGCTCTGCTTGTCGATGGGTTTCCACCGCGGCGCTCCGAGGATCTGCCCCTGGCTGTAGTCAAACCGGCCGCTGGCCGTTTCCGGCACGGCAAAGGTGATCTGTGCAAAGGTTTCCTCCTGGCTTGGATCGTCTTGGCTTCTGAGCCGGTGCCGAAAGTCGTGGTGCTCGATGAACACGGTGCGTTGCGCCGGGAGGTTGAAACGCCGGCACACGTCCATGGTGAGCGCTTCGACGGCGTTGGTGATGTTCGTTCCCTCGGCGTCCCGGTCGTCGGTGAGGACGGCAATGTACGTGTCATCCCCGCTCTCCGTGGCAGGCAAAAAAAGGCGCAGACGGCAGCGACTGTCGCTGCCGTCCAAGCCGGTGAAGGAAAAGAGTTCTTCGCGCAGGAGCATGGACGACAAAGCTAATGGTGCGTTTGTCTTACTTTTGCGCACAATAGCCAAGCCCAAAACTCGCGCGCCCCTCGGGATCGTGCTCCAGCGTGAGGCGGAGAGCCTTCAGGTGCTCACGGCTTTTCTCGGGCTCGGCGCTCGTGCGCAAGACCACATTGATGCGCAGCTCGGCCCGGCGGTCGCGCAGGAGCTGCGCGGCGGCGGGGGCGGTGAGCAGCAGAACGTGTTTCCAGCGCCGGGAAACCACTTCGCTGCCCGCGCAACCTCGCGGGATGGTTTCAACGTCCCGATAAAGCGCGGCGCTGACGGCCAGCGGCCAGCGAAAGCCGTTGGCGTTGGCGGTGCGGCTCAGGTCGACCAACTCGACGAAAGCGATGCGCTCAACAAACGTCGGCCGATCCCTGAAAAGCAACTGCTGACCGGCGTCGGGCGCGGCCTTTCGGGCGGTTCTTTTCATGGATTTACCAGGTTGAGGGCGGGAGCTTTGCGGCAGCTCGGGCAGGTCGGGCGCTCGTAGAACGTCACCTGGCAATGCGGGCACCGCAGCACCGCTTTCCCGGCCTTGGGCGAACCGATGGGTCCACGTCCGCCCGTGTCCCACGGGTGCACGGCGCACGGGGCGGTCTGAAATGGCTGGTGGGCGGCGGCGGCGATAGCCGCGTTAGTCTGCTGCTCGTGACGCTGGGCGCTCAGCAACCAAACCGGGGGCCAGACTTCGGTGAGATCCAGGCGCAGGCGCTCGCCGTTGTAGAGGTCGGCGCATGAACACGGACGGTCGTATTCGACCAAGGCAATGATCGTCAGGCCGTCGGGGCTGACGCTCTCGATCCGGCAAGGGGCCATGTAGTGATAGCGGCGCTCGCCGTGGGTGAGGCTGAACGGGTCCGGGGTGTTCACTTCACAGAAGCCGCTCGTGCCGGGGCCGTTTGCTACCGGCCCGCGCCATTCTGACCAACAAAAGGCCAAGTGCTCGCGGTGTTCGGCGAGGTGGCGCTGCCGTGCGGCGGCTCGGCGCTGCGGGCTTTCCTCGGCCTCGGCCTGCACAAAGGCGGGAAACAATTCGGTGTCGTCCACGTGGGCTTTCATGGATTGGCGGGCTGAAACTTCTTCCAAGGGTTCGGCAGCCTGCCCGCGCCGATGAGCCGCAAGCGGCGCAGTTCTGCCAGCTTATGCCAGTAGCAAATCCGGCGGCGTTTGATTTCGTAAATACAGCCAAGCAGGTAGACCGGGGAGCCTGGCAGCCCGCCGTCCTGCCAGTACCGGAGCAACCCGGCACGTTGGGACGCTCGGAGGGTCCCAAGCTCGCGGCGGGCCTCGCGCCAGCTTGCAGCCTGGGTGTCACGCATGTCCTGCCAGTAAAGGCGGCTGTGCCGCGCGTTGTCCGCCATGCGCTGCTCTGCACTACGCTGGTCGGTCAACTCGGGGAAGAGGGGGCATTTATCGCGGACGTGTTGGATCGCGCGGCGGGCATAAGCCAGTTTGCGCGGTGTCACCACGTAGGGAACCACTCGGGGAAAACGTGTGAACCTCATAGGCGGATTGGTGCATGGGCAGGGCGAAACCCAAAGAGGGGATTGAACCCTCCTCGGGCGCTGACCCGCCTGCTTTGGCCTCCTAGAGAGCGGTGGAAACTTCCGCGTGGTCGCGCAGGTGGTCGGGCGTCAGCGGCTCGCTGGCGCGCAAGGTCTCGGCCAGGTGCCAGAGCGCCTTGTTGAGCTTGACGCTTTCGTCCAATCCTTTGACGGCGCGGGATTTGCCGAAAAAGCGGCGGCTGTCGGGGCGGCGGCGGCTGTAGTCGCGCTGCCCGCCTTCCATCATGTTCTCCTGCACCACGTTAAGCACGTTCCAGAGCGTGGGTGCCGCGTCCTCTTGGCGGCGGTGCACCAGAATCTTTTCTGCTCCGACCGGTGCCTTCTCCAGCTCGTCGTATTTGAGGATCAGTGCTGCCTCGCCAAAGGCGCGGCGCTCCACGGTGTTCAAAGTGCGGGCCTTGTAGCCCTCCAGGAGGTCGGCAATCGCGGGCATCTCGCGCACGATGTTAAAGCTTGCCTCGATGACCTTGGACGGCTCGAAGTGGACGTGCATGATCGAGATGCGCGCGAACACCGAATCCGCGAGGATCATCCCGTTGCTGCACACGAACCGGAAGATCCCGGCGTGCAACTGGTAGGCGCTGCTGCGGTCGTGGCTGTTCACCAAGACCAGCTCGGGGCGCTCGGCCTGGGTGCGTTTCAAGTCGTCGGTGCGCGCGAGCCGGATCATGTGTTTTTGAAAGCCCTGGCGGTCGGAGAGGCGGATGCGCTGCTCGCCCGCCCAGACGGGTGCCCAGCCTTCGGCGCGCAACCCTTCGACCACCGTCGCGGTGGGGATGAAGCTGTAACGGTCGGAAACCTTGGCGTGGGCGGCACCAGCGAATACGCTCGGGGCGAGGCTGCGGAGCTGGTGGTTGTCGATCTCGGAGTGGCCTGCTAATCTGGCGTTGAACATGGTCTGAAGTTTTAAGAAGGCTGACGCTGTGTTTTCTGTAGAGGCCGGGGGAGGCTCGAATCTCCCCCGGCTTTCTTTGTTTTCGGCTGGCGTCATTGCCAACCTTGGTAAAAGAGTAAGTCATTTGACTTACTTTTTCAAGCAAAAAGATGCTTGGACACACGATTATTTTCTCTGGTTTCTTGCTTCCCAATATTGGGTTTTACACCCTTTCGTGAGTTAGCCCACCGTCGGGGATGTACAACCGTGGAATAGCGAAAGATTTGCCAGAGAGGAAGGGGGTTGGCACAACCTCATTCCTCGAAGGCAAAATGATCAATACCTCTGTGCGGCGACTCGGCGCGGTCAACCCTGGAAACCGGAATAAAGTCCGGCACTTTAGCGCCGGTGGACGGCACGGCCATTTATGCCGGTTTCCAGGGTTGCCGGAGCGCAAGCGCAGGGAAACCGCGACGGGGCGACGTGGCCGGGGCGTTGCGGGGTGTCCCCGCTTGGAATGGGGAGCGGGAGACGCCTGGGGCTCCTGCGCGGGGAAACGCTTTTCCCCGACCTGCACTCGGCTGGCCGACTCCGCGTAACTAAAAGCGTTTTATCCGTGCTGCGCGGCGAGCGACCGGGTTTCCCCTTGGCGGATCACTCACGCAGCACCGTCGATGTCCCGCAACTGCGGCCTGGGAAACCGTTCTAAAAAGTCCCTGACGGCCCCAGGATCGAGGCAACGGCTAAACTGCTCGACGGCGGCTTTCTCCACCCGTTCACGCACGAACTCCGGGGTCAGCTCGGCCAGAGGAATTTGCTCGGTGCCAACCAACCGGTTTTCGTCGCCCTGGTACACGCCGATGTTCAACGCACCGGCCAACTTCATCGAGGAAAACCACGCCACCGGCACAAGATGCAAAAAGACGGCTTCCAAACCTTCAATTGGAATAATCCTCGCCTTGGTATCGTGCTCCTCGGCCAATTTGGAAAGCAGCGCAGAAAGTTCGTCCCAAGTCATACCGGATGAAATCGTAACAGGCTGGTCAACTCGCCCGCAAGCGTCTACGCTCGCTTCGATATGGCAAACGTCAGCGCCGACGATGTAGAGAGGGCGGTGGTGCAACTCGGTCGCTCGGAAAAAGGGCAACGAGTCATGAGCGACCTGCTCGCTCTGCTGGAAAATGGGGGCATCAGCCTGGACGAAGAAAACCAACTGCGTGTGCTCTGCTTGCTCTCGGGGCATGGGGAAACTACGCGGGGACAACGTTCGAAGCGTTGCGCGCGGTGGTGAAGCCGCAAGATGATCTGGCGTCGGTCGAAGCGGTGGCAGCGTAGATCGTGGGAAGCCGGGAGCCCAAGCTCCCGACCCGTCGTGCTCACCCCCAAATCCGCGCAACGGCTTTTTTTGATCGGGCGGTGCGTAGCCTGCGGAGCAAAGCCGTTCTTGGGGGCGACGGAAGGTCGCCCTGGTTTTGGGCCGCCCGGCACTGGGGGGCCAGCGCCGCGAATCCAGGTGACCAGGCAGACCGGAACGATCCTCGGGCCGCCGACCACAGCTTTCGACACAGGGATCGATGAATGGTAAATTCCATGGTGGACACCTGGAACGAACCATCTAGCAAAGCCGCCGCCATCGAGCGCACGATCCGCCGTCAATATTTGCTGCGTGGCTACGAGATGGGACGCGGCGGGGAACGGCTGGGGCCGGAGGAAGCGGTCGCCTTCCTGGAGGAACACGCCCAGGCGGTCGAGGAAGACATCAAAGAATCCACCCGGGAAGAGCGCCACGAGATGCGCCAGATGATCTTGCAGGCCGGGCGTCCTGACGCCGTCGAGGACCACATGAAGGCCATCGCCAAAAAGATGGTGCAAGCGGCGCTGCCAAATTGGCAGGGTGTCCGCGTCGATAATCTGCTGACGGCCATGCGGCAGGAGCCAGGGTTGTGGGGGGTACGTTCCGGCGGTCGGCGTGGCGTGGCCTTCCTCAAAGAAAACGGGCTCAGCTTTTGGGACCGGCTCCTTGGCCGGACCACTCCGGCCGCTTGTGTGGGCGCGTACTGGGAGGATGGCACCACGTCCGTTTTCCAGCCGGATGACACGGTGGAATGGTGCATCCTGCCTTTTCCGAACCCTCTGTAAAGGGCTGCCGGCCGATCAATCGAGCGACCGGCGGTTGCGCAAGTAATCCCGGCCCATCTGTCGCAGGGTTTTCTCCAGGTCGGCGGGGTCACTGGAATCCAGCGCAAAAGCCATGAACCATTCGAGCGGAGGAACGTAGCCAAGCCACGTCGTGAGTTCCGCGTGGGCGGCCATGAAGCGGTGCAAAGTTTCGGGGCGGATTTCAAGGGTGATTTGCATGGCACGCACAGCCTTCCCTGGTGCGGGGGGTCACTGCAAAAAGAACCGCTCGGGCGTACACCAATTTAGCTGGGCTCCTGCCACGTCCCGCGGGCCGGTCAGAGGGTTGTTTCCGGCGACCCTCACTTTGACGCCGCAGCGGCGTCAATCGGCCAAGCTCTGCCCTTCGGGCTTGGCCGACCGTTGAAGGGCGCATCCGCGCCTTTCGCCAGAACAACCCACGGACCGGCAAATCAGCTCACGCCAGCAGCTCCGGCGTTCGGATGGAGGATGGAGAAGGGGTGCGGTGTGGCACGAGGATTGGCTTGAACCACTCGGCGTCTCCAGAGACCGGACTGCCTGACACGCACCCCCCGCCGGATAATTCAGGCGGGGCGGCATCATCGTGTAAACCTCACGCGCCTTTTCAGGCGGCTTGGACGCTCTCCGTTGCTCTGGCGACCGCGCGTCGGCGCTTCGGGCGGGGGGTTAGTGGCTCTGGCTTCGGCTCGTTTCTCGGCCTCCCGCCACTCACGGTATGCCTTTAACCCGGTCATCAGTGCCCTGTCTCCTTCGCCAGCGTTGCCCTGAGCCGTTTTCTTGGGCATCCATTCTGTTTCGTACCAGTGGCGTTGCTGGGGCGTGAGGTCCGCGAAGGTCAAACCACGGTTTTTTCCAAAGTGGATCGGAGTATTCCGAAAACTCTGCCCCTCGACGCGGCTGGACGCCTCCGATGCTGCCGGAACGGCGGGTGCCTCCTCGGTGCGGACGGCCAGGGTGGGGGGTGAAACGGGCTGGAATGACTCGGTATCGGCGGTTACCTCCAGGACGATCACCGGGGTGGAAGTGGATGCGGAGGCTGTCCGGGTCAGGGTGGCGATGCTGGCACTGATTTCTTCCAAATCCTGCGTGAAGATGTCGCTCGCGGCGGTGGTGGTGAGCACCGCGTCCACGAGAGCGCGTTTCTTCGCCATCTTGAGCACGGTGTTGTAATGGTCGGCGGGATTGTCGTTTTCCATCTTCTCGCCGCCCTTGGCGACCATCCATCCCTGGCCGTCTACCTTTTTGACGGTGAAGCCTTTGCCGCCGATCAATTCCTGCGCTTTGGCGGGGTCATCCTGACGAATTTCCCAGTAGGCGCGGGGCACCGCCCGGTCGGTGACTTCCGCCGGACCCGCGCGAAACTTGTACTTATTTTCCAGGGTGGTGCAGGCACCGACCCCTTGGCCGATAAGCACCTGACTCGTGATGCTGGTTAACGTCGTGGTCACACGGTATTCGCGGTGGCCGCGCTCAAGCTGACGTTCTTGCACGTCGTAGGCCGGGGCCAAGCGAAAGAGCAGGCAGAGCTTTTCGGCACCCGGTTTGAGGAGCACGGGCCGGTCACCGCAGCCGGGGATGCGGCCAAAGTGTTCGCCCTCCTTCATGGCGGCGGACATGATTTGCTGGATGAGCGCTACGTGGGTGAGCACCTGCTGGACGGTCAGCGGGGCGGGGGAGCCGGTTTCGGGGATGGCGACGGCGCGATGATTGTCGGCTTGCGCGGGAACGATCTGGGCGGTAGGCATGGATTGCTATCTTCTCTGAGGTAGTGTTGTAAACGGGGCCTCCGCGTGGTCGAAACACGCGGGGGCCTTTTGCTTGGGGTGAGGTGGGGAGCGGAAAGAGCGTTAGTTGCGGCCGAACAAGCCGACGTGGGTGTCCAGGAGGCCGTGCAGGGCTTGCGTGCGCGCGGGCAAGGCCCACAGGCTACCCTTGATGGCTTCGGTGACGGCGTTGAACAGCCGCCAGACCGTGCGCGACTCGGCAAACTCCGGGTGGTTGGGGCTGCGCCACTGGGTCAGCACGTCGGGCATCTGCTTGGGCG
>CAXTVY010000006.1:30974-40161 GCA_964247665.1 uncultured Chthoniobacterales bacterium | reverse complement strand
CCTCGTAGCCGTGCGGCAGCAGCAGCACGATGCCGCTGGGCCGCTGCCACTTGGATTCCGACGACACGATGAACTGGTCGATGATCGTCTGCGCGCCGTTGACGAAATCGCCGAACTGCGCTTCCCACAGACACAGCATGTCCGGGTAATCGAGCGAGTAACCGTAGTCGAACCCGAGCACCGCCGCCTCGCTGAGTGGCGAGTTGTACACGCAGAAACGCGCCTGCCCGTCGGCGAGGTTGTTGAGCGGGATGTAGCGTTCGCGCGTCTTGTCGTCATACAGCACGCTCAGGCGCTGGCTGAACGTCCCCCGGCGGCTGTCCTGGCCGCTCAGGCGCACGGGCTTGCCGTCGAGCAGCAGCGAGCCGAACGCGAGCGTCTCCGCGAACGACCAGTCGTAAGGCCCACCCGCCGTGAACACCTTGAGCCGGCGCTCCAGCAGGTTGCGCTTGAGCTTGTCCAGAACGTGGATCTTATCCGGGATGCTTGTCACGGCACGCGCCACCTTTTCCAGCATCTCGGGGCTGATGGCCGTCGTCACCGGGTCGTGCGTGTACGGCGGCTGGAAGATGGCCGTCGAACCCGCGAACTTCTTGCCCGAACCGGCGTCGGCCGTCTGGTTGGCCGCCTTGACCTCCGCCAACGCCGCGTCGCACTCCGCGCGGTAACCGGCGAGCAGGCTGTCGGCGTCCTCCTTCGTCACGCGCCCCTCACCCACCAACCGCTCGCGGTACAGCGTCGCCACCGGGGCGCGCTGGCTGATCTCCGCGTACAGGTCGGGCTGGGTGAAGCTCGGTTCGTCGCCCTCGTTGTGGCCGTGGCGGCGGTAGCAGTACATGTCCACGATCACGTCCCGCCCGAACTCCTGACGAAAATCCGCCGCCAGCCCCGCCACGAAGCACACGGCCTCCGGGTCGTCGCCGTTGACGTGGAACACCGGCGCTTCGATCATCTTGGCCACATCCGTGCAGTACAGCGACGAGCGCGCGTCGGCGGGCAGCGTGGTGAAACCGATCTGGTTGTTGATGATGATGTGCACCGTGCCGCCCGTGCGGTAGCCCGGGAGCTGACTCATGTTGAGCGTTTCCGCCACGATGCCCTGGCCGATGAACGCCGCGTCGCCGTGGATGAGCACGGGCAGCACCTTCCGACGTTCCTTCGTGTCTTCCAGGATGCGCTGACGCGCCCGCGTTTTGCCTTCCACGACGGGATCGACGAACTCCAGGTGGCTCGGGTTGGACGCCAGGTTCACCGCCACCTTGGCCCCCCCGGGCAGCTCGCGCGTGGATTGATAACCGAGATGGTACTTCACGTCGCCGTCGCCGTTGACGAGGTCCGGCTCGTAGTTCTCGGAAAATTCCGTGAAGATCGTCCGCAGAGACTTCTTGATGAAGTTGGCCAGCACGTTGAGCCGTCCGCGGTGCGCCATGCCCATGACGATTTCCTGGATGCCCAGGGCCGGGCAGCGGCCCAGGATCGTCTCCAGGAGCGGCAGCAGCGTCTCGCCGCCCTCCAGCGAAAAGCGCTTCTGGCCGAGGAAGGAAGTGTGCAAAAACCGCTCGAACGCTTCCGCCGCCAGCAGGCGGCCCAGGATGGCGCGCTGTTCGGCGGGCTGGGGCGCGGACATCTCCGGCCGGGCCTCCAGCCGGTCGCGCACCCAGTTGCGCACCTTCGTGTTCGTGATGTGCATGAACTCCGCGCCAACCGTCCCGCCGTACACACGCTGGAGCAGCGCGATCATGTCGCGCAGGCTCATGGTCTTGCCGCCCAGGAAGTAGCGCGAGGACACGGGCTGGTCGAGGTCGCTTTCCGCGAAGCCGAGCGCCTCCAGGGCGAGGAGCGGCTGGTCGGGCCGGGCGTGTTCGAGGGGATCGAGGTGGGCCAGGGTGTGCCCGAGCGAGCGGTAAGCGCCCACGAGTTCATCGACGCGCGCCTGCCGGGTGGCGTCAGCCGCCGTGCCAGCGGCGGTCGGCGCGTGGACGGCGCTGCTGCCGTTCTGGCCGGGGGGCCGGGGCGGCTGGGCCGTCCCCAGGGCAAAACCCTCGAAGAAGGCGTTCCACTGTGCATCCACCGAAGCCGGATCGGCCTGCCAGCGGGCATAAGTCTCGTCGAGCAGGGCGGCGTTGTAGTGGTTGGCGGCAGAAGGTCTCATTGGCGGGTCCGCGCGGGCCGGTGTGGGGTCCAAAAATACAGAGGTGCAGGGAGTTTGAAAATCCGGCGCGAGCGGGCAAATAGCCTAGGGTCGGCTTGACAAAAATCAAGGGCGGGAACTTGCTGCCCCAGGGCGGACGTACCTAAACTCCGCTTGTGATCCTGAGCGGAGTGCCAAGGAGCCGGACGACCTTCCGCCGCCGCAGGCAAGCAGGTATGGCGATAGAAGCGCCCCCGCGGATCCGGCCAGGTTTGCTGGGGTGGGCCGGAAGGTCTTTCGGCTCTGCTCGCGGGTTCGCTGCACTCGGAACGACCGCAACTCGAAGCAGTTTTAGAATGATTGAGCGGTTGCCGCCATACGTTCCAAAGCCCCCTGGCGGCCACCGCTGACATCTTCATTCGTCGGCGCGATCTTCCCCGCGGAGGTGTGGGTGTCCCGGCATCATCCGGTGGCATCCCTGAACGTGTGCATCACCGCGTTCGCGTCCCCGCTCGTATCGCGGTTTGCCTGGAAGGCAGGGCCCATTCCGGCGGAAACGGCGGTGGCTTGACGGCCGGCCAATCCCCATCTCCGGCTCTCCCCCAGGCATTTCTTCCCGACGCAATCCGACAAAGAAGCCGTTTGCCCAACGGCTTTTCTGTGCGCAAGGTACAGCCCCTCCCGCCGGTCCCTCCGGAAAAATTTCAACGCCCCGGGCGCTTCCGCTGTCTCTTCTTTTCCCCAAACGCGATGATCAAAGTCGAAAACCTCACCAAGCGCTACGCCGGGTACACGGCCATCAAAGACCTGTCCTTCGAGGTGGAACGCGGCGAAATCGTTGGCTTCCTCGGGCCCAACGGCGCGGGCAAGAGCACGACGATGAAAATCCTCTCCTGCTTCCTGCCCGCCACCAGCGGCCGGGCCACCGTCGCAGGTTTCGATGTGTATTCCCAGGCGCTGGAGGTCCGCAACCACCTCGGTTACATGCCCGAGAACGTTCCGCTCTACACCGAACTGCGCGTCAATGAATACCTCGAACACCGCGCCGCCCTCAAGGGCCTTTCGGGCCGCAAACTGCGCACCCGCGTCGGCGAGGTCAAGGAACTCACCAGCCTCAACGACGTGCAGCAGAAGATCATCGGCACGCTGTCCAAGGGCTACCGCCAGCGCGTCGGCCTCGCGGATGCCCTCGTGGGCGATCCCGACCTGCTCATCCTCGACGAGCCCACCATCGGCTTGGACCCCAACCAGATCCGCCAGGTGCGCGATCTCATCCGCAACCTCGGCCAGCGCCACACGATCCTGCTTTCCACCCACATCCTGCCCGAGGTGGAAATGACCTGCTCACGGGTTATCATCCTGCACAAGGGCCGCATCGAAGCCAGCGACACGCCGCAGAACCTCCTGGGCCAGCTCCGTGCCGTCAGCAACATCCGCCTGGAGGCCGACACCGGCGCGGACGCTGGCATCGAGCAGCTCCAAAAGGTGCCCGGCATCAAGGAAGTCACCCTCGAAGCTGTCCCGGCTGTCACGCCGGGCACATCCGCCGCCACCGTGACCGACCCACTCCCCGCCGAAGCCGTCGAAGCCCGGGGCAGGAAGAACAAAGGCAACTCACCGGCCCGGGAAACCGTCGCCAGCGTGACCGCTCCGGCGACCGACGGCTTCCGCAGCTTCCAGTTGCGCGTCGAGCCCGGCGCGGACCCCCGGGCGGAAATCTTCCGTCTGGCCGTCGAGCGCAAGTGGACCTTGCGCGAACTCGCCCGCCGCCGCGCGACGCTTGAAGACGTGTTCGTCGAGATCACCCATGCGGAGTGAAAAGGCCCAATGACCAAGGCCCAATGACCACTGCCAACCAAAAGCATTCTTTTTATACGCGCTCCCCGGACTTCCTGTTCTGAATCTTCCTTGAATCCCGGCCCCCGGTTCTCGAACCTTCCCCGATGATTGGTCATTGGGCCTTGGTCATTTTCCCCTTCTGCCTCCCCGTCATGCGTAAATTCCTCGTCCTCCTCGAACGCGAGATGAAATCCTATTTCTACTCGCCCATCGCCTACATCGTCCTCTGCTTCCTGCTCGCGCTGTCCGGCTTCAATGCCTACGCCGTCGTTTCCCTGCTCAACCGCGGGCCGTCGGATTACACGATGGTCGAGGTGTTCTTCAACACCACGGTGTTCTGGTTCGCGTTCCTGCCCATCATCCCGCTGATCACGATGCGGCTCTACTCGGAGGAGTTCAAGCTGGGCACCATCGAAACGCTGATGACCGCTCCCGTGGACGAGTGGCAGGTCGTCATGGCCAAGTTCGCCGGGGCGCTGTTGTTCTATCTCGTGCTCTGGCTGCCGACGCTGGTGTACTTCGCCATTTTCCAGTACATCACCAAGATCCCGGCCGCGCCGTCCTACGGCTCCTACGCGGGCAGCTACCTCCTGCTGCTGCTCATCGGCATGTTCTACCTGTCGCTGGGCTGCCTGGCTTCCGCGCTGACGCGCAACCAGATCATCGCGGCGGTCATCGGCTTCGTGCTCGTGCTGCTGACGTTCTTCACGGGCCTGCTGGGCCTCATCCTGCCCAACGCCAGCCAGCCGTTCCGCGATTTCGTCTCGTACTTTTCCACCGTCGAGCACATGCGCGACTTCTCGCGCGGGCTCATCGACTCCCGCCCAATCATCTTCTACCTGAGCATGACCGCCTTCCTCCAGGTACTCACGTTCCAGGTGTTCCAGTTCCGCAAGTGGAAGTCCTGATTCCTTCCCGCTAAAGACCCTCGGCCATCGTCCACGCCCTCCTCAGTCTGGGCTTTGGCCATCGGTCCTTGGTCATTTTTCCCGCTGTCCCCAAAAACTTTTCCTTCCTCATTCAATGGCTGCCACCTCCGCTCCCGAAGAACCCCGGCCTTCTACCCCGTCCGAGTCCGATGTCGCCGCCACCCCGTTGTCCCCTGCCCCCA
Organism: uncultured Chthoniobacterales bacterium; assembly: GCA_964247665.1. Lineage (GTDB taxonomy): Bacteria > Verrucomicrobiota > Verrucomicrobiia > Chthoniobacterales > SZAS-18 > CAHJWO01. Next base: position 35,080 of record CAXTVY010000006.1, on the reverse strand, counting down.
CGCCCCACCGTGTCTCGCAGGCCGGGTTCCTGCGGCGGCTTTCCACCGGCACGGGCGTCATCCTGCAAATCCTCGCTCTGGTGGTCATCCTGGCGCTGGTCAACGGCTTCGCCTACAAGCATTACCACCGCTTCGACTTCTCACGCGACCGCAAGAGCGCGCTGAGCCCGCGCACCAAGCAGTTCCTCGCCAGCCTCAAGCAGCCAGTGAAGATGATCGTCTTCTTCAGTCCGCAGTCGCAGCTCCAGGGCGACGTGAGCAACCTCGCCGAAGAGTACCGCAAGGTGCAGCCCAAATACATCAGCCTGGAGCAGGTCGATCCCTACCGCAACGTCGGCCGCGCCACGGAGGTTGCCACCAAGTACAAGCTCGCTCACTCGGGCGACCAGTCGGAGAACGTCGTCGTCCTGGAATGCGAGGGCCGCACGAAGATCATCGGTGAGGACAAGCTGGCCGAATTCGATAATAGCGCCATGATGATGGGCCAGGCTTCGGCCCCGCAGATCACCGCCTTCCTGGGCGAGCAGGCCATCACCAGCGGCCTGCTGGAAGTCAGCGAGGGCAAGAAGAGCAACATCTATTACCTCCAGGGCCACGGCGAGTCCGGCTTCGCCAAGGGCCAGCCGCTGGACATCGTCGGCACCCTGCTCGAAGGCGAACATCTCTCTACCAGCGAACTCAACCTGCTCAACGTCACCGCCGTGCCTGCCGACGCCTCCGTGGTCATGCTCATCGGTGCCCGCACCGACCTGACCGAGCGCGAAGGTCAGTTGCTCACCGACTATTGGGCCAAGGGCGGGCGCGTCCTGGTCCTGCTCAACCCCGACGCGAGCACGCCGAACATTGCCGCTTTTCTAGGCAAGGTGGGCATCCAGCCGGACGACGACCGCGTGCTGGCGACCGTGCCCATGGGCGCGTACACGGGCATCGTGCGCGATACGCTCACGAGCCTGACGGGCAGCACCCCCATCGCCACGCAGCTCACCGGCGTGACGCCCGTGTTCCCCGGCGGCGCGCAGTCGCTCACCCTCACCCCCGACCCGTTGAAGGCGCAGGGCGTCAAGCTCGCACCGCTGCTCGTGGCCAACCCGAAGTTCTGGGGCGAAACCAACTACAAGGATCTGGAGAACACCGGGGCCTACGATGATCCCACGGACAAGCACGCGCCGCTCTACATCGCGGCCACGGTGGAAAAAGGGGGCGTGGGCGACCAGCGGATGCAGGTGGGTGCGGCCCGGATGATCGTCGTCGGCCAGGCGCGCTTCACCGAGCGCGGCATGATGGACGAACGCTCGGGCGACTTTTTCCTGAGCAGCCTCAATTGGCTGCTGGAGCGCGAATCACTCATCGCTATCGCCCCCAAGCACGTGCAGACCTTCACGCTCAACCTGCCCGATTCGCAGACGCAGCTTTTCTTTGAGCTGACGGTGCTCGTCATCCCCGCGTTCTGCGCTTTCCTGGGACTTCTCGTCTGGTGGCGCCGCCGCGCCTGACGCCCGCGGCAAAATGACCAAGGCCGAAATGACCAATGACCAAGGCCCGAACGGTCAATGCCAAAGAGCTTCCGTCCGCCGGGTCCCTGGAACACCTTGCCTCCCCGCCCCCCAACCCGCTGACTTCCCCCTTTGGGCCTTGGTCGTTGGACCTTGGTCATTTCCTTACCTGTAATCCGCTGACTTCCTCCTTTGGGCCTTGGTCATTAGACCTTGGTCATTTTCTGCCATGAACTGGAAAACCACCGCCACCCTGCTGGGCATCGCCGCCGCGTTCGTCCTGTACTTCAACTTCGTCGAGAACAAGCAGCCCGGCACCCGGGAGAACAACGGCAACGCCACGCGCGTCTTCGCGTTCAACCGCGACGAGGTGGACGGCCTGGTTGTCACCAACCACGACCTCAAGGTCGATCTGCGCCGCGACGACAAGCACCAGTGGACGATGAAGAGCCCCTACGCCGACCGCGGCGATCAGACGCTCATCAGCGAACTCTTCACCGACCTGGAAAGCGCGCGCAGCCAGGACCATTTCAACGTCAAGGCCGACGACAAAGCAAAGCTCCAGGAGTACGGACTCCAGAACGCTCGCATCCGCCTCCAGGTCATCCCCAAAGGCGGCACCAAGCCCCAGGAGATCCTCTTCGGCAACGACACGGCCATCGAGGGCCGCACGTACCTTCAGATCGCCGGTCAGGACGTGGTCTTCGTCGTGCCCGACGAGTTGAAAAAACTTCTTCAGAAGGACGTGAACGCCTGGCGCGATCACCGCCTGACCGACCTCGTCGCCACGGACGTGACCAAGGCCGTCGTCAAGAACCCGGCGGGCGAGATCGAACTCGTGCGCGACGGCGAGCACTGGCGCTTGGCCAAGCCGCTCGCCGCCCGCGCCGACGACAAGAAGGTCAACGACCTCGTCTCCCAGGTGGCCAACCTCACCGTGCAGAGCTTCGTGGGCGACGACAAGGCCGACGCCACCTCCTACGGCCTGGCCGAGCCGCGTGCCACCGTCACGCTCGCCACCGCCGCCGATCCCCAGGGCCGCGAACTGATGATCGGCTCCGCCCCCGGCGACGCCAAACCCGCCACGCCCGGCGCGGCGGCCGTCGCCGCGGCGACCGGGGCGGTGCCCACCCCCACCCCCGACCCGAAGCTGGCCGACAGCGTGTACGCGCGCTATCCGGCCCGCCAGAGCATCTACACCGTGCCCAAGAGCGTGGAAAGTTTTCTGACGCTCAAGCCCGCCGACCTGCGCGACCACCAACTCGCTCGTGTGAACGCCGACATGGTGGACCGCATCCGCATCACACCCGCCGGCGGCCAGCCGTTCACGGTCGCGCACAACAAGGACAAGACGTGGTCGCTTGTCGGTGCACCCGCGGGCACGCCGCCCGCCAACAGCGCGGAGACCGACCGGCTCATCAACACGATCACGAGCACGCAGGTGGACCGGTTCGTGGCCGACAGCGCCTCGGACCTCGCCACGTATGGGTTGGATCACCCCGCCTTGCAGGTGAAGTTCCTGTCCGTGGCCTCCGAGAACACCGCTGAGAGCAATGCTGGCGAGAAGACCATCGCCACGGTGGACTTCGGCAAGGCTGACGGCGACAACACCTTCGCCCGGGTGGAGGAGGAACCCTTCATTGTGTCGGTGCCAACAACCGCGGCCGAGGCCGTCTCGACCGACCCGATCCAGTGGCGCAATGTGAACATCTTCGCGGCGGACCCCGAGAAAGTGTCGTCGCTGGAGATCCAGGGCAAAGACCGGCCTGACCTCGCGCTGACGCGCGCCGACAAGAGCGGCTGGACGTTGACGAAGGGCGAGGGTCCGCTGGACACGGGCAAGGCGCAGTCCATCGTGAACACGCTGGCCAAGCTGCACGCCGTGCGCTGGGCGGGCGCGTTGAAGCCCACGTATGGGTTGGATCACCCGACCGTCGCGCTGACCTTCGCCACGGCGAACGATCCCAAGGGCGGCGGCAAGCTGCTGCTCGGAGGCATGAGCCCGGAACAGATGGGTTACGCCCGGGTGGAAGGGCAAGACGGCGCTTTCCTGCTCAGCCGACCGGACTTCGAGACGTTGACTGCCGGGATCACGCCGACCGCCGTGCCCGCGCCAACGCCCGTGCCCACCCCGACCGCCGTGCCCGCGCCGACGCCTGAGCCTGCGTTGATGCCGGAACCCACGCCGACGCCCGCGGCCACGCCTGCACCGACTCCGGTGCCTACGGCCACGCCCGTACCGACGCCGATGCCTACGGCCACGCCGGAAGCTACGCCTGTATCCACGCCGATGCCCACGGCCATGCCCGTGCCAACGCCGGAAGCCACACCGACAGCGACTCCAATGGCAACTCCGACACCGACGCCGGAAGCGACTCCCCCGCCAACTCCGGCAGCCACGCCGATGCCCGCGACCCCGGTCCCGACGCCGGAGTCCACACCGACTCCGACACCGACACCGGTGGACACGCCTGCACCGACACCGATGGCCACACCGTCCCCGATGCCAACGCCTGCGGACGTACCGGCACCCGCCCCAATTCCGTCGTAACCAGGGCAGGGATGAGGCGACGACGCTAAACGACGCTTTTCCAGGCAGCCTGGATTTTGCTC
>CAXTVY010000006.1:28979-30964 GCA_964247665.1 uncultured Chthoniobacterales bacterium | reverse complement strand
CTGCTACCGGTGGCGACCCGACGCGCTACCACGTGAGTTCGGGCTTGCGTCCGGCGCGGGTCCGGCTTTATAGGATGCTCACAGGTCGGCCTTCCGCCTTCCGCCTCCGTACTCCCACCTTCGATGGAACCTCAAGCCGCCACTTCCCTGCCCGCCGGGTCCCGCGCCGCCGCCTCGCACCCGACAGCCCAGACCGCCCGCGAAACTCCGTTGCCCCGTTCGATGGTGTGGACCGCTGTCATCCTCGCGGCGCTGCTGCCGATCATCCTATTCGTTTCCGTGGTGGTCCTGATGGTCGCCACGAATTACAACTTCCTGGCCTGGATGGAGTGACACCGCCGCTCCGGCGGCAACCGGCGAAGCTCATGGGCCTTGCAGGTTTTGCTCGCGCGATGTTGAGTTTGCGTAATCCCCGCCTCCCGGAACTTCCACCCGTTGAGGTCGAGGCGCTGGCTGACACCGGGTCCACCTTTCTCTGCATCCCCGCGCGGGTGGTGCCGCAACTGCGCCTGGACACCTACGACCACAAGGAAGCCACCATCGCCGATGGTACTCACCGGTTGGTTCCCTACGTGGGATCATAGTGCGCTTCAAGAACCGTGTGGCCATCGGCGGCGCGCTGGTCATGGGTGATCGGGTGCTCCTGGGAGCGATCCCCATGGAAGACATGGACCTCGTCATCCGTCCATGTGACCGCCAGGTGGACGTCAATCCCGCCAGCCCCGGTGTGGCGAGCTGCGTGGTCAAGCCTGCCTGACTCGTCCTCCTCCGGCGCGCTGGTTGATCATTGGTCATTCGGGCCTTGGGTATTTCCGCCGCCGTCTGCGGCGGCAGCCGTGTAAAGCGACACGATGCCTCCCGTCAGTTCCTCCGCCGTCGCGTGCACGAACCCGCACTCCGTCAGCAGCGCACGCATCCGCTCGCCGCAGGGGAATTGCTCGATGGAGTCGCCCAGGTATTCATACGCGCCCCGCTCGCCCGACACCAGCCGCGCAATCCCCGGCAAGCAGCGGTGCAGGTAGAACCGGTAAAGGCCCCGCCACCAGGGGCGCGGCATCGAGAAATCCAGCACCAGCACGTGCCCGCCGGGCCGCAGCACGCGGCGGGTCTCGCGCAACGCCCCGGCGTAGTTCGCCATGTTGCGCAGCCCGAACGCCACCGTCACCACGTAGAACGCCCCGTCCGAGAACGGTAATTGCATCCCGTCCGCCGCCACCAGCCGTTCCACCCGCCGCGCCGCCCGGGCCCGCTGGAGCATCGGCACGCAGAAGTCCGCCCCCACGATCCGCGCCGCCGGGAACGCCCGGCCCAGCGCCGCCGCCAGCACGCCGCTGCCCGTTGCCAGGTCCAGCAGCCACTCCGGCCGCCACCCCGCCACGATCTGCGAAGCCCGCCGCCGCCAGAACCAATCCAGGCCGCCGCTCAAGATCGCGTTGACCACGTCGTAACGGCCCGCCACCCGCGCGAACATGCCCTGCACCGTGGCGGGCGCTTCCAGCGCACCGTGGCTAAGAGGCGAATTTTCCATGGGAAAGATTGGTGCTTTTTGAACACCGGTAAAAGTTCTATTGTCGAAAATTTAACACACACTCTCCACGTGTGTGTTTCGATAGAGTTTGTGTTGCTCTGCACCCCAGGAAAACGGACCGCATTGTCGGGTTGCCTCTCTCCGAGGGGCTTTTCGGCGGTGGAAGCGCCCCGGCCCGGTTTTCCTGCTGTCGCCTGTCCGTGTCGCGGTTTCGGAGTGGAGAAGCCACTTTGGCTGCTGCGGACAGGACGCTGGCAGGGTAAATGCTAACGCAACGCCCCACCGTCAGAGCGCCCAGTTTCAACCCGACCGGAACCTAGCAAATCTTATGAACGCCGTCATGCTCGCAGCCCAGGGCCTCGCCCAGAACAGCAGTCACAACTTCGTCATCGATTACTTCCGCAAGGGTGGCCCGATCATGTGGCCCATCCTGGTGGTGTCGATCATCGCCGTCGCC
>CAXTVY010000006.1:0-28963 GCA_964247665.1 uncultured Chthoniobacterales bacterium | reverse complement strand
ATCTGGTGGACGCGCCAGAACAACCTGCGCGAAAGTTCCAAGCTGGAGAAAGTGTTCGGCTTCGTCGAGCAGGGCGACCTCAAGGAAGCGTCGGAACTTGCCCGGCCCTCGCAGGACCCGCGTATCCGTACGATCTGGCACGGCCTCAACCATCACCACAGCACCATGCAGAGCGCCCTCCAGGTCGCCTCGGGGTTGGAACTCCAGCGCGCCAGCCGCTTCCTGCCGGTGATGGATACGATCATCACGCTCGCCCCGCTGCTCGGCCTGCTCGGTACGGTGACGGGCATCATGGGTGCCTTCAAGGCGGTCGGTGAAAACGGCCTCCAGGTGGACGCGGTTTCCAGCGGCATCGGCGAGGCGCTCATCGCCACGTCCTGCGGTCTGGCCATCGCCATGGGCGTGCTGATTCCCTACAATTTCTTCGTCGCCCGCGCCGAGCGCCTGCGGTTCGAGTTGGAAACCGCTTCGACCAACCTGGAAGTCATGCTCCAGAACCTCAACCGCGAACAGGTCGCCGCGTCGGAACTCGGGGTGTAACGCCCTTCCGGTCATTTCCACGGTCAACGCACTAATCCCAGGAGGACTAATTTATGGCAGGAGGAGGAGGGGGAGGCACCACGCCCGGCGGGCACAAAAAAGCCCGCATCGAGATCATCCCGTTGATCGACATCATGTTCTTCCTGCTTGCCAGCTTCATGCTGGTGAGCATGAGCATGATCAAGCTACAAGCCATCGAAACCAAATTACCCGAGGCACAAACGGCGAAGCCGGTGGACAAGCCGGATTTTACCGCCATCGGCATCGACTCGAAAGGCCAGTATTACTACGACAAGGACAAGAATCCGATTCCTGTCACCGACATTCCCGCGCGTCTTAATGGGCGTTACAAGGAGAAGGGCGATGACCTGAAGGTCTTCATCAACGCCGATGAGGCCACTTCCTATGCGTCGGTCGTGGCCGTATTGGACCAACTCAAGAGCATGGGCATCACGAAGGTTTCGTTTCCCGTGAAGAAGGACCGGCATTTCGACCCGAACTCGTCCACGCAGGTCGTGCCTGTGGCGGCCCCGGCAGGACCGATTGCTCCCTGAGCGGTCTGTCTGTGTAGCAACCGAACGACGCAAGTACACCACTTTACCGAAAGGAACGCATTATGGCTGGAGGAGGACGCGGCGCACCGAGCCCGCACAAAAAAGCCCGCATCGAGATCATCCCGTTGATCGACATCATGTTCTTCCTGCTTGCCAGCTTCATGCTGGTGAGCATGAGCATGATTAAACTACAGGCCATCGACACGAAACTGCCGCCGCCGTCGAACGCACCGCCGCCGAAGGCCGACCCGGATATTGTTTCCATCGGCATCGACAAAACCGGAAAGTATTACTTCGCCAAGGATCGCAACCCGATCTCCGTAGCGGAAATTCCCGCGCGGTTATCTCCGTTGTACAAGGCACAAGGCGATGACCTGAAAGTGTTCATCAACGCGGACCAAGAGACTTCTTACGCCTCGGTGGTCGCCGTGCTGGATGCCGTCCGGGCCATGGGTCTGGCCAAGATTTCTTTCCCGACCAAGAAAGACAACCATTTCGATCCGAACGCGCCCAAGCGTCTCGTGCCGGTGGCGGCTCCGCCCGCTCCCTGAGTAATTTCTTGACGTGGCCCAGCACTGATGTGGGCCGCTCGAACCCTAAAAACCGAAAGGACGATCCATGGACTCTTCTCTCTTCAAGATCCGGCGGTTGAGCCGCGGCCAGATCGCTTTGATGGTGCTTGGCTCGCTGGTGGTGCACGGTGCTCTCGTGGGCATGGGGGCTGTTCTGTGGCAGCCCATCAGCAAGCCCATCGAACTGCCGACGACCGAAGTGGACCTCGCGCCGCAGCTCGGTGATCCCGAGGTGCGCGAACTGGTCGTGCCCTTCGACGCGCCGACCCCGCCGCCCGACATGCCGACCCCGCCCCCGGACATGACCCCGCCGCCGGAGGACACGCCTCCGCCCACGGAGGAGCCGGACATGGACGAGCCCGACAAGCCGAAGCCGTCGCCTAAACCTGCGGTGAAGTACGCCGCGACCCCGGCCCCGGCCGGAGCCAAGCGCGGCCCGGTAGCAATCTCGGGCGTGGTAGGGGGCAATCCCAACGGCACCAAGGCGACCGGCATTCCCGGTGGCACAAAGGTGGGCGCGGTGGGTTGGAAGACGCCGCACCCGCCGTATCCTGCGGCGGCTCGCGCTTCGCACATCACCGGTACGACGACGGTTTCCTACAACACGGATGCCTCGGGCAATGTGACCAGCGTTAGCATCACGCAATCCGCTGGCAACGCGGTGCTCGACCACTTCACGCAGGTGTACGTCAAGGATAACTGGAAGGGACCGCCTAACTCCAGCCACTCGACCACGTTCGAGTACCGGTTGCAGTAAGAGGACCCGGCCGCTATGAAAAGCACGTCCCTGTTCAGCAGCCGTCCGATGCGCAGCCGGATGACCGTGATGCTCACCGGGTCCGTGCTGGCGCACCTCTGTCTGGCCCAATTGGGTGCCTCGCTGTGGCGGCAGTCCTTTGTGGAACGGGAGCCGGATTATCCCACGGTCAACGTCTTCGACCCTCCGCCCCCAGCAGGCCCACCGGAACAGGTGGTCTACGTCGACAATCCCGTGCCGACGCCGCTGGTCGAAAACGTGACGCCGCCACCGGTGGTAGAACCACCCGTGACGCCGTCAACCCCGCCGCCGGTGGACGATCTGGAAATGACAGAGCCCACCCCATTGCCGCGAACCCACGCGGCACCGACCAGGGTAAGCCGTTCGACCGCTGTATCTTCGGCTACCACGCACAACTTGGCGACCGCCCCGGGCAATGCCAACGGCGGTGCGCAGGCGGGCGGCACGGGTGGTGGCACCGCTTTGGGTTGGAAGACGCCCAAGCCGCCGTATCCGCGCATTGCGCTGCTGGCGCGTGCCCAAGGGACGACGACCGTGCATTTCACGACGGATGCGCTCGGCAACGTGGCGAGTGCGATGATCGTTCGCTCGACCGGCAACGCGGCGCTCGATGCGGCGACGTTGAGCTATGTGCGCAACAACTGGAAGGGTCCGGCGAACTCCGCGCGCACGACCGAGTTCGTGTATCAGCTTCCCTAATACGCTTTCGGGTAGGTAGCGAAGCGGTCGTGAACCAAGGTGAGGATGCCTCTCCGAGGTACTCCCAAACTGTTGGGAGAAACGTGGCCAATCTACCGTTGCGTGTCGTCGCAGAAGCAGACGAGTTTGGGAGTCGCTTGGAGAGCGATCCCTACCTTACCAGTGACCGCCTTCAGCGGCTGCCCAGCACCGGGTCACTCCCGCTCCGGCCGGGGGTCGCGCAGGAACAAATCGCGCAGCACGTCGGCGGGCGCGCGGCCCTCGTAGAGGATGGCGTGCATGTGGTCGATGACGGGTGTTTCAACCCCCAACTTCCGGGCGAGCGCATGGGCGCTGCGCGTCGTCGGCACGCCTTCGGCGACCATGCTCATCGACGCCGTGATGTCCGCCAGGGTCTCACCCCGGCCGAGGCGCTCGCCGACGTGGCGGTTGCGGCTGTGGCGGCTGAAACAGGTGACCATCAGGTCGCCGATGCCGCTCAATCCCTGGAACGTTTCGGGCCGCCCACCCAACCGGCGGCCCAGGCGCACCAGTTCCACGAGGCTGCGTGTGACCAGCGCCGCCTTGGCGTTGTCGCCGAACCCGAGCCCGTCGCTGACCCCGGCCGCCAGGGCGAAGATGTTCTTGAGCGCCCCGCCCAGTTCGATGCCCGGCACGTCGTCGCTGGTGTAGGCCCGCAGGGTCCCGGCGTTGAACAGCGCTTGCAGCCGTGCGGCCGTCTCTGACTTGGCCGCGCCGAGCACGAGCGCTGTTGGCCCGCCGTGCGCGACCTCCTCCGCATGGCTCGGGCCGGACAGCGCGGCGGCCTCGTGGCCGGGCAGGGCTTCGGTGAGGATCTCGGTCATCCGCAGGCCCGTGCCGAACTCGATGCCCTTGGTGCAGGACAGCAGGACGGCATCCGGCGCGATCTCCACCCCCGCCAACCGCCCGGCGACCTCGCGCAGGGCGCGCGAGGGAGTCACGAACAGGACCAGCGCGGCCCCGGCGGCATCGGCGAGGTCGGGGGTGGGCGTAACGGCTGCTGGCAACCCGACTCCGGGCAGATATTTGTCGTTGTGGCGGGTCGCCCGGAGTTGGCCAAGGTGTTCCGGGTCGTGGCCCCAGAGAGTCACGGGGTGGCCGCGTTCGGCCAGCCAGGCGGCCAGGGCCGTGCCCCAACTACCCGCGCCCAAAACGGCTATTTTAGCGAACGGCGGGGTCGGCATGGAATTTTCGCAAAATGTTCGGAGAAATGGCGTCTCGTTGTTCAACCCGAACCTCCTGAAGCTCCTGAAGCTCCTGAAGCTCCTGACGACTAAATTGCCGTACTAAAAGGGATTCGCGGGGGGTTTTCCAGGTTTCGACGTGAACCGGGATTCGGTGCCGTCGAGCAGCCGCGAGATGTTGGCCCGGTGCCGCCAGAAGATCAGCCCCGCTGCCACGACCGAGAACCAGAACATCGGCCCCACTCCGCTGCCCGCCGGGTCCGCGTGCCGAGTCAGGAGCCATACCGCCACCGGCAGCACCCCCGCCGCCAGCAGGGACGCCAACGACACGTACCGGAACGCGTAGAACGCCGCCACCCACACCGCCGCCGCCGCCAGGAACGCCGCTGGCATCAGCCCGAGCAGCACGCCCACGGTCGTCGCCACCCCCTTGCCACCCCGGAACCGCAGCCACACCGGGAAGTTGTGCCCCAGGATACAGGCCAGCGCGCCGAAAATCCCTGCTAGCGCCGCCCATCCGGTGACCTGGGCCTGGAAGGCGAGCATCGCCCGCGGGCTGGGCTGGGCATTGTTCCAGAGGACCGTCTGATGAAAGGCGTGTTGGGCAACGAGCCCGACCAGCAGCATCGCCCACCGGACGGACAACAACCCCTTGAGCAGGTCGCAGGCGAAGACGAGGTAGCCCGGCTTCTTGCCCAGCACCCGGACGACGTTGGTCGCGCCGATGTTGCCGCTGCCATGCTCACGGATGTCGATCCCGTACCGCCGCCCGACGAGGTAACCCGTCGGGATCGAACCTAGCAGATAGCCGAACACGGAGGACGCGAGGTAGAGTTGCCACATAAGGGAGAGAAATGACCAAGGCCCAATGACCAAAATCAGAGGGGCTGATGTTCGGGCTTGCGGGTCATCCTGTCACTGCAAAACATGCTGCCCACCAGAACCTCTGGGTTGGGCTTTGGGCCTTGGTCATTTCCGCCGCAGGCGGTCCCGCCGGTCATTTCGACGTCACCGCAGCCTCCAGCGCATCCACCGCCAGCGCCCCGGCCCCGATGAGCCCCGCGTCGCTGCCCAGTTCGGCGGGCAGGATGTCCAAATGCTCGTGGAAGACCGGGCTGGTCCGCTCGCGCAGGGTCCGCCGCAGGGGACCGAACACCAGCTCGCCCGCCTGCGCCACGCCGCCGCCGAGCACGAGGGCATCCGGGTTGAGCAGCCACACCACGTCGCACAACGCCGCCCCGAGCATCACGCCCGTTTCCTCCCAGAGCTGCCGCGCCACGTCGTCGCCCTGGAGCGCCGCCTCGGCCAGCAAGGCGGGCGTGCATTCGGCCACGGTACGCGGCTCACCCGCCGCCTCGTAGCGCAAGGCAGCCCGGGCGGCGATCTGCCGGTTGCCGACGTAGGCTTCCAGCGCGCCGAGGTTGCCGTACACCCCGGGGACCCCCTGGTAATCGATGCTCATGTTGCCGATCTCGCCTGCCCCCAGGCGCGCCCCGCGGTAGAGCCTGCCGTCGAGGATCATGCCGCCGCCGACGCCCGTGCCCAGCGTCACGCAGACGATGTGCTCGTGCCGGCGGCCCGCGCCGAACTTCCACTCGGCATAAGTCATGGCGTTGGCGTCGTTCTCGATCACGGCGGGTAGGCCGGTGTGGATGGTCAGCAGTTCGCGCAGGCGGATATTGACCCAACCCGGCACGTTGGTGAGGTGGTGGACCACGCCCTGCTTGCTGTCCACGATTCCCGGCAGCCCCGCGCCGATGGCCATGACACCCGGGTGCTGCGCGCGCAAGCTGTCAATGGCCGAGAGGATCGCGGCGAGCATGGCGTCGCCGCTGGCGTAAGTCATGGTGGGCAGGCTTTTGGCGCGCTGGGTCAACCCGCCCGCCTGGATGAGCCCGAGCTTGATGCTGGTGCCGCCGAAGTCGATGCCGATGGCGACGGGTTGAGTGATGGAGAAGTCGGTCATGGAAAGCGGAGGCAGGATACGGGATACGGGATGCAGGATGCCAACGGTCGGTTGCCGGAACGCGGGACTTTACCACAGAGACACAGAGTAAAGGAGGGACACCGAGAAGAAGTCATCGGGGCTCACGGGTCGGATAGGCTGCCTAACCACCGAACATCGGCCATCCTGCATCCTGCATCCTGCATCCTGCGTCCCGACCGCCACTTGCCGACAGCCTTCTCCGAATCCATAGTTGCCGTCAGCCACTGTACCCGCCCGAACATGACCTCCGACGCTCCCGCGGCCGACGCCGCCAGCCCCGTGCCCTCGCAGCCCATCGTTTTCGAGCCCCTGTTCATGGAGCGCGTCTGGGGCGGGCGGCGGCTCGAACAGCTCTACCACAAGAAACTCCCCCCCGGCGCACGCATCGGCGAGTCGTGGGAAATCGTGGACCGCGAGGAAGCCCAGAGCGTCGTCCACGACGGCCCCCTGCGCGGCCACACGCTCCACGAACTCTGGACCGGCCGCCGCGCGGAACTCTTTGGCCCGGGCCTGGGCGAGGGTGACCGGCGCTTCCCGCTGCTGGTCAAGATGCTCGACGCGCAGGAGCGGCTCTCGCTCCAGGTGCATCCCCCGGCAGAACTCGCGGCTACCATGGGTGGCGAGGCCAAGACGGAAATGTGGTATCTCGCCCACACCGAGGCCGGGGCGGACGTGTTCGCCGGGCTGTCCGCGCCCACGGATCGCGCGCACTTCGAGGAAGCGCTGCACGAAGGCCGGGCGGCGGATCTCGTCCAGCGCCTGCCCGTGGAGGAAGGCGACGCCATCTTCATCCCGAGCGGGCGCATCCACGCCATCGGCGCGGGCTGCCTGATCGTGGAAATCCAGCAGAACAGCGACACGACCTACCGGGTGTTTGATTGGAACCGCCCCGGGCTGGACGGCAAGCCGCGCACGCTGCACATCGACCAGTCGCTCCAGGCGACGGACTTCGGCGACGTGCGCCCGTCGCTCCAACCGGCGGTCCACGGTGCGAACAGCGAATTGGCGGCCTGCCCGTTTTTCAAGGTGGAGAAGTGGTCGCTCGACGGCACCCCCCGCCCCGCGTTGGAGGGCACGGGCGGGCGGTTCGCCATTTTCACCTGCCTGGAAGGCAAGGTGGACTGTGCCGGAGCAACGTTTGGCGTGGGAGACTTCTTCCTCGTGCCCGCGTGCCTGCCCGAGGCACAGGTAGGCTCGGCGGCGAGCGGTGCGGCGGTGGTGCTCAGGACGAGCATTCCGATGTGAGCGGAAGGCAGAAGGATGAAGGCAGAGTCACGCTGTTCTTGCTTGCCTTGGCTCCTGCTTTTTCACTCCCTGCTTCTTCTCCTCGGGTTTTGAGTCCTCTGTGTCTTTGTATTAAGACTCCGCGTTCCTCGCCTGACCGCCTTCCCTCGCCATTGGCATCTTTCTGCCTTCTGCCTTTCCCATGCCCGAGGAATTCCATGTGCGTGCCGCCCGGCTGGGGCTGAACCTGGCGGATTTCGAGGAATCCTTTGCGCGCTCGGGCGGACCCGGCGGGCAGCACGTCAACAAGGTGTCCACCGCCGTGACCCTGCGCCACCGGCCCAGCGGCCGGGCCGTGACCGTGCAGGATTCACGCTCGCAGGCGATGAACCGGGAACTGGCCCGCACCCGCCTGCTCGACGCCATCGAGGACGCCCGGCGGGCGGAGCGTCAGGCCGTCGTCGAGGCCCGTGAGAAGCACCGCCGCGCGAATGCTCCGCGCCCCCGGGGAGTCAAACGCCGCATGTTGCAGAACAAGCGGCACCGGGGCGCGGTTAAGGCCGGGCGTCGGAAGAAAGGCGAGGAGTGAAAAAGCGCGAGGTCAAAATCTTTTGTCCCCGGTGCCAGTGGGAGCCGCGGCCATCGTCTCGCTGGCAATGCCGGTGCCGGTGCGTGTGGAACACCTTCGACACGGCCGGGGTCTGCCCGGATTGCGGCAAGGTCTGGGAAGAAACGGCGTGCCCGGCCTGTCACCAATGGTCCGCCCACCGGGCGTGGTATCACGATTTCGTCACGGAAACGGTGGTCACGGAGAAGGAGGCTGACACGCCAGCGCCAGCCACCCTTTGACAGTATTCTTCCGTCCCGGCAGGCAGTGAAGAGGGCCGGTTGTCAACATTGATGGGGACGGCTCTCCGAGCCATGCCTACCTCGGTTTGAACCGCCGCCACGGGTTACCGTCCTGCGGACTGTGCCTTCTGTCCCCTTCTGCCTTCCGCCTTTCCCCGGGGGAAATCTCTTGTCAAAGCGCACGGACCCGCTAACGTCGCCAAACCGCGAGGCCCCGGGGCCTCCCGCATGGTGCCGCCGAGAGACTATGGATCTTTCCAGTTTACTGACCGTCGAGCAAATCCTCCCCCAGATGCAAGCTACCGAGCGGTGGGGGGCCATCGTGGAGTTGGTGGACCTGCTGGGCAAGGTCAGCAAGATCAAGCCGGAGGACCACGATGTGGTGCTCCACGCGCTCAACCAGCGCGAGGAAACCATGAGCACCGGCATCGGTTTCGGCATCGCCATCCCCCATGCCTCCAGCGACCGGGTGACAGAGGTCGTCGCAGCGTTTGGCCGGTCGATGAGTGGCATCGAGTTCGATTCGCTCGACAATGCTCCCGTGAAGTTCGTGGTGCTTTTCGTGGTGCCGCGGGACCAGTTCCAGATGCACCTGCGCACCCTGGCGGCAATCGCCAAGCTGCTCAACGACCGCACCGTGCGCGAGGCCCTGGCCACCGCCGGAGACGCCAAGGACATCCTGGCGATCTTCAAGAGCCGGGGGAATGCGTCGAAAGGATAACGGAAGCGCCTGCGGCGCGATGCAGGATGCAGAATGCAGGCAGCGCGTGCTCGGTGCTGCCACCGTATCTTTGCCAGGTTCGGCCGAACCTTTGCACCCTTTGCCGGACGTGCCATCTTGGGACCCGCTGCCTGCATCCTGCATCCTGCATCTTGTATCCTGCATCCCGTTCCGTGACCATCGCTTCCCAACTGCAAGCCATCCTGCGCCGGGCGTTGGTGACGCTGCCCGAGCCGCCACCCGCCGACTTTGACGCATCCGTTTCGCCAGCGGCCGACACGCGTTTCGGCGACTACCAGGCCAACGTGGCCATGACCCTGGCGAAGCAGCGCCGGACCAATCCGCGCGCCCTGGCGACGCAGATCGTAGACGCGCTCAAGGCCGATGCCGCTTTGGAGAGCATCAGTGCGCCGCCGGAAATCGCTGGCGCGGGGTTTATCAACTTCCGGCTCAAGCCGGAGTTCCTGGCGGCGCAGTTGGCCGCGCTGGACGCGGACCCGGAGCGGCTCGGACTGGAGAAACCCGCGCACCCGCTCACGGTCGTGATCGACCTCAGCGGCCCGAACATCGCCAAGCCGATGCATGTCGGTCATCTGCGCTCGACGATCATCGGCGACGCCCTGGCGCGAGTGGCGCGGTTCGCCGGTCACAAGGTCATCACGGACAACCACCTCGGCGATTGGGGTACGCAGTTCGGGAGGATAATTTTCGGCTGGTGGCAGGCCGAAGCCTACGACAAAGAGGCATTTGCCCTTGCACTGGCTAGCGATCCCTTGGGCGAACTAGTTCGCATCTACCAGTTGGTCGATCAGTTGATCAAGAAACAGGATGATTTCGACCGGTACTGGAATGCGCTCATGGAAAAGGCCAAGGCGCTTGCCGCGCAAAACGAGGCCGAAGGCATTCAGGAAAGCGGTGCGGCCACTCTGGACCGAGCAGAAGCTTTGATCTCGGAACCGAAGCCAGCCAGCGGCTTTGGCTATGTCATAAAAGAGAGCACCGACAAACCCATTTCAATCATTGAACGTTGTCGGCTTGAACTTGTAAAACTTCAATCTGGCGACCCGGAAAACCTCGCTATCTGGCAACGGTGCGTCGATCTCTCCCGCAAGGAACTCAACAAAATCTACGCAGAACTCACCGTTCACTTCGACCACCAGTTCGGCGAGAGCCACTTCAACGACAAGCTGGCTCCGCTCGTCGCGCGTCTGGAAAAAGAAGGCATCGCCCAGCCCAGCGAAGGCGCGCTCGTCGCGTTCTTCCCGGATATCCCCAAGCTCGCCGACAAGCCCGCCATCATCCGCAAGCGCGACGGCGCGTTCAACTACACCACGACGGACGTGGCTACCTACGAGCAGCGCGTCAACGAGTTCCACGCCGATGCCATCTGGTACGTCGTCGGCGCGCCGCAGGCGCTGCACTTCGAGCAGATCAACGCCATTGTGCGGCGCATGGGCTACACCGTGCCGCTGACGCACATCCCCTTCGGCTCCATCCTGGGCGAGGACCGCAAGATCATGCGCACCCGCTCGGGCGACAACGTCGCCCTGCGCGACCTGCTCGACGAGGCCGTCGAACGCGCTCACCAGATCGTCGGGGAAAAGAACGCCGACATGCCCGCCGACGAAAAAGCCGAGATCGCGCGAATCATCGGCCTGGGAGCCGTGAAGTACGCGGAATTGTCGCAACACCGGCTCACGGACTACATCTTCAGTTGGGACCGGATGCTTTCCTTCCAGGGCAACACCGCGCCCTACCTGCAAAACGCCTACGTGCGTATCCAGAGCATCTTCCGGCGCGCGGCGGAAGCCGGGGTGCCGGAGTCCGCTACCGGTGGCGAATCAACCGAACCGGCCGAACTCCAGTTGGCCAAGAAACTCGCGCAGTTTGCCGAGACCGTCCCGGCCGTGCTGGAGGATTTCCGGCCCAACCTGCTGGCGAATTACCTCTACGAGCTGGCCAACGATTTCCACGGCTTCTACGAGGCTTGCCCGGTGCTGAAGGCGGCCGATGAAACCCGCGCCACCCGCCTGACGCTCTGCCGCGTTGCCGCGCGCACGCTGCGCACGGGTCTCGGGTTGCTGGGCATCGAGGTGCCCGAGCGGATGTAGCGCGTTCGTTCCCGGGGGGATGGAGGGAGCACAAAGCATGGACGCCGCCGCGACCGACCCGCTGATCCCGCGCGCGAAAGACCTGCCCGCCGCGCCGCCGCACGCCTGGCACTGGCCCGAGTACGGCGTGGAACTCGTCGGCACGGCCTGGAACGTATTCGCTGGCCTGAGCGCCGTCGTGTTCAACAACGCGCCCGGGATGCCCGGCCTGCGGCTGATCCCCGACGCGAGCCTGCGCCTCTGGGTGACAGGTCTTATTTTCGCGGGCAGCGGCTCGCTGTACACGATCTCCCCGTGGGGGCGGCTCAGCGGCTCGCACCTCAACCCGAGCGTGACGCTCGGTTTCTGCGCGCAGGGCAAGGTGCGCTGGCACGACGGCCTGGGCTACGTCGCAGCGCAGCTCATCGGCGGCGTGCTGGGCGCGGCGCTGCTGGCGCTCGTCTGGGGCCCGCACGCGGCGGCCGTGGGCAGCGGCGTGACGCTGCCCGGGCCGGGCTACCGGGTCGCGGATGCGTTCGGGGCGGCGTTCCTGATGACGTTTGCCTACGTGCTGGGCATCTTCTTCTTTGTGAGCCGCCATGCGCTGTTGCGCTGGACGCCGCTGATGAACTGGATCGTCGTTTCTGGCCTCGTTTGGGTTGGCTCGGGGATTTCGGGCACGAGCCTGAACCCGGCGCGCTCCTTCGGGCCGGCGCTGATCGCGGGGAACTGGCACGCGCAATGGGTTTACGCCGTCGCGCCGCCGCTCGGGGCGCTGGGGGCCGCCGCGTTTTTCCGGGCCGCCGGGCGCGGGCGCGGAGTGTTGACGGCGAAGCTATTCCACAGTGCGCTGTACCGCTCGGTGTTCAAGCACGCCCACCTGCCTTGCCGGGAGTGACTTACTTCAACACCTGCAACGCCCGCAGCAGGTCCGCCGGGGCCAACTCGTACAGCGGGAAATCGACGGCCAGCCGGTGGTACTGGTACACGTCGTAGCCGCACAGGCCCGCCACCCCCGCCGCGAACGCCAGCGTCTGCCACCGCCCGCACCGTGCGGCGAGCAGCCCCAGTTGGCCCACGGCGAGCACCCGCAGGGGCAGGTCCCACATCGTGGCGTAACGCAGGTTCATGCCGTACTTGACGTTGCACATCAGCGCGTAGCTCGCCACGATGAACACCAGCCCGAAGGCGTAGGCCCGGTCGTGATCCCGGCCCGCGCGCAGGCGGAAGGCCATGCCCACGGCGAGCAGCAGGACGGCGGGGCTGACGGTCAGCAGATCGAGCAGGTAGCGGTGCCAGGGGCCGTCGCCCGTGGCGATGGCGTAGGCGAGCTGCATGTTCTTGGGCACGCCCAGGAGGTACACGTCGAGCAGCGGGCGCAGCCCGCCGGACAGGTTGACCAGCACGGCCACCCCCAGCAACGGACCCACGGCCGTCAGGACCAGCAGGGCGCGCGTCGCCGTGCCGAAGCGCAGCCAGCGGTTGGCCGCCAACAGGGCCAGGATTGCCACGAAGACGAAAAAAGCGTTTTCCTTGGTCGTGACCATCAACGCCAACCCGGCGGCGTAAGCGCAAAGCCAGCCCCGGTGCCCCGGTTGGCGCAGGCATTCCCAGAGCGTCCAGAGCGTGCCCAGGGCAAAGAACTCGAAAAACCCGTCGGCCAGCGCGTGCTGCGCCAGATGGATCTGCAAGGGCGAGAATGCGAACAACGCGAATGCTCCCAGCGCGAGTCGGCGGTCCCACCCGAGCACCCGCCGCACGAACCCGCCCGCCACCCCGAGCGTCAGGACGCTGAACAGCCGGGACACGGCGTAGAAGCTGCCCAGCAGTTCGCCGCCGAACACCCCGTGCCACGCATAGGCGCAGAAAATATACAGGAAACGGGTCGGTGGCAGGATAGACCCGGGCAGTTTGGCCTGGAGGGTCATGTAGTGATCCACGATGTCCGGGTAGCCCCCCAGCCCCACCTGGACCAACTGCCCGAGATAGTGCCGGTAGAGCGATTCATCGAACCCGACACCCTGGAACTTCGCCCAATGGACGAGCCGCAGGGCGACGCCGCCGAGGGCGACCAGCAAAGGTAGAAGGATGAAGGCGGAAGGCGGAAGGCGGAAGGCGGAAGGCGGAGGGCTGGTACGTGTGGTCGGCAGGAGCGCAGCGGGTGACCAGGCGTTGTCTCCATCCCTGGCATTGAGAGTCGTTGTGTCAGTCTTCATCCTTTTGCCTTCTGCCTTCTACCTTCCGCCTTCATCCTTCTGCCTTTGATCAATCTGCTGGCTGAATTTCTGGATTTCCTCGTTGGCCGGATTGAGCCGGTGCGCTTCGGCGACGGCACTCTGCGCGCCGGGAAGGTCGGCGCGCTCGTAGCGGACCTGGGCGAGCAGGAAACACGTTTTGGCGTCGTCGGGCTCGATGCCGAGCGCACCGTTGAGGAACGCTTCCGCCATGGGCCAGCGCTTCTCCTCAATGGCCAGGATACCCAGGTTGTTGAGCGTGCGATGGTGCTGCGGGTCGAGTTGCAGGGTGCGCCGGTAGTAGAACTTGGCGCGGTCGTGGTCGCCGCGCTGCATCCAGATGTTTCCCAGCGCGAAAAGGGTTTCGGCGTTGCCGGGGTTGTCGGCCAGGACGTGTTCGAGCTTGTGCTGTGCGCGGTCGAAGCGCTCGTTGTCGATGTCGGCCAGGGCGCTGTTGAAGTCGTTCACGTCGCGGATGGAAGCAGCCACCGGCCGGTTGATGACCACGGCCGCCGCCGCCAGCGCCAGCGCGTACCCCGCCCAGGGCCGCCAGTGGCCGCCCGGCCACAGGGTGCGGGCGGAAAGCTCGCGCCAGAGTTCCACCAGACCGAACGCGCCCAGCAGCAGCAGTCCGGGCATCGCCGCGAGGCGATAACGCTCCGTGACGAACACGGTCATCAGCGAGGCCATGTGCAGCCCCACCGCCGCGATGATCCAGCGGGATTTCGGCCGCCGCACGGCCGCGAGCAGCATCCCGGGCAGCCCCAGCAGTGCCGCCGCGCCGAAGCCGATGCCCGGCAGCAGGATGCCGTTTTCCCGAAAGGCGTTGAGAACACCCAGATCGTCGTATTGGAAGCCGTTCCAGAAGTTGCCGAGCTTGGTGAGCAGCAGCCGCAGCCAGGCACCGGGATGCTCGTGGATGTACTGGTTGGCGAGGTGGGACCAGAACGCCGACACCTCCACGCGTTTGAGCGGGCGGCCCGACGCACGCTCGGCCCACAGGATGGAATCCTTGAGCATCCCCTGCTGGTCGGCGTGCAGGGGCGCAGGAATCTGCGGGTAGCCGTTGGCGAGGGCGTTGTTGCCGATGAAGAAATTGATCCCGCCGTGCGCCGACAGGAACACGGGCTCATGCGCCACCAGGTAGTTGTGCAACGCGCACGGCGACGCGCCCAGCACGGCACCCACCAGCAGCAGGGCCGCCGCCCCCGCCCGGCGGCCGGGCGTGAAAGGCCAGTCACGCCGCCAGAGGATCGCCGCGAGCACGAACGGCAACAGGAAGAGGATGTTGGCCACCATCATGGCCACAACGCCCATCAGCAGCCCCAACGCCCCGAACGCCACCAGCGGCGGACGCCCGCCCTGCCAGCGCCGCAGGGTCCACCATACGACGAACCAGAACGCCGCCACGAGGTAGGCCGTGGGCATGAGCACGACCGCATATGCCTGCGCGGGTTCGCAGAAGATCCAGCCCAGCGCCGCCAGCCCGCCGATGATCACCCCACGCCGCCGGGCCGCCGGGTCGGCTTCCTCCCCGGCGTGCCCGAAAGCAAGCGGGCCGAGCTTGAAGATCAGCGTCACCGTGCACGCCTCGACCACGCCCTGACAGAGCGAAGCGAGGTAAGGCTGGTAGCCGACGACGCGATAGATCAACGCCAGCCAATAGGCGTAACCCGGCAGGCCGTAGAACGCCTGGTGGTCCGTCCAGGTGCCCGCGGCGACGCGGCGTGCCCAGTCGCTGTAGAACTTCATGTCGCCCTGCTCGGGCAGGAAGTCCGGCGTGTCCGACGCCCGGAACATGACCCACAGGCGCGCCAGCAACGCGCACAGGAACACGATCCAGGTCAGAGAAATCTTGCGGCCCTCATGCAGAGAGGACCGGTCGTCAGCGGCGTTCATCGTGCCCCCTCAAATAGCAGGTCGTATGCTGGTCAGAGACGGGGGCGGCAGATTTTTCCGCCCTGGATTCCAGCGTGGCCTGAAACCCCTTCCTTTCTCAACAATGCACAACAATTCCGCACAATTGAGATTTCTCAATCGGAGGAAGATCATGGTAAGTGGCTTGTGCGCAATACACTAAGAAAACATGGTTCCTACCCTCGAAAAAACGGTGCGTGCGCGGGCTGCGGGCACTTTTTACAGAGAGGACCGCTGTTTTTCACCCTGGTTATGCCCGAAGCAGGAGCCGCCGGACGCGGCGGCGGGGCGCATAGAAAAAAGGGGGGCTGGCACCGCAGTTGCTTAAACCTGTCTCAAGCGAACGACGGTCGTTCCGGCCTGTCGCTCGTGAAACGCACTACCAAAGTATTACTCATCAAACGTTAGAACTCTTATGCTACAGAACATCCGCAAGTCCCGTGGGGGTTTCACCCTCGTTGAAATCATGATCGTGGTCGCCATCATCGCCCTGCTCGCGGCGATTGCTGTCCCCGGTTTCCTCCGCTCCCGCAAGCGTTCCCAGGCGACCGCCATCCTCAATGATGCCCGCATCATCGACGGTGCCATCGACCAGTACGCGATTGAAAACAACAAGATTGGCTCCGCCTCCGTGACCGCCAGCGCACTCAAAGGCTTCTTCAAGCCCAACAGCCGTCTGTACATCGCGGCCGGCCAGGGGACCTTGTCCGACATCCTCGGCAACACCTACACCACGACCACCTTCGACGGCGGCGTGAAAGTCGCCACCGCGACCACGGCGAACTTCTCGGACGTGATCGACACCGGTTCCTCGTTCTGGGGCGCTTACTACCAGTAGCCGCACCTGACGACCGACGCCGGTTCCCGGCAGTTTTTGCGACGCCCTCTCGGTCAAAATCCGAGGGGGCGTTTTCGCTTTGCAGCACTCCTCCGCCATCCGTTCCGTTCCTGCTCCCTGCCTTTTTCCGCCGTCATGCCCGCCGCACTGCCGCCCCCTGTCACCACCACCGGCCCAACGCCCCTCAATCCGGTCTCCTCCCCCGCCGCCCGGCGCGGCTCGCTGGCGGACTGGCTCCAGCGGCCTTTCGGCGCGTTGCTGCTGCTCGCGTCGGCCGTCCTAGCGGCCTACGCACCTTCACTCGACGGCCAGTTCCTGTGGGATGACGTGTTCCTCGTCCGCCGCAACCTGCTCATCCGCAGCCCGCTCTTTTGTCTGGAAGCCTTCCGGCAGACGCTTTTCGACAACGTCTCCAACTTCTACCGCCCGACCCAGACGCTGACGTTTATCGCCGACTACTGGGTCTGGGGTCTGGACCCGTTTGGCTACCACCTGACGAACATCCTGATCCACGCGGCGAACGCCTTCCTGCTCTGCCTGGTCCTGCGCGGCGTACTGTTAGCCGTGCTTCCGCCCGCGACCGGCCTGCCCGCCGACGGGGAGACCGCCCGCCGCCGCGCGGGCTGGACCGCGCTCGCGCTGGCACTGCTCTGGGCGGTGCACCCCGTCCACAGCGCCGCCGTGGCCTACGTCTCGGGCCGTGCCGACAGCCTAGCAATGCTCTGTTGTCTCTCGGCCTGGCTGGCAGGCGAGCGTGCGCTGGCCGCCGTCCGCCCGGGAACACGGCTCGGCTGGGGGACGCTGGCGTGCACCGGTTTGCTGCTGGGGCTGTGCTCCAAGGAGATCGCCGCCATCTGGCTGGCGATTTTCGGCACGTACCTCTTCACCCTGCGTCCGGGGCTGGGCAGCCGGCGCGCGCGAATGGCTTTCATCGTGGGCAGCGTGCTGACGCTGGCGTGCTACCTGGTGCTGCGGCACCTGCCCCCGCCAGCCATGACGCCGCCCCCGCCGCCCCGGATGCCCGCGAAGTGGCTGCTCATGCTGCGCGCCCTCGGCGATTACGGCAGCCTGCTGCTTTTCCCCAAGGAGCTTTTCATGGAACGCCAGGTGTTCGCGGCACCCGGCCTGGACAACGCGCCCGACGAGGCCCTGTATTTCTCGCTGGCCCTGGCGGGCGTGGGCATGTTGGCGGCGATGGCCACCGGGGCCTGGTGGCGGGGACGTGGCCGGACCCTGCGCCGGTTCGGTGCGGGCTGGTTCCTCCTGGGCTTCCTGCCGGTGTCCAACCTTTTCTCGCTCAACGCCAGCGTGGCGGAACATTGGCTCTACCTGCCGAGCATCGGGTTCCTGTTGTTCCTGGCCGGGGTGGCGGCGGATCTGCCGTGGCAGCGCCTGACGCGCACCGGGCGTCCTGCCCCCCTGCCCGCCTATGCGCTCGCGCTCCTGGTCCTGCTGCCGGCGGCGGCCCTGGGGACGCGGACGTGGTTCCGCACGTTCGACTGGCTCGACGAGGTGTCCTTCTACACGCAGACGGTCCACGACGCGGGCGACGTGCCCCGCGCGCGCGTCGGGCTGGCCATGTCGCTGAGCCGCCATGGCAACGACGCCGCCGCCGTCGCCCTGTTGCGCGATGTCAGCACGCGCTATCCCAAGGTGCTCGTCGCGCGTCTCAACCTCGCCCAGACGCTCCTGCGCGAGCGGCGGGCCGACGAGGCGAAGCCCATCCTGGAAAAAGTGGCGGCCGACCTCGCGGGCCACGACAACAATCCGCGCGAGGTCGTGGCAGCCGTGGACGGTCTGGACAAGGTATCCGGGGCCGACCCCACCTGGCCCGCGCGGCGGCGCGCGCTGCTCGACGCCGCCAGCGCACGGCACCCCGACCTGTGGGAGTTGGTCCAGATCAGCATCCGCACCCCGAATGGCCAGCCCGTTCCCCCGGAGCAGGCGCTCCCGCGGGTGGCGGCGTTTGCCGACGCCCATTGGTGGCACGCGCCCGCCCGGCTCGAAGTGGGCAGCCTGGAGGCCGGGCTGGGCCGGACGGCGGACGCGCTCGCGGCGTTCCGGCAGGCGGCGCGGCTGGACGTGCACGACGACAGCGCCCTGGCCGCCGCCGCAGCGGCCTGTGTGCAGGCGAACCGGCTCGACGAGGCCGTGGCGTTCCAGCAAGGAGCCGTCCGCCGCCAGCCCGCCAGCCCGCAGCAGCGATTCGTCCTCGCGCAAATTCTCCAGCGGCACGGTGACCGGGCGCAGGCCGACCAGGAACTGGCGATGGCGAACGCGCTGATCCGGCTGGTGCGCCGCTAGGGCCCGGGCCAGGGGCGCGGGATAAACAGGTTTTTCGATCCGCAGCGGTATCAGTCCTGCTCTTAGGGGCTCCGGGGCGTTTTCCCCCGGGGAAAACGCCTGCATTATTCATCATCCATCATTCCGTTTATGTTCGCCGCCCGCCATGAAAGAACCACCCAGCCACTTGCATCCACGATCCGCCAAGGCGTTTACCCTGGTTGAGATCATGATCGTCACCGCGATCATCGCCCTGCTCGCCGCGATTGCGGTGCCCAATCTGCTGCGTGCGCGCAAACGCGCGCAGGCAGTGGCGATCATCAACGACCTGCGCCAGATCGACTCCGCCACGGACCAGTATGCCCTGGAGTTCAGCGCGCCCGGAAACACGACGGTGGTCCCCGCCGGTTGGAAGCTCTACGTGAAGTCCGGCTCCCGCCTCTACACCACCAACGCCGACATCTACGGCGACTCGTATGGCAACCAGGTCGTCGGGCTACTGCCGACAGTGCCTAGTTACGCCTGGGATAATCTCAGCGACGTATGTGACAGCTCGTTCTGGTCTCCGTACACGCGCTCGCCCTGAGCGATTTTAGCATCACCCGACCCGGCGCGGCGGCGAGGAGTTTTCCTGGCCGCCGCGTTTTGCTTTGGCAGGGGGTGGATCATGGGCCGCTGATGGCGGTCCCAACTTGCCTGCCGCTTGCCTTCAGGGCATTTGCCGCTTCTGATAGACGGCCAATCGCGCGCGGCAGGCTTCGGCCATGCCGGGTGGGCTCCCAGGCCGGGTGGCCAGGGCGAGCGCGTTCTGGGCGGCCTCGATGGCCAGTGGCCACTGCCCGGCGGCGGCATCTGCTGCCGCCAGCGCGCTGAGCGCGCCCACATCCTGCCCGTGGCTGACCTCGACTGCGCGCCGCGCCAGGTCCAACGCGCGGTCGTGCGCCGCGGCGTCGTCTTCGAGGTGGGCGTAGGTCCAGGCGAGATAGGTCAAGGCCGGCAGCCAGTCGCCCCGCCGGACCAGGCCCGCCTCGAACTGGTCACAGGCCGCTGGCACATCGCCCCGGAGCCGCAAACAATCCGCCAGCCCGAAATGCCCCGGCGCGTCGTCGGGATACCGCGCGACGCACCGCCGGTAGACGGCTTCGGCGCGTCCGTTTTGCCCGGTGCCCAACAGCGCGCCACCCAGGGGGTCGAGCACGTCCGCGGCAGCGTCCGGGCGGACGCCCAGCGGACCGAGCAGATCGATCACGTCCTGCCAGCGGCCTGCGCGCAACCAGAGGCCGCCCAGGAGCGCGGCGGTTGACTCGTTGCGCGGCACAGGATTCAAACGCCAAGCCTGCTCGTAGGCGCGCGCCGCCTCCGTTTCCCGGCCGGGGCCTTCCAGCAGCGCGTCGCCGTAGAGCCGGTAGAGCCGGGGGGTAGGGTGCCCGGCGACGGCCAGCGTGTGCTCGAACAAAACCACGTTGCTGCGCCAGAAACCCGCCTGCCGGATGCTCAACGCCAGACAGCACGCCGCCGCCGCCCCCGCCGCGCCGGTGAGCCAGGGGCGCGCGCCCGGCCAGCGTTGCCACCCGTCCCGGCCCGACCAACACAAGGCGATGAAGAGCCCGACGTGCGGCAGGTAGGTGTAGCGGTCCGCGACGGCCTGTCCGCCGACCTGTACGAGGCCGATCACCGGCACGAGCATCCCCAAGAACCAGAGCCAACCCACGGCGAGGTAAGGCTGCCGCCGCCAGCGGCGTAGCGCCCCGGCGGTCAGCGCCGCCAACACGAGCCCCCACCCCACCGGCAGCCAGAACGGCACGCCGTGCCAGTAGGGATAATAGACGCCCAGGTTCACCGGCCAGAACGTCTTTTCCAGGTACGTGCCCACACCCAGCACGGCCGAGACGGCCCGTGCGTTGAGCGGCAGGCGGTCGAACGGCACCACGGCGTGTGCCCGTTGCGCCATGAACGTCACCACGCAGGACGCCGCCATCAGCACGCCAAAGGGAATTTTCTCCACCACCAGCCGCAGCCAGTGCTCCCGGATGGACGCCGCCTCGAACCGCCGCAACGGCCAGTAATCCAGCAGCAGCAACGGCGGCACCGTCACGAGCATCGGCTTGGCGAGCAGGCCCAGCGCGTAGCACAGCCATGCCAGCCAGAAGTAACGCATCCGCCCATAGCCGCCCCACGCATAGCGCGTGTAGGCCAGCAGCGTCAGGACGAAGAACAGCGTACTGAGCACGTCCTTGCGCTCCGTCACCCAGGCAACGGATTCCACGTGCAAGGGATGCACCGCGAAGAAAAACGCCACCAACGCCGAGAGCCACGGCTCCTTGGTCGTCACGCGCAACCAACGGAACAGGAGCAGCGTGCTGCCGACGTGCAGCAGGAGGTTCGTGCAATGGTAGCCCCCGGCGTTCAACCCGTAGAACTGGGCGTCGAGCATCAGCGAGAGCCACGTCAGCGGGTGCCAGTTGCTCTGCTGGAACGTCGTCCACGCCCAGCGCACCCCTGCCCACGTCCACCCGGCGCGAACGTGCGCGTTTTCGGTCACGTA
Organism: uncultured Chthoniobacterales bacterium; assembly: GCA_964247665.1. Lineage (GTDB taxonomy): Bacteria > Verrucomicrobiota > Verrucomicrobiia > Chthoniobacterales > SZAS-18 > CAHJWO01. Next base: position 7,927 of record CAXTVY010000006.1, on the reverse strand, counting down.
GCCCGGGTCATCCAGGGAGATGAACGGGTAGCCAAGCGTCTGCCCGTAGATGGCCAGCACAGCCAGGACCAGCGCGAGCACCATGAACGGTTCGCGCCCCTTGCTGGCGCGAGCCGGAGAAGCGGAGACAGGGGAACTCACAGTGGACAGGGACCGCAATCTCCGCCAAAGCTGGATTCACGCCACCCCCGTTTCACACGCCTTTCCGGCTCCCCGACCCGGCGGGAAAACTCAGGCAGCCGCGGCATCCTTCTTCAAGGAAGCCAGGTCGATGACGAAGCGGTATTTCACGTCGCTCTTGATCATCCGCTCGTAGGCTTCGTTGATGTATTGGATATCGATCACCTCGATGTCGGAGACAATGTTGTGCTCACCACAGAAATCCAGCATCTCCTGGGTTTCGGCGATGCCGCCAATCCCCGAGCCCGCCAGCGAACGGCGCGGGAGGATCAACGGAATCGTCTGCACCTCGCCCTTGAGCGGGTTGAGCGTCCCCACGATCACCATCGTGCCATCGAGCTTGAGCAGCATCATGTACGGGTTGATGTCGTGGCCTACGGGGATCGTGTTGAGCAGAAAATCAAAGGAGCGCGTCTGCGCGGCCATCGCCTCGGCATCTTTGGAGATGAGCACCTCGTCCGCCCCGAGCCGCCGGGCGTCCTCCTCCTTGCCGGGTGAGGTGGTGATCACGGTGACCTTGGCCCCTAGCGCATGCGCGAACTTGACGCCCATGTGCCCCAATCCGCCGAGGCCGATGACACCCACGCGCTGCCCGGCCCCCACCTTCCAATGACGCAGGGGCGAATACGTCGTGATACCCGCGCACAGCAGCGGCGCGGTGGCGGCGAGATCGAGGTTCTTCGGAAGACCCAACACGAAACTTTCCTTCACCACGATGGATTCCGCATAGCCGCCGTAGGTCGGCTCACCGGAGGCGCGCTCCCGGCCGTTGTAGGTCACGGTGCAGCCCTTCTCGCAATACTGCTCCAGCCCCTGCGCGCAGGCTCCGCAATCCAGGCAGGAATCCACCATGCAGCCCACCGCAGCCAGGTCGCCCTCCTTGAACTTGGTCACACCGTTTCCCACGGCGGTCACCCGCCCGACGATCTCGTGTCCGGGCACCATCGGGAAGATCGACCCGCCCCAATCATTGCGGGCCTGGTGCAGGTCGGAATGGCAGACGCCGGTGTAGGCGATCTCGATGCGCACGTCGTCCGCCCGCAACGCCCGGCGCTCAAAGGAGAACGGCGCGACCGGCGACTTGGCGTCCTGGGCAGCGTAGCCGAGGACTTTCTGCGCGGAAAAATTCGTGCGGGCGGACGGGTCGGCAGTGTTTGGTTGGCTCATCATATTGCTTCAAGTTTAAAGAATACGCTCGCCGGTCCCTGCCCGGACGTTAAAACCGCCGCCGTCAGTCTTCGGAGTTCGTCCAGAACTTCTCCGCCGCCGTGGCCCAGGAGCGGCTTTCCACCGCGCGCCGCGCCGCCTCACCCATCCGCAGGCGGAGGGCCGGATCGCGCGCCAACCGGTCAATGGCAGCCGCCAGGTCTTCCAAGTCCAACCCGCGTGTGACCAACCCCGTGACGCCATGCTCCACCAATTCCTGCGGCCCCTTCTGGTCCGATACAATGACGGGTAACCCACTGGCCTGCGATTCGATGACCACGTTGCCGAACGTGTCCGAGATGCTCGGGAACACGAACAGGTCTGCCGAGGCGTAGGCGTGCGCCAGGGTCTCGCCGCCCAGGTAGCCCGTGAAGATGGCGTCGGGCAGGAGCTTCTGCATGGTTTTCGTGTACACGCCGTCACCCACGATGGCGGCACGCACCGGCCGCCCGGCCGCCCGCGCCCGGTCGTGCGCGGCGGCGAAGAGGTCCAGGTTCTTCTCCACCGAGACGCGGCCCACGTAGAGCAGGATCAACTCGCCCGGCCGCGCGCCCCGCGCCGTCCAGAATCCGGGGTCGCGCCTGCCAGGATGGAAGAGTTGGGTGTCCAGGCCGCGCGGCAGAATCTTGATCTTGGCCCCCTCGATGCCACGCTCCATCCAGCTCTTGCGGTATTGCTCGCTGTTGACGTAGATGAGGTCCAACTGGCTGTAGAACCAGTGCATGAAGCGCCACGTCAACGATTCCATGAAATGGTCGTCGGTAAGGATCTGCACGTACTGCGGGAAATCGGTGTGGTAGATGCCCACCGTGCGCAAGTGCAGCATCTTGGCAGCCATCAGCGCCGTGATGCCGATGGGCCCGGGCGTCGAGATGATGACCTCCGTGTATCCCTCGCGCTGGATGTAGTCGCACATCTCCAACATTGGCGGGAAGGTGAGTTTTTGCAGTTCGTACTCGGGGATCTCGAACTCGCCGATGGGCGGGAAGTTCTTGATCGGGATGCCCGCGATGTCGATGTGCGAGCGCGAGGTGACGACGGTCAGGTCGTGCCCCCCGGCGCGCACGGCAGCGGTCATTTTTTGGATCGTCGTGGCGACGCCGTTGACATCTTCCAGCGTGTCGGTGAACCACGCCCGCTTGGTGTTGCGCAACGCGGGCGGCAAGCCGCCGGAGAGCTCCTGACTCAGCGCGCGCAGCCAGGAGCGGTGGGCCGACTGACTCTTGAACGCGTAGAGATAGGGGCTGAGCAACAGCGCGAGCGGCGCGATGGCGCTGAGCGCCTGGAGCCCTTCCATCATGTTGCCCGCCGAAAGCTGCCGCACGAACTTGCTGAAGAACCGGAACGCGAGCTGGTTGGTGAACAGGTTGACGATCAGGAATGCGCGGCGCTCGGGCTCCGCCACGTCGGCGGTTTGCCGGGCCAGCGCGGCCTTGACGGCGGGCTGTGAGAAATAGCCCGACAACTCCCGCCACAGCGAGGCATTGGCGGGCTTGGCCAGTTCGAACACCTTGCCCGAGAGGACGCCTTGCGCCAGGAACCCGAGCTTTTCCGAAAACGTGAACTCCGTCGGATTCTCGCCCTCCATGAACCGCGCAAACATCTTCTCCAGCAGCGCGGGCGTCTCGCCGCGGCCCTTGCCGAGCTTGTCCTTGCCGAAGGCGTAAGCCGTCTTATATAGCCCGTGCGAGAGCACGAGTGGCGTGCCGCCCCGGCCGTGGACCTCGCCGTGCCCACCGAGCAGGCCGGCGAAAAACTCGGGCGCGTGACGCGCACCGGGCACTTCCGTGTAGGTTTGTCCGGCGAACAGGCCGCTCTTGTCGTCGCTGCCGCCGGTGAGAATTTTGTGCCACGCTTCCGGGTGGGTCGGCGCGAGGCCGTAGCGGTTGGCGAGATCGTCCACGCCCTGCGGCGTGAGGTTGGCGAGGAGGTGGCGGATCGTGACGTTGAGCAGGTCGTCGCGCAGGCCGTTGATCCCCTCGAAGCAGCGGAACAGCAGGATCAGGCGCTCGACGTGTGCGGCTTCGAGCTTTTCGTTGATCCGCCGCAACGGGTGGGCCACGGCGTGGGCCAGGTTCTGCGCGGCGAGGTAGGCTTGCAACTCGAAGATGTTCTCGCGCAGGGAAGAGATGTCAGCGTGCTGCGCCTCGGAAAGGTTCCACACCAGCAGGTGGACCTTGCAGCGGTCCTCGGGAAAGTAGGCCGTGACCTCCTCGCTCAGGAACACGCCGGGCAGGTCCGCGATTTCCAGGCAGCCGTCGAGGGTATTCTGGTCCGTGAGGGTGACGAGTCCCAGCCCGCGTCTGCGCAGGATGGCGTGCAGTTCGCGTGGGTCCGAGTAGCTGTCGGGAAACTCGAACCGCCGGAACAACCAATCGGCCGAACGGTCGCTGAAGCGGGAGTGCAGGTGGAGATCGACCTTCATTGAGAGTGAGAGGACGTGCTATAGCATTGAATATCAGCCTTTCACAGGAACGGAAGCGGCGGCCCGTGCCGAAACTGTCACGCGTGGCTATCTAATAAGATCCTGATGCCTCTCCGAGGCACTCCCAAACTGCCTGGAGAACGTGCTACTCGCCTGACATTTCCATCCGCCAACAGGGCAGACAACTTGGGGGTCGCCCGGAGAGCGGTCACAACCTTTGGATTGGAAGCCGCTACGCGGCATTATTTCGAGGCCAAATACTCCTGGTAGGTCATCGGCTCGCGCTCCGCCAGCGCCTCGCCGACCAGCCGCCGCACCTGCCGCCAGATCCCCGCGTGCTGGTAGTCCGGCGGATGGAGGCTCAGACGCAGCAACGGCTGCCCACGCAACCGCCGCGCGAGGCCCGCGTTCCACAGCAGGCTCGCCGCGCGCCGCCAGCGGTTGCGGCAACTGTACACGAGCGAGCGCGCCGGGATGAATCCCCCGCCCTTTTCCCCCACGCGAAAATCGCACATCCCCGTCAGATAGGTCGTGTAGCGAAAACCCGCCTCGCGGACGGCTTCCGCCCCCTCCGCCCCCAACAGCCACGCGGGCGCGATGAACCCCACCGGGGCGGGGGCGGCGAGCCCCCGGAACTCCTCCCGCGCCGCGGCCAGCCGGGACAATGCCTCGTCTTTGGGTAAGTCGTAAAACTCGCCCTCGCCCTGCGTGTAGAGCCGGGTTATCCCGCGCTGCCACCACGTCTCGCCCGGCCGCGCGGGACGCTGGTGGTAGTAACCATGCACGACCAACTCGTGCCCCTGCCCCGCCAGGCCTTCCAGCCAACGACAGAACCCGGCGTCCGCCAGCATGTGTCCGCGGTGATGGTGATCCGGGATGACCAGCAATGCCGTGCGCGCCACCCCACAGGCGGCCAATTCTGCCAACATCTCCTCGAACACCGGGCGCGTCCGCGGGCTCACGTCGTGCAGCGAAACGACCATCGCCTGTTGGCGTGGGGCATTCCCGGCGGGTGTCATGGCACCACCGGCTTGCTGGAAATACCCTCCACCGGGTTGGCACGGCCCCGGCGCGGGATCGTCAGCCGCCGCAGCCGCGCCCACGCCGCGAAGAACCACGTTAACCCCATCACGGCCGCGCACCCGCCGGAGAACGCCTCCCCGTGGCGGGTGTAGAAGGTCAACGCCGGACTGGCTGGCACCGGCACCACACCGGACAGGATGCCCCGGCCGAACACTGACCCATCGGCAAAGCGCAAGATCTGCGTGACGCGCCCATCGCGGTCCACGAACGCCGTCACGCCCGTGTTCGCGCAGGACACCAGCGGGCGGCGGTTCTCGACCGAGCGGAACACCGCTTCCGCCATCTGCTGCCGGTTCGCCGCGCTGCGGCCGAACCACCCATCGTTGGTGATGTTGATGAGGAGCTGTGCGCCCAGCAGCACCGGCTGGCGCGCCACACGGCCGATGGTATCCTCGAAGCACACCAGCGGCGCGAGCCGGACCGCCGGGTGCGCCATGTCGAACACTCCCGGTCCCTCGCCGACGCTGAAATCCGCTGGCACCTGCTTGCCGACGATGGCACCGAACACCGCACGCGCGGGCACGTACTCCCCGAAGGGCACGAGGTGCAGCTTGCGGTAGATCTGCACCCGCCTTTCGTCGTCGCCGGGGACGAGCATCATCGCCGCGTTGTAGTCCGCCTGCGCGGTGCTGTCGGGGCCGAAATCGTAGTCCAGCGAGCCGAACAACAGGTTTGCACCCGTGCGCCGGACGATCTCGTGCGTGAAGCGGAAGGTGTTGCCCGCGCCATCGTACATGCCGTAGGGCGTACACGCCTCGGGCCAGAGCAGAAGCTGCGGACGGCTGGCGGCGGCGGCGGCCGACAGGTCCGCGAACGTCTGGTAGATGGAGTCGGCGAAAGACTTGCTCCATTTTTCGGTCTGCGCGATGCTCGCCTGCACGCAGGAAACCCGCAGCGGGATCATGACCCCGGGTTGGGCCGCCTCGCGCGTGGAACGCTGCAGGGTCCGCACGCCGAACGTGAACACGAGCATCAACGCGGCGAGCGTCAGCGTGAAATCGAAGTGTGCGCGGACCCGGTGGGCGCGCACCTCCAGCACGAACCGCGCGACCGTGGCGACGAAGATGAAGTTGACAAACGCCGCCAGGAACGACAATCCACCGATGCCCGTCCACTCGGCGACCTGGATAAAAGGGAGGTCGCGGTGCAGGCAGACGCCGAGGTTGTTCCAGCCGAACCCCGTGAACACCAGCCCGCGCAGCCATTCCTGCGCCGTCCAGGCCGACGCCCCCAGGAACGCGAAGACGAGGTTCCAGCGCGAGCGCAGCAGCGGCGAGCGGCTGGCCGGGGCGGGATTGAGCACGAACATCCGCGCCGCCGGCCGCCGGACCGCTCCGGCATCAACTGCTCCTGCCGGCGGGCTCCAGGGCCGTGCGACGGTGGCCACGAACCAGCCGAACAGCGCCGGGTACAGCGCCATGTAAAAACCGAGGATGAACCAGCCGGGCTCCGTGACCTGCGTCAGCCAGTAGAACGCCGTCCAGTAGAAGATAATGCCCGTGACGTAGCCCAGAAAGAACCCGCGCGCCCAGCGCTCGCGCGGCACCCGGGGACGCAGACGCGCGTACCAGCGCCGCCTGGAGGCGGGCGGCAGCACCGGGCCCGGCGGGCGGCCGTCCGCCCAGACGGCAGCGATCAACGGCGTCAGCGCCACCCAGCAGACCCATTCCTGATTCCAGGGCTCCAACCCCAGTGTCAGCAGCAGGCCGCTGGCCACCGCCGCCAGCCACGGCCACCAGCGCGCCAGGACGCGCCACGCGCCATGGCCCCGCCAGCCAGGCAGCGTCGCCACCGGCGGAACGCGCGGCACGGGATCGAGGGAAGCGGTGGCGGCGGTCATGGTTCGGGAGCCCCGGAGGATAGTCGAAACAACTTGGTGCGACAACCCGCTTTGCACGTTCCGGCGGCGGCCCGGCGCGAGGCTGGCCCCGATTATGCTAGATGGATCGTCATCCTATGAAGACGTTCAACGATTCACTCACCGCCCAGGAAGAGAAGTCCCGCAAGTCGAACCTGTTTTTTACGGCCCTGACCCTGTCCGCGCTCATGGTCAGCGCCGTCGGCGGGGGTGCCGCCTTCATGATCTATCACGAGTTCGCCGCGATGCCTGGTGACGCCCAGGCTGCTGTCACCCATGTGCCGCAGACGACCCGCCTGACGAAACTCGCCAACGCCTCCTCGCTCGACCGCTTGGCCCCCACGACGCCGATGAACCGCCCAGTCGCGGCGGAGTCCTCGGACCACTCCGATTTCCGCTACGCTGACAACACGGTGCTGCCACCGGCGGAAGCCCGCCGCGTGATCGCCGCTTGGCGCTCGAATCCGGTGGTTTCCAACGTGCCGCCCGCGCTGGAGAAATTGCCCGACGCCGTTACGGAAGAAGCGGCCAATCGCCCGCCTCTGACCGATCCCGAGAGTCATTACATCGTCAGTGCAACCACGGGCCAAATCGTTGGCGTTGACGGATCTGTGAGTGCTGCGGCCGAGGCGCGCCGCCAACCGGCACCCGTGGCCTTGGCCGCCCAACTGCCGCCCCCGGAGGTCCGTGTCGCTACTCCCGTGCAGGTACGTGCCGCCCTTCCGGTGACACCGGACGATGCAGATGCATCCTACACGCAGGATAGCATCGTGCCCACCGCTGCCCAGCCTGTTCCCGTGCGCCACGCGCAAGCGGTGGTAACAGGCCGTTCGTTCGATGCCGCCAGCTATCTGGCGAGCGAGGATAACCGTCCGGTGATGCGGGCGCAGGCGATCATCACTCCCGCATCCCGCACGGCTGGATATCGTTAGGCTGCCCCTGCAGCAGCCGTGGCCGCTTGTAAGATGGAGGCTCGATCAACAGGTCGGGCCTCTTCTGTATGAATATGTGACACAGATAAACTGTCCGCTTTTGCCAGAAACTGTATTTGAAAAGAACAGTTTATTGGCGCATCTCTCGGGGCGTTATCCGAATAAATTCATCACGCAGAACAAATATTCTTTAGAAGCTGTGTGGCTAAAAGGATTGTCGTCGGGCGGCTGATGCTGGCAGGC
>CAXTVY010000005.1:28487-40679 GCA_964247665.1 uncultured Chthoniobacterales bacterium | reverse complement strand
GCCGTGCAGCCAACGTTGATCATAACAGCGGCGACGATCAGAATGGAGACGGTGAGGATGTTTTTCATAGTTTTTATAAGGTCGGTCAAGGGATCAACCGTGCCACGAAGGGTTGCCCGTCACTTAGCTGCCGACGAAGCGACATACGCCACCTGCACGCTCGAAGCAGGCTTCGCCGTGGAAGAGGGATGAATGCCCGCCGAGGCCGTACAGCCGATGTTCAACGCACATACGGCCGCCGTACCCAGTACCAAGATAATCAGGTTTTTCATGGTTAGATGATTGGTTACGATGTCTTTTTCGTAAGCAATTCCCGGATTGGCCTTGTCCAAGTCTCAGCTTTTTTGCGACTCCGGACGCCCGATAGAGCGGTAATGGAAGCCCATACGCCTCATCGTCGCCGGGTCGAGCAGGTTTCGGCCATCGAACACCAACGGCGAATGCATCGCTTCCTTGAGGTGCGCCAGATCCACCTGCGCGAAATCGTGCCATTCCGTCGCGATGATCAGCGCCTCCGCCCCTTGGGCCGCCTCCAGCGGCGAGGCCGCCATCTTCGCACCGGGGATAAGCCCGAACTTAGCCACGTTCTCCATGCCCTTGGGATCATAAGCCGTTACCTGCGCCCCTTCTTTAAGCAGGTCCTGGATGAAATCGATGGCCACCGAGGAACGGATATCATCGGTATCCGGCTTGAACGTCAAACCCCACACCGCAATCTTTTTGTCCCGCAGAATCCACAAGGTTTCGCGGAGAGACTTGAGAAACCGATCCCGCTGGGCGGCGTTGATGCGCTGCACCTCTTTGAGCAGGGTAAAAGGCACGCCAAGGTCGTCGCTGATGGCGATGAACGCCGCCAGATCTTTCGGGAAGCACGAGCCGCCGTAGCCCAGACCCGCGTTGAGGAAATTGCGCCCGATGCGCCGGTCCATGCCGATGCCGTCAGCCACTTTCTCCACGTCGGCGCCGCTGGCGTCGCAGATGGCGCTGACGGCGTTGATGTAAGAAATCTTCAGCGCTAGAAAGGAGTTGGCGGCGTGCTTGATGAGTTCCGCCGAGTTGATGTCCGTCACCAGGATGGGGGCCATGAACGGCTCGTAGAGCTTTTTCATCATGGCTAGCGCGCGGTCGCTTTTGGAGCCGATGACAATGCGGTCCGGGTGCATGAGGTCCTCGACGGCGCAGCCCTCACGGAGAAATTCCGGGTTGCTGACCACGTCGAACTCCGCACCCTTGTTGCCATAGCGCTTGATGGTGTCGTACACCTTGTCGCCAGTTTTGACGGGCACCGTGCTCTTGTCCACGACCACGCGGTACTGCCCGGGTTTGAGCACGCCCGAAATTTCCCGCGCGACACGCTCAATATAGGAAAGATCCACGCTGCCGTCCGCCTGCGGTGGGGTGGGCACGGCGATGAAAACGACTTCCGTGTGGTCCACGCCGTCCTCGATGGAATTCGAGAAGCGCAGGCGGCCCGCCGCGACGTTGCGCTGGACGAGTTCCTCGAGCCCGGGCTCGTAGATGGGGATGTGCCCCGCTTGGAGCGATTCGACCTTCTTCCGGTCGTTGTCCACGCAGACGACGTTATGACCGACCTCCGCGAAGCACGCGCCGCTGACCAACCCGACGTAACCGCTGCCAATAATAGAAAGATCCATGACGAAGTGGGAAAGTGTGTGTCCAGCCACCGGATGTCGGTAGCAGGTTGCGTTCTAGCGGAAACGGCAGCACTCCACAACCGCGAAAACATGACCCACGCCACGCACCGTGCCTTTGACAAACTGCGCAACCATGGCTCAGTTGGGACACAACGCGCGGCAGCCCGGTGGCATTTCGCGCTTTGACCTTGTAAACCCCTTCCGTCGAACCACCAGAAATCGTTCCTGCCGTCATGAAAACCCTTCTGCCGCTCACCATCCTCTGCGCCTTGCTGGGGACGGTTACTCCGCTACTCGCCCAGGCCACCACTGCGCCGCAATCCGACAAGGAAAAACTCGGCTATTCCCTCGGGGTAGACGTGGCGCAGACGCTCAAGCGCCAGCCAATCGATTTTGAACCCGCGCAGTTCGCGGCGGCCGTGCGCGACGTGCTCCTCGGCGGCAAACAGCAGATGACCGATGAGCAGGTCCACGAAATCCTCATGGCTTTCGCCAAGGACATGAGTGCCAAGCGACAGGCGGCCCAGCAGGGAGTCGCCGCCCAGAATTCCGCTTCCTCCGAAAAGAATACGAAGGTGGGCGAAGATTTCCTGACGGCCAACAAGGGCAAACCCGGGGTGCAGACGCTCCCTGATGGATTGCAGTATAAGGTCGTCAAGGAAGGCGCGGGCGCGATGCCTAAGTCAACGGACACCGTGACGGTCAGATACCGGGGCTCACTCCTCGACGGCACGGTGTTCGACAACAGCGAGCAGCATGGCGGCACGGCCTCGTTCCCGGTTGGCGGCGTGATCAAAGGTTGGACGGAGGCGCTCCAGAAGATGAAGACAGGGGCGAAGTGGCAGCTTTTCATCCCGGCGGCCTTGGCCTACGGCGACTCGGGTGCTGGCGCGACCATTCCCCCCGGCTCGACGCTGATTTTCGACGTGGAGCTGGTTTCCATCGATAAATAAAGACGAGCTTGCGGATGGCGGTGACCCCGAAAGCTACCGCTTTCCTGCGGAACCTTTCCTCCGCGATGTTCCGTGCGGCGTACCCGCGCTCCCTGCCCTCCGGGCAGAGCGCGGGTTTGTCGTTTAAACCTATCGTTTGGAAGGGGGCATCTTAGTCAAATTGCGAGCTTGTAAATCGCCCGTTTCACGGTGTGCCCCTGGCGTCTGCGCAGGCGGTGGGTGGCAACCCGGGGTGAGACGGAAAAAGCGTTTTCGGGCTTTCCCAGCCTCTCTCCTTCCTTCATCCTGCCGGTGGTCACCGCCCCCGTTTTTGAAAGTCGCCGTTCTCATTCCGCTCCATAATCACGTCCGCTACATCGGCGCGGCGGTGGCCTCGTTGCGCGCGCAGAGCCGACCGCCCGACCGCATCATCATCATCGACGATGGCTCGACGGATGGTAGCCTCAACGCCTTGATGGCGGTATCAGAGGAGGGGGTGCCGACTCCTTCTCCCATGGCCACGATGGTCGCCAGGAACCATGAAGCCACCGGTGGCCGGATTGAAACCCGCACGGATGTTGTCATTCAGGCCAGCGCCGGTGCTCGTGTCACGATCAACCGTGCCGTGGCCTTAGCCGACGACTGCGACTATCTTGCTGTCCTCAATTCCGACGATTGTTACCATCCACGCCGCCTGGAGCGTTGCCTGGCCTATCTGGAGGAGCATCCTCACCTCGACCTCGTTTGCACGCGTCTGCGGCTGATCGACGAAAACGGCGATACCTTGCCCGCCGACGCCCCGCAGACGCGGTGGTTCTCGGCTGCTTGGAGCTATTCCGCCGGTTTCGACGGCACCAATGCTCCAGACATCGCCGAGTGGCTTGGCTTGGCGAATTTTGTCGGCACGACGAGCAATTTTTTCGCCCGTGCCCGTTACCTGCGTGAACATCCATTGCAGGATTACCGATTCGCGCACGATTATTACGCGTTGGTGATGGCCGCGCTCGAAAACAAGCTCGGCATCCTCGACGCCGAATTGCTCGACTACCGGGTGCATCCGGGCAACACGGTCGAAGCAGAACCCGAGCGTCTCGTCCGCGAGATGCTGCGCGTCAACCTCGACCTTGCCCGGGTGCTTGCGGTTCGGTTGACCGGCGAGCCCGCCCTCCGGGCTGCCTTCACGCGTTATCAACGCGCCCTCTGGAGCAACGTCAGCGCGGCGCGGGCCGACCTGCTCAACTTTCTGCTGTGCCAGGCCTTGGCGCTGCTGCCGGGCGGCATGACTGATCATCTCATAGACGGGCTGGACCGCGAGCACTATCCCGAGGTAGCGGAGTACCCTAACCGCACCATCGTCAACACGTACCGCCCGGGAGCGGCCTCGCTCGAACCTGCCAGCGGACTGGCGGACAGATTCTACAAGCTCAAGGCTCAACTCTCGGGCGTGCGTGCCGATGCGCGGCCTTGGATGGAATACCGGCAATTGCAAGAATCGTTGCTCGACTCCCGCTGGTTTGCACTGGGCCGGTTGCTGGGCCGAGCCCGCGCGATCACTCACACGGGCGGAAAAACCGCCCCGGAAAAGCTGACAATTCTGCGTGAGAGGATCGCGGCTTCCCGCTGGTTGCACCTGGGTCGCCGCTTGGGGGTTGGCTCTGCCACGCGGCTACTCAATCTGAGCCGTTCTTCGGCTCAAGTCGATTGAACGAGCAACCTGCCCACATTATTTCGTGCCGAAGAGACGGGCGAGCAAACCTGGCTTGGAGTCGTTGTACTGCACCACGCTACGCGGCGCGCGCTTAGCGAGCAGACTGCCCCGGTGATGCCGTCTGCGTCGCCGCACGATAATCTGTCCGTCCCCCTCCACTCCCGCTTCATCTGCGGCAGGCTCGATTTCTGCCACCGCGCGTTTCGGCAAGAGGGGCTGTTTGGGAAGGGAAGTAGGCCCGTCGGATTCCAGCAGGGGGTCCGAGACAATGGCCCCGGCCGTGACATCGGGAAGCTTCGCAGTCAACGGCTTCTTGGGCAGAGTCTTGATGAGAGCCGCCTGGGGATTGTGGCGTGGTTTGATGACCTCCAAATTTTTGGTTGGCATTGCCATCTTGCGCTCGGTTGGGGAGAGCCGGGGCGGCTGGAGTTCATCCGAGGCGCGCCGCCAGTTCACCGAACCGTACAACAGAATATCCTTGAGGAAATCCCGTGTCCGCGTCCAGAACGTGACTTTTAATGACTTGTGGGTAGCCAAGACGAAAAATCCGGTTTGTGCGAAGGACATGCGACCCGATCAGAGCGGGAACCATGCCAATCGTACTTTCAAAGCCCTGCGTCTTCCGTCGGCAAGAACTTGCGGAAGCGGTTCTTGTCGATGGCTTTCATGTACGCTTCGTGCGGGCTGACAATCCCCTGCTGCATGACCGTCCAGATCGCGTCGTCCATGAACTGCATACCCTGGCCTTTGCCGCCAACGATCACGTCCTCCAGCTTTTGCGTCGCACCTTCACGGATGATGGGGCTGACCGCGTTGTTGCCCACGAGGATTTCGTTGACCGCCACGCGGCCCGAGCCATCCGCCTTTTTGAGCAGCAACTGCGCGATCACGCCACGCAGGGAGGCCGCGAGCATCGTGCGCACCTGCGATTGCTGATCGGCGGGAAAGGCGTCGATCATCCGGTCCACGGTTTTGCGCGCGTTGTTGGTGTGCAGGGTGCCAAACACGAGCATCCCCGTTTCGGCGGCGGTCAGAGCGAGGGAAATTGTTTCCAGGTCGCGCATCTCACCGACGAGCACGATGTCGGCATCTTCGCGCAACGCTGCCTTGAGACCCGCCGGGAAAGATGCGGCGTGCTCGGGCACCTCACGCTGGGTGATGATGCTCTTTTTGTTCTGGTGCACGAACTCGATAGGTTCTTCCACCGTGACGATGTGCCGGGAAAAGTTCGTGTTGATATAATCGACCAGCGCCGCCAGCGTCGTGCTCTTGCCCGAACCGGTCGGCCCGGTAACGAGCACCAGGCCCGCACGTATATGGCCGAACTCCTTGATGACCGCTGGCACCTTGAGTTGTTCGAGCGTGGCAATCTTCGTCGGGATCAGCCGGAAGACGCAGCCATAACCGTTGGTTTGCTTGAGGAAGTTGCAGCGGAAGCGCGACTCCTCGTTCATCTCGTAGGCAAAGTCGAAGTCGCCGCGTTCATCAAACGTTGCCCAGCCTTTGGGCCCGGCAATTTCGCTCATCATGTAGATGGCTTCTTCGTTCGTGATCGGCTCCTGGCGAATGGGAACGATCTCGCCATGCTGCCTGATTTTGGGCGGTTGACCCTCGCCGATGTGGAGATCGGATGCCTTGGCCTGGATGAGCACTTCGAAAAATTGGTCGATGTAAGCCATGGGAAAGTTGCGTGAATGTTCAGTCGCGCCCGGATGATTTCCGGGATTGTTAGATGCCGAGCATCGTTTTCATCATCTGTTTCTGGTCGGAGCGGGCAAGCGCTTCTTCCGGGGCAATAATCCCCTGGGCCGCCAGCCTGCCCAAACTCTCGTCCATGAGCATCATGCCTTGCTTGCGTCCGGTCTGAATGATGCCGGGCAGCATAAAGGTTTTCGCCTCGCGGATGACGCTGCCAACCGCGGGCGAATTGGTGAGCACCTCTAGGGCCAGCGCACGGCCCTTGCCGTCAGCACGGGGCACGAGCTGCTGGCTGACGATGCCCCGCAAACTCTCGCTGACCATCACGCGGATCTGATCGCGCTGATCTACGGGAAACACGTCGAGCACGCGGTCGAGCGTGCGGGCGGCACTGCCGGTATGCAGGGTGCCGAGCACGAGGTGGCCCGTCTCGCTCGCGCTGATGGCCAGGGAGATCGTCTCCAAATCGCGCATCTCACCCACCATGATGATGTCCGGATCTTCTCGCAATGCTCCACGCAAAGCGGCTGCGAAGGAACGGGTATGCATGTGCACCTCGCGCTGCGTGACGTGACAGCCCTTGGCTTTGATGATGTACTCGATGGGATCTTCGAGCGTGATGATGTGGTCGTGCCGGTTGCGATTGATTTCCTCCACCATGGCCGCCAGCGTCGTGGATTTGCCGCTGCCCACGGGTCCGGTTACCAGCACCAATCCGTTATGGTATTCCGTCAACTTCTTGAGACTCTCGGGCAATCCCAGTTCGTCCATCGTGCGTAGCGAGGTCGAGATGACGCGAAAAACAAGGTCTGTTCCCAGTCGTTGCCGGACGACGCTCGTACGAAAACGTCCGAATGGGGGGGAATATGCAAAGTCCACGTCCCCTTGGTCTGCCAACCGGGCAAGCTGCGGTTCGGTAAGAAAACTATTCGCCAACTGTTCGGTGTCCGCCACCGACAACCGAGGTGCCAGCCGAAAAACCGGTTCCAGAAGGCCATGCCGTCGCCAGAGGGGCGGCATGTTCACTCCCAGGTGGATATCGGAGGCACCAGACTCTTGAGCGATGCGCAGATATTGATCGACGTGGTCAAAGACAGCGTGTTCCTGATCGCTCATATACTTCACAACCGAAACTTCCTCGCGGCTCGTGGTGGGCGCACTGACAGACACCGCCTGGGGGGCGACGACCGTTGCTGAGGGGAGCACGGACATGCTGTCAATATGGGACAATCGATCCGGGAAGTCAACCCTGAAGAGGCGATGAAAATGTCACGCCCCTGATGTCTCCGCATCCATCATGCACAGAGCGACGGTGTAGAAGACGCGGGCCTGCTCCATGGGGAAACGCCACCAGCGCCACACAACCCAATCCGGGATCGACTAGCGGGCTTTTCAGACCTGCCGCATCCGCGCGCGGCAAATCAGGCACAACATCAGATGTCAGACCGGCGGCTAACTTAGCTTGTCGCGGCCTCGGCGTGTGCCGTGGCATCATCAGCCTTTTCCGCCGTTCGCTCCGCCGCTTTCTGCGCACCTTCCGCACCCTGAACCAAACTGGCCAGTTTCTTGGTGATAAACGCGGTCAGCAAGGGCTTGATAATCGGAGTCAGCGCCCGGATCAATGAAATGAGAAAGCCACCGCGCGGCTTCGCTGCCGCCGCTAATTTGCCAGCACCGTCTTTAGACAGGGGGTTCACATACACCTTGCGCTCACGCATCGGCAGCATTGATGCAGCGCCGCCTGCCACCAATGCCCCGGTCATCCATGCACCGATGTGATGGCTAAAAGACGCTTTAAGCGTGGTCTTGGCGCGCCGACCAATGTCCGCCTGATACGCGACCTGACCACCATGCAAACTCATGCCGACCCGCGAACGAGCGAGTTCGGCCACTAGCTCGTCTTTACGACGCTGAGCGTCTGAGACCGGCTTGGACTTTTTGTTTGACTCAGCCATTCCTTGTCCTTCTTAAATTCTGCGATGGTGGCATCAAAACTACCTGTGGTGAACCGGTTTTTGGCCAGCAGCGCGCAACCGGCGGCTACCGCGATGTGCAGGAAGCCGAACCCGAAGAGCACCCAACCCCAATTGCCATGTACCAGCCATGCCACCGCGAACACGGCAGCCATTACCAAGAAAACATAACTGAACACGAGGGCGATCAGCGCAGTGATGAGCAGTACAACGATCTTGACGTAGTTGATTCCAGCATCTTTCGCCTCCAGCCCGAAAAGCTGGAGACGTGAATGAAAATAGCTGGCCGCCGAAGCGAGCATCAATCGAATGCTCTCGGGCAAACCAGGCACCTCTTCGGCCACTGGAGGCGGGGACTGCTGGTAGGTATTCGCCATGTGTCCGGCGCAAACCACGTTACTTGCGGACGATCAGCCCGAGCACAAACCCGGCACCCACGGCGTAAAGCAAAGCCCGGGTCGGATTTTCACGCACGTATTGTTCCCCGTCCTCGTGGTAAGTACGTGCTTTGACTTTGGCATCGCCCCAAGCGGCTTCGGCTTGCCCGCGATACTCTTCCGCTTTTGCGGAAGCTGCAGAATAATACTCATCGGCTTTGGCCGAAGCCGTGGCGCGGAGGTCGTCGGCTTTGGCACTCGCAGCGCTCTTCAGATCATCAACTTTGGCGGAGGCCGCCGACTTGAGATCGTTCGCCTTGCCCTTGAGATCAGAGAGCTTCGCAGTGGCAGCGGACTTCAGGTCGTCGCCGGCTTGGTTGAGGTGAGACTGGCTGTCTTCCAGCTTCTCTTCGGCGGTTTGGGATTGGGGCGTGGATTCGTCAGCCATAACAATAAAATAGATTGGTTGGTTTGCCTAAGGATTCGCAACGCATCGGCGTTCCGTGCGTATAAAGCCGACGAAATTACGGCTGCAGTCGAAGAAATGCGTGCTGGGTGGAAACCACGCGCAGCGGAGCGTCCAACGGTCGGAACGCTGCAGAACTGACCCGCCTGGAGTCTACTTTTCACGGAAAGTGATCCGTGCTTTGTCGAGGTCGTATGGCGACAGTTCAACGGAAACCTTGTCACCCGGCACGATGCGGATGAAATGCTTGCGCATCTTGCCGGAAATGTGGGCGAGCACATTTCTGCCGTTCGGCAGATCGACACGGAACATAGTGCCTGGCAACACCTCGGTGACCGTACCGATGCTGATGATCTGGTCTTCTTTGGCCATGCGTTTTGCGCATTTAATTTACCCCCGGTTGCTTTTCCTGCAACCCCGCCGTCAGCAACTTTGTCGTCACGCGCTTTCCAGGTCGGTCCAACGCACCAACGCGGCGAGCGGCGGTGCCCCATCCTGATGCCAGGTCAACGGCGGGCGTTGCATTTGCCCCAGCGGACAAAACCGTGATGCGCCCAAGTCCAATCCGGCCAGTTGTTCGGCTACCTTGCGGTCGGCGGGCCAGAATCCGACCGTCGAGAGAAAAGGCCGCACGGCCGCCAGTGCCGCGTGGAGATCGCCTGGCAGCGGTTTGACGTACACGGCGCGGTTGAGCGGGGAAGCGGTAAAACCCGGGTCCGCCCCGTCGTAGAGAACGGTCCAGGCGGTCGAACCGGTGCTGTGCCACAGGGCGTGCCGGTCCGGCTCGTTGGCTGCGCGGAACCGCCATTCCTCGCGCAAGGATTGGATTGCGGCGGCTTCCCCCGCCGTCAGCGGCGAGCGGGGCGTGTGCCGGTTGAAGTGGTCCATCTCGCCCGCCAGACCTTCCGCGTAGGCGCGGGGGTCACCGCCGACATAAATCAAATGCGGCGACAGGCAGCCGCGCTGATCGAACAGGGAAACGGCGCGGGCCGCGTCGGCCCACGACCGGCCCGCCACGTCGTCGAACACCACCGCGAGACTGACTTTGTGGCCGTGGGGGACGAACACCTGATCCGGCCGCAGGCGGCGGTGCAAGGCGGCCACGGTTTCGTCCGACCCGAAAACGACCACGGCCCCGGCACGTTCCAGCCAGTCGTCGGGCAAGGTCTCCGAAAGCTCGACCCGTGCGGCCAAGTGCGGCGGCAGGCCCGTGCGGAAGGCCAACAGTTCCGGCAGCAATCCGCCCGAGGGCAGCTTGCAGAGGTTGTGCGCGCCGACCAGCAGTCCGCGCAGCAAACTCTGTATTCCGGCGTGCGGCGTGTTGCCGCTGATGACATGGAGAATAGTTTCGCGTCCGGTGGCAAGGGCGAGATGGCCCTCCGGGCCGTGGGACTGGAAGCCATCGAGAATTGCCTCATGGCCCAGTTCCGCCCGCACCAGGGCAAGTAGATTGTCCGGACGAATGTCACCCAGCAATTCTTGAAACGGCGCGGCGGCGGCGGCGAGATGGGCGGCCGTCGTGAGGGTGGAAGTCATGGCGGGACGGCCGGCAGGTACTGCCGCCATCGCTCCGACTCGGCCACCGCCTGCAAAGCGGTGTTGCGGACCAGCAGAAACTTCCGCATGTAGCGCGTAAGAAAAAGCACATTCGCCAAGTGCCCGAGCGGCCCGAGGGGAGCGTCGAAGTCGAACACGTCGCGCATCAGGGTCACGCTCTTGCCCTGACTCGTGAAGAAGTGGTCATGGTCGAAACGCTTGAAGGCTCCGCGCACCATGCGGTCGCTGAAGCGTTGGGATGGCTCGAAGTGGGTGATACGGCTGGTGAGATGCTGGCTCACGCCGAAGTGACGTGCCCGCCAAGTAACAGTTTCGTTCGCGCCGATGAGCCCCGACGTGACGCCGCCCACCGCTTTTTCAGCCGTGCTTGACAAGGAATCACTGTGCAAGTCGATGGAGCGCGCGAGGTCAAAAACGCGCGCGATGGGCGCGTGGATCGTGGTGAAGAGTTCGATGCGCGGCATGGTGGCTTGGTTTTGGAGTTGGGTGCCGTGGCATCACTGCCCGGGTTAATCGGCGCGCGTCAGGATCTCGTCCGCCGCGCGTGAGCAGCCGCGCGGCAGCGCCGCCGGATCACGTCCGAGCAACTCGAAACCCCCATCCTCGCGGCACACAGCGAGATCCTGCGTTTGGATCGCCAGCACGCTGCCGAGGTTAGCCAGGTCGAACAAGCGCACCACGCCCGTCTCGCCCGGCACGGCTGGCCCGCCGGTTTCCGGGTCGATCACCAGGGCACGTGCCCCAGGTGGACCGAAGTGCGCCTTACCCAGCCCTCGCGTGTAGAAGGGAGTGGAAAGCTCGGTCATGCCGTACTCGTTGACCACGGCGTCACCGGATAATCCCAGCCAGCGCTCGAACTTGCCGTAGAGTTCCGCCTTGGCCAGCGTTCGACCGGTGCCTTTGTAGCCGCCAGTTTCCATCATCTCACTACCTGATGGCAACATAATACCCGCGCCCCGCCGTTCCAGCGTTTCGCAGAGATGCAGGAACGCTAACGCCGTGCCGAGCAGCAGCATCGGCTGCTCTTTCCGGACGCACTCTCTAGTCATGTGCTCCAACCCATCTACGTCCAGGCTACCGTCGTCACGGATGAAGTACCGCTGCTCGCCTTGCGGAGCCAACTCACCCAACACTCCCATCATGTGCCCGAGCGAGGAATGAGGGTTAGTCTCTGGCGTCGGTGCCAGCACGGCCTGCGGCAAACGTTCAGGCAGATCGAAGTGCCGCCAGCCTGCCACGATGGACGCCTCGTAAAGACGCAAGGAGCGGAAGTGGTGGCTGCCGTAACCTTCGCCAGTCGTGCCGCTCGTGCGGAAGGTGCGCGCGGTTTCCGACTCCGGGAACGTCCGCAAAGCGAACCGTTTGAAAGCTTGCTGCGGCACCGCCGGAATTTGCTGCCATTCATGCACCACATCGGTGCCCAAGGCGCGGCAGTAATTGGCGTAGGGAAGATTATATTCCCGCTGAAATGCACACACCGCCAGAGCGAGCGCGTTGAACCGGGCGTTGTCTGCCGTTGACCCCGTCCGGATCGCTTCCAACAACCGGATTTCCAGGGCATCGTATGTTGCCACGCGTTCGGCCTCGTGCGCAGCGGGTTCCGCAATCATAGGAACGGCCAGCATAGCCCAACCCGCGCGCCGCCTCAACCCGGCCGGCGATACGCCCGGCGGGTCCGCGCCGCTTAATCCCGGTATTGGCTGCCGACTCCGCTGGTAGCGGCCGGACCGTTGTAGCCGTAGAGTCGGCCGTTCTTGATCATCTCCGCGACCGGCGCGGGCACCATGCCCTCCCAGGCCGGGTCGCCGTTCTGGATCAGCTTGAGC
>CAXTVY010000005.1:17582-28477 GCA_964247665.1 uncultured Chthoniobacterales bacterium | reverse complement strand
CGCACGCGAAAAGATCGAAGGTACTCCGGCTTGTAGCCTTCCAGTGCCTCAATGAAGTGGTTCTCAACGAGATGGTCGTAGAGGTTTTGCAGGTTCGGCGCGACCTTGAGGTTACGCACGGTAAGCAGTTCGCCGGTTTTTTCGTCCGTGACTGGGTAAACATAGAGCTTCAGCGAGCCCTTGAACAAACGGCCGAGCGACTCCAGGATGCCGCCCTCCAGGGTCGTATAATATTTCTCCTGGAACAGGTCGATGAGCGAGGGCACGCCCATGGCGATGCCGATCATCTTGTTCGTGCAGCGCGACAGGTACGCGCCCAGCCGGAAATATTCCCCGAACTTGGACACCAGCACGGTGTGGCCGAGCTTGCCCAGTACATCCACCCGGTCAATGAAGTCGGTGTGGTCGATCTTGCCACTCGGGCCGCCCCAAGCCGCGAGGTTTTGCATGGTGATTTCCATGAGCACCACGGGTTCGTCGCCGATCTGCTTGGGCTCCTTGAGGAACGTGGCCTTGGCGCAATCGAGGATGTCCTGCGTGGTGTTCGTCAACGGCCGGAAGCTGCCGCGCTCGACGAGCACAGCCTTCTTGTAGAGGAACTCGTCCGCGCGGACGACCTCGCCATCCGCCGTGAACATCGCCGCGTCGGAGAGCCCTTGTTCGACCAGTTGCAACGCCATCAACCGGTTGTCGATGTAGTGGAAGTCCGGTCCGGTGAACTTGATCATGTCCACCTGGATGCGGTCCAGGTCCAGGCCGTCGAGCAGGGAACCGATGAGCTTCTCGGGACTCTGGTACTGGTAGAACGCACCGTGGATCAGGTTGACGCCGATGATGCCGAGCGCCTCCTGCTGCTGGAGGTTCTCCTTGTCGAGCATCCGGACGTGGATGATGATCTGGTTGGATTCCGCGCGCGGGTGTGCCTGGAAGCGGATGCCCAGCCAGCCGTGGCTCTCGCTCGGGTGGTTGTAGGCGCGGGCGGCGACGGTGTCGGCGAACGTGAAGAAACTCGTCCGGCCCGCGCGCTTGTCGCCCAGGCGCTCGATGAGCAGGTTGTACTCATAGTCGAGCATCTGGCCCAGCCGCTGGCGGCTGACGTAGCGCGGGGTGGGTCCGTAGATGGCGTCGGAGAACGTCATGTCGTAGGCAGAAATCGTCTTGGCGATGGTCCCCGACGCGCCGCCGACGTGGAAAAACTGCCGCGCGACCTCCTGGCCCGCGCCGATCTCCGCGAACGTGCCGTATTTCGTGGCGTCCAGATTGATCTGGAGCGCCTTCTTATCGACCGAATTGTCGCCGTCCTGTCGGGTCATCATGATGCAGAAGGATCGTGTCGAACGGAAAGGGCGGATGGCTGCCGCACCGCTATTGCCTGCCATCAGGCTTTCTGCTTTGCTCGTGGCGAGTCCAACTATGAACATCGGTCCGAACACGAACAAGACCGTTCTCGCGGCCCAAGGCTATTTCGAGTTGGGCATGTTGGACGATGCCCTGGCGGAGCTGGATTCCTTGCCCGAAGACATGCAGGCCACGAGCGACGTGCTCCAATTGCGACTGTTTGGCTTCATGCGTGCGCGGCGCTGGGAAGAGGCGCTGGAACTCAGCCGCACGCTCTGCCAAATGCTGCCCAAGGAGACTTTCGGCTATATCCACGCGGCCTTTTGCCTGCACGAACTTCGGCGCACCGCCGAGGCGAAATCCCTGCTCTTGGCAGGACCGTCCGCGCTGCTCAACGAGGCGACCTACCACTACAATCTCGGCTGCTACGACGCCGTGCTGGGTAACATGGAGGAAGCGCAGGCGCACCTGCGGGTGAGCTTCCGGCTGGACAAGAAATTCCGCGAGTTCGCCCGCACCGACCCGGACCTGCGGCCCGTGTGGGATAGTCTTTGAAGGCAGGAGGCAAAAGGCAGCAAAACATCGTACTCATCTGATGAAAGAAAACCCCTTTCGCTTCATATTACCTTTCTTCCTCTTTTTCTGCTCCGTCCTTCAGCCTTCTGCCTTCTCTCTTCCCCCGGATGCCATGCGCGTGCCCGTGGTGTTCTCGGGTGGCCATGAGACCGAAGCCGTGGATCGTGGCCGCCCGGTGATCTTGATCGCCGCGGCGCTGGGCGTCACTCCCGAGATTTTCCGGGAAGCCTTCAGTCATGTCCACCCCGCCGGTCCCGGCAGCGGCGGCCCCTCGGAGGCCGAAGCCCGACAGAACAAAGCCGCCCTGATGGATGCCCTCGGGAAGTACGGTGTCACCGATGAAAGGCTCAACGAGGTCTCGAACTTCTACCGCTACCCGCCCGGCCAGGGAGGGATCTGGAAGAACACTGCCGCCACGGCTAATGTGGCGATCAAGGATGGCAAAGTCATCGGCTACGAAATTCTTAGCCGTGGCAGCGGTTACACGTCCGCGCCGACCGTTTCGGTGCCGGGCATCGCGGCGGCCAACGCCAAGGTGGAACTCTCGTTCGGGAAAGATTTACAAACTAATGGCAGCGTGAGCGTTATAATAATGTCTCCATAGAAATCGAAGTAGATCAAGCCGGTCATTCTCCCAGTGCGAGCTGGCGGCTGACATCGTCCAGGACGCGCCACCCGCCCGCGTGCAGATCCGGCGGCAAATCCAACCGGCCAATGCGCTGCCGCAGCAGGCGCAACGTCGGATGCCCGACGGCGGCGGTCATGCGGCGCACCTGACGATTCTTGCCCTCGGTCAATTCCAGGGCGATCCAGCAGTCTGGGACCTGCCGCCGCACTCGGATGGGCGGTTCACGCGGCGGCAGGTCCGGTTGGGGATCGAGCCGCCACGCGCGGCAGGGCAGTGTCCGATACCCTTGAATTGTCACGCCCTGCGCCAATGCGCGCAGGGCTCCATCCGCTGGAATGCGTTCGACCTGCACCCAGTATCGCCGCGCGTGGACGCGTCTGGGATGCAACAGGCGCGCATTGAGCGATGGTTCGTCACTCAGCAAAAGCAATCCTTCGGAGTCCGCGTCCAGCCGCCCGATGGGATAAACACTCTTGGGAAAACCAAACTCCGTGAGCGTGCGAAACGCCGAGCCGGGCTCCGGCGTGAACTGGGACAAGACGCCGTAGGGTTTGTGGAAGGCGATCAACATGCGCCGTCGATGTTTTCGCTTTCCGCCTTCTACCTTCTACCTTCTGCCTTCTGCCTTTCCCCGTGCGCCGTGCCGGGAAACACCTGCCGCGCATCGACCCGGTCTATCTGTCCGCGCGTGACGCCCAACTGATTTTGCAGCTTCAACTCCCGCCACAGTTCCGCGCCGTTGATCTCCCCACGCAGGAGCTTGCCGTAACGGTCGAGCGTCGTGGCCACCGCTTCCGGCGTCTCGTTGACGAACTCCACCCGGAACCACCGGCAGCCCAGCGCTTGCAACCGCTCCACGGCTTCCGCGCCGGTCTGCGCGCGGGCGTTGAAAACCGTGTTGCGGCAGCCCGCGTCCGCCTTCAGCGGATGTTCGAGCCCGACGCGGTCTTTGAGCCGCACCTCCTGCTTATCGCAGGGCCGTCCGCAGTTGCGGTAATCCGTGCCCGCCGACAAAAACGCGCAGAACACGCAATGCTCCATGTGAAACATCGGCATGTGCTGGTGGATCGTCACTTCAAACCATTCCGGCGGCGCGCTGGCAAGCAGGGCCTCCAATTGCGTGGCGTTGAGATCGTAGGAAGCCGTCAGCCGGTCCAGCCCGTGTTGCTCCATGAAATATGCCGCTGTCAGCCGGTTGGCCACGTTGAGCGAAAAATCGCCGAGCAGCCCGGGTTCATCCGCAAAAAAGCGCAGGTGATCGTAGTTGCGCACGAGATAGCCGTCCGCATCGGACGAGCGTACCTGGCGCAGAATCCAATCTTCGCCCGGCTTGAAAATGCGTGGGGGCGCGACCCGGATCGTGCGCGTGCCCTCGCCGCCAGCCGGCACAAACGACCGGAACCTGCGCACGGCTTCACGGTAGCCCTTGGGGTCCTCGAACTCGCAATGCACCGTCCGTGCGCCGGTGGACATGGCCGCGTCGAGCTGCGCGAGGTTGCGCACGAGCACGACGAGTTCCGGGACAGTGGGGGCCGTGCTGTGGGCCGTGGCGGCACCGGGGGCGGCCTCGCACAGTTCCCAGCGCCGGGGCTGTGCGCGCAAGGTCTCCAGTTGAGCCCCCACCTCGCGCCGGAGCCGGTTGAGTTCGCTGATGGGTAGGATGACCTCGCCCTCCAGGTGCGAGGTCAACTCGCCCAGCCGGAACGGGGTTCCCCCGAGACGACCCAACGGCGCGGCGAGGCTCTCCCAAGTCAGCGGCTGGCGCTCGGCAGGCGCGAGCGGAATCGTCGAATCCACCCGCGCCATGTGCCCTGATCTTGGGTCGCGCGCAATCAGCGTCAGTGGAGCGCCCGCGTGACCGTGCACCTCGAAATCCACCGGCCGCCGGAAGCGCGGCGCATCACCTTCAAACGTGCCGCGCAGGCGTTTCTCCAACTCGGGGTCACTGGTCTTCCAGACCCGGTCGCCGGGGTAAACGCGCGAAAAATCCACGCTGCCGTGTCCGAACGTCAGCACCATTTCAGAGCCTGTGGTCTGCACCGTGTACACCCGGCCGCCCTGCTCGGGCGCGTCGGGCTGGCCCGCGTCGAACACCACGCCGTCGCCCGCTTTCAGCGCACCGTCCGCGCCGTCGATGAAGACTTGTTCGCCGCGCACGCGTTGCACGCTGCCGAGGTAAACGCCGCGTTTCTTGCCGAAGCGCGCATGGACGAGCTTCTGGTTGTCGATGCCGTGCAGCCAGCCGGTGTGCAGCCCGCGCGAGAAGCTCATTTCCAGTTCGTAGCGTTCGCGGGCGGTGTCACTCGTGGTGGGCAACGCCTCCGCACCGAGGCGGTCCAAGGCGGCACGGTACACCCGCGTGATGCCCGCGACGTACTCGGGGGTCTTGAGTCGACCCTCGATTTTCAGTGAAGCCACCCCGGCGCGGGCAAGACCCGCGATGGCGTCCAGCCCGGCGAGGTCCTGGGGGCTGAGCAGATACCGGCGGTCGCCCAGCGGCACGGTTTGGCCGTCCGCGATGAGGTCGTAGGGCATCCGGCATGCCTGTGCGCACTCGCCGCGGTTGGCCGAACGGCCGCCGAGCGCCTCGCTGGTCAGGCACTGGCCAGAATACGCCACGCAGAGCGCCCCGTGGACAAACACCTCCAGGGGCAGGGGAGTGTTCCGCTCCGCGAGTTCTGTGCGAATGGCCTCGATCTCCTGGATCGAACATTCCCTCGCTAGCACCACGAGCTGGCAACCCAGCGCGCGCACGAACGCCGCGCCCGCCGCGCTGGTAACGGTCATCTGCGTGGAACCGTGGATCGGGAAGTCCGGTGACATTTCCCGGATGAGCCGGCATACTCCGATGTCCTGCACGATGGCGGCGTCCGCCCCGGCGGCGATGATCGCGCGCAGGTATTTCGCGGCGGCGTCGAGTTCGTCAGGAAAGACCAGCGTGTTGAACGTCACGTAGCCACGGACCCCACGCCGGTGGAGAAATTCTATCAGTGCCGGGAGGTCGGCTTCTGTGAAGTTATCCGCCCGCATCCGGGCGTTGAAGCGGCTCAGGCCGAAATAGATGGCGTCCGCCCCGTTTTCGACCGCCGCGCGGGCGCACTCCCAATTCCCGGCCGGGGCCAGCAGTTCGGGCAACACGCGGACGGGCACGGCGGCAGTGTCGAGCGCGGCAGGATGTTCCAGGGTCGGCATGGCGGACAGGAAAGCAATGTAACCCATGCTGCCGCCCTCCGAAAGCGGCTGTTGGCTACGGGATAACCGGTAACAGAGTTTCCCGGTCGCGGTTCGCCGCTCCTTCTTGGGGCAAACCAGTCAACGATGCGCTAGAACGGCGGGTATGGGCCAGGAAGCGCAGGGTCAACAACAACGCCGCCACCGCCAAACCCAGCGCCAGCCCCCACCAGATGCCGCGCGGGTCCCGCGTCCGGAGCAGGCCGAAATAATAACAGATCGGCAGCGCGACGAGCCAGTACGCGATGAACGCGATCAATGTCGGTATGCGCACGTCAGACAGGCCGCGCAAGGCGCTCATGCTGACGATCTGCGCGCCGTCAAAAATCTGGAACACGCCTGCCACGACGAGCAGTTGCGCGGCAATCGCGGCCACCGCGGAGTCACGGATGAAAAAGCCCGCCAGCACCCCGCCCAGCGCCAGGAAGCCTGCGGCGGATACGCTCATCACGGCGACCGCCATCCCGATGCCGCTCAGGCCGATGCGGCGGACCCGCCCCCATTCGCCAGCGCCGACAGCCTGTCCCACCCGCACGCTGACCGCGATACCCAGGCCCAGCGGGAGCATGAAGGTCAGGGCCGCGTAGGAGATGGCGACCTGATGTGCCGCCAGTGCCCCGGCCCCGAGCCAGCCCATCATCAAGGCGGCGGCGCTGAAAAGGCCGACTTCCAAGAGGAGTTGCAGGGCCACCGGCCACCCCAGGGCGAGTTGCGCGCGCAGCACCGCCTGCGACAGCGCCGCCCGCCAGCGCGGCGGTTGGGTGCCGCGGAACCGGCGCGCCCGCAGCACGAGCAGAGCCATGGCCGCCGTCAGCAAGCCGCGCGAGATGAACGTCGCCCAGGCCGCCCCGCGCAGCCCCAACGCAGGCACGCCCAGATGACCGTAGATGAGCACCCAGCTCAGGAACACGTTGAGCACCACCGTCGCCAGCATCGCCAGCATCGGCAGCAGCGGGTGGGAGAGCGAATCACAGTATTGCTTGAGGCACTGCCAGCAAAGCGCGGACAACAGCGACCAGCCGACGACTACGAGGAAGGGCCGCGCCTGCGCCACGACATCCGGCGGCTCGCCCAGAAAGCGCAGCAGCGGATAACCCAGCGTGACGGCCACCCCCAGCGCCGTGCCCGTGACGAGGGCGATGGCCAACCCATGCCGCAGCGTCTCGCCCGCCTCGCGCCCGCGCCCTGCGCCGTGGGCCTGGGCCACGAGGATGCTCACCCCGGCCAGCAGGCCGATGCACGTAACGTAGAGCACATTGAGGATGCCGTTGGCGAACGCGCACGCCGCCAGCGGCACGACGCCCAATCGTCCCACCATGATGGAATCGGAAAACCCCAACAGCATCTGCCCGACCTGACCCACCGTCATCGGGACGGCCAGCGCCAGCGTGCGGCGGGCTTCCTGGAGCAGGGTGGGGCGGGTGTTCATCGGACAATCGGAGGGCGGACACCATAGCCCGCTCCCGCCGAAAGAAAAGCCGACCGGGCCGTCCGCATGGCGCGAACGCAGTTTTTACAACCATGAGCGCATCCGCCAACTCCGATCCCCGCACGAAGTACGTCACTCCCGAGATCAAGGACCACGACCAGAAGCCGCCCGGCCTGGAAACGGACATGGAAACCAAGCCGGACCACGGCGAGAATTCCTATCGGGGCAGCGGCAAGCTCACCGGCCGCGCCGCGCTCATCACCGGCGGCGACAGCGGCATCGGCCGCGCGGTGGCCATCGCTTACGCCCGGGAGGGCGCGGACGTGGCGATTTCTTACCTCGCCGACGAGGACGAGGACGCCCGCGAAACCGCCCGCTGGGTGGAAGCGTCGGGCCGCCGGGCGCTCCTGCTGCCGGGCGACATCACCGATCCGGGCTTCTGCAAGTCCCTGGTGGAAAAGACGCACGCCCAGTTCGGACGGCTGGACGTACTGGTCAACAACGCCGCGTTCCAGCGCACCCACGAGGACATCGGCGAGATCACGCCCGAGGAACTCCAGCACACGTTCGCCACGAACATCTTTGCCATGTTCTACCTCGTGCAGGCCGCCCTGACCATGATGAAGCCCGGCGGCACGATCATCAACACGTCGAGCGTGCAGGCCTATCAGCCCTCGCCCGAACTGCTCGCCTACGCCTCGACCAAGGGAGCCATCGTTACGTTCACGAAGGGCTTGTCCAAGGCGGCGGCCGAAAGGGGTGTGCGGGTCAACACGGTTGCCCCGGGACCGATCTGGACACCACTGATCCCTTCGACGATGGGCATGAAGGAAGCCAAAACGTTCGGCCAGCAGACGCCGCTTGGCCGTCCCGGACAGCCGGCGGAACTCGCCCCCGTGTACGTGCTGCTGGCGTCGGATGACTCCAGCTACACGACGGGCATGGTGTACGGGGTTACGGGTGGCTCTTTGCTCGCCTGACCAGAAGGTGCCGGGCGCGTGGTCAGGCCGCCGACCGGCCCACCGTGAACAGCGCCACGAGCCCGCCTGCACCGAGCAGCACGCCGAAGGCGCACACGCCTGTCCAGCCCGCCGTTTCCCAGGCACGCGCGCCCAGAGCCGAGCCCAGTGCGCCACCGAGGAAGTACGAAACCATGTACACCGAGTTGATCCGGTTGCGCAGTTCGGCGGACAGGGCGTAAATCCGCGCCTGGTTGGAGATCTGGCTGCCCTGCACCCCGGCGTCCATGCCGATGACGCCGGCCGCGAGCCCCACCAGTGAACGCCCGGTGGCCGCCATTAAGCCGAAAGAAACGACAACCAAACCCAGCGCCGCTCCGTTGAGCGGTTTCGGGCCAATCCGGTCCGCCAGCCGGCCGGACACGATGGCCGCCACGGCTCCGGCCGCGCCGATCAGCCCGAACATTCCGGCGGTCTGGCTACCGTAGTGCTGCGGCAGGCTGGCGAGATGGAAGGAAAGCGTCGTCCAAAACGCGC
This sequence comes from uncultured Chthoniobacterales bacterium, assembly GCA_964247665.1. Taxonomy (GTDB): domain Bacteria; phylum Verrucomicrobiota; class Verrucomicrobiia; order Chthoniobacterales; family SZAS-18; genus CAHJWO01. The sequence goes on along the minus strand of CAXTVY010000005.1, from coordinate 19,779 downwards.
TGAACGCGCCGAAACCCAGCGCGCCGATGAGCGCGTGACGGCGCAGCACAGGCTCCCGCCCGAGCAACGGCAGGAGCGACGCGAGCAGCTTGCCGTAAGGAATGCGCTGTGCTGGCCGCTGGGTGGGCAGCAGCACTGCCAGCACTCCCGCGAGCACGGTCATCACGCCGCACGCCAGCCAGTAGACGCTCCGCCAGCCCGCGTGGGCACCGACGAGCCCGCTGATCGTGCGCGAGAGCAGGATGCCGACGAGCAGCCCGCTCATCACCGCGCCCACCGTGCGCCCGCGGCGCTCCGGTGCCACCATGCTCGCGGCGTAAGGCACGACGAGCTGCGGCGTCACGCAGGCGGTGCCCAGCAGATAGCTGGCAGCGGTCAGCCAGGGGACCGTGGGGCACAGCGCCACGCCCGCCAGCACCACGGCCGAAACCGAAGCGGTGGCAACGATCAGGCCCTTGCGCTCGCAGCTATCGGCCAGCGGAGCGATCAGCAGCAGCCCCGTGGCGTAGCCGAGTTGGGTCGCTGCCGCGATGGCCGTGACCGCGCCCGTCCCCACGCCGAACGCGCGCGCCATCGTCCCGAGCAACGGCTGGCAGTAGTAGATGTTTGCCACCGTGATCCCGGCCGTCAGCGCGAGCAGCCCCAGCAGCCACCCTGGCAACGGGGGAAGGATCGGGGCGGCGGCAGCGGTCGAATCGCGGGAATCCATGGCAGACGCGTTCCTTCGCCGCTCCGGCCCGTGCTAGCATCGACTTTTTTGCCGCCAAGCGAAAAAAGGCACTGTGCGCCGTGGCCCGAAACGATTCCTCCCTACCTTTTGTTATGGCGACCGCCCACCTCTTCAGCCCCTTCCAACTCAAGGACGTGACCCTGCGCAACCGCATCGGTGTCTCGCCCATGTGCCAATATTCTTCCAATGACGGCATGGCCAACGACTGGCACCTGGTCCACCTCGGTGCACGGGCGTTGGGCGGTGCTGGACTCATTATCTGCGAGGCCACGGCGGTCACGCCGGACGGGCGCATCTCCCCGCAGGACGCCGGGTTGTGGAACGACGCACAGATCGAGCCGCTGGCAGGCATCAACCGCTTCCTCTCGGATCACGGTGCCGTGCCGGGTATCCAGTTGGCCCATGCTGGTCGCAAGGCGAGCGTGCAGCGTCCGTGGGAGGGCAACGGCCAGGTGCCAGACAGCGCCGGGGGCTGGTTGCCGGTCGGGCCGAGCCCGCTGGCGTTCCGGCCGGAAACGGAGCGCACGCCCCACGAGCTGAACCGGGGGGAAATTGCCGGGGTGGCCGAGGCATTCCGTGCGGCCACGGTCCGCTCGCTGGACGCCGGTTACCGCTGGATGGAACTGCACGGAGCGCATGGCTACCTCGCACACGAGTTCCTCTCGCCGTTGTCCAACCGGCGCACGGACGAATACGGCGGCTCGTTCGAGAACCGCATCCGCTTCACCCTGGAAATCACGCGGGCCGTGCGGCAAGCGTGGCCCGAGAACCTGCCGCTGACCGTGCGCATCTCCGCGACCGACTGGATTGAAGGCGGTTGGACACCGGAGGATTCCGTCGCACTGGCCCGGCGGCTCAAAGAGGAAGGGGTTGACCTCGTGGATTGCTCCAGCGGCGGCAACGTTCCGCACGCGAAGATCCCCGTGGCCCCGGATTATCAGGTGTTCCTGGCGGAGACCGTGCGCCGGGAAGCCGGGATCGCCACCGCCGCCGTCGGCATGATCACCGAGCCCCGGCAGGCCGACGCGATCATCCGCGAGGGCCGGGCGGATCTGGTCCTGCTGGCACGCGAATTTCTGCGCGATCCGAACTGGCCGCTACATGCCGCGCAGGCACTCGGCTTGCAGGACGTGCTCGCCGCCCTCGTGCCGCCGCAGTATGCGCGGTCGTTCTGACGCCCATTTGCCACGCACCGGACCCCGCGCCACGTTGTCGCCGCCGGAATCCACTGCTTACCCCTACCTACCATGAGCGCCATCGAAGAAAAGCTCCTCTCCCTCGGTCACACCCTGCCGCCGCCTCCGGGCGGGGCGGGCAATTACCTGCCGTTCCGGCGCTCCGGCAACCTCCTCTTCCTGTCGGGGGCTATTTCGGTGCGGGCCGATGGCACGCTGATCACCGGCAAGGCCGGAGCAGGCAAAACGTTGGAGGAGGCGCAGGAAGCCGCGCGCGTCTGCGCGTTGAACC
>CAXTVY010000005.1:12660-17572 GCA_964247665.1 uncultured Chthoniobacterales bacterium | reverse complement strand
CGGGCTCGCTTGAGATGGTCAAACAGGTGGTGCTTCTGAACGGGTTCGTGAACGTCGCGCCGGATTTTGTCGATGTGCCGCAGGTCATCAACGGCGCGTCGGACCTGTTGGTGGCCGTCTTCGGAGACGCGGGCCGCCATGCCCGTGCGGCGGTTGGCGTGGCTTCGCTGCCCAAGGGCGTGCTCGTCGAGGTACAAATGACCGTGGAAGTTGCCTGACATGGCGGCGGAGCACCGGTTGGGCAGTGGGCACATCCATCATCGGTGGAACGCCGCGCTACCGCCCGCGCTGACGATCCGCAGCGGTGATACGGTGCACTTCGAGTGTCTGGAATCCAGTGGTGGGCAGTTGACGCGCGAATCGAGCCTGGAAGACTTCCTGCGCATCAATCGTTCGCTGATCCACGCGTTGACGGGTCCGGTGTACATCGAGGATGCACAGCCCGGCGACGTGCTGGAGGTGCGGATTCACCGGGTGCGGCACGGCGGCTGGGGTTGGACGAGCATTTTTCCGGACATGGGAGTGCTGCCCGAGCGATTCAAGGAGCCGAGCTTCTTCATCTGGGAGTTGGAAGAAAACTTTTCCACCACGTTATCGCCCGCGTGCGTGCCGTTACAGCCTTTCTGCGGTGTGATGGGCGTCGCGCCAGCCGAGGACGGCGAAATTCTCACCCGTCCACCCGGGCCCTTTGGCGGCAACATGGACGTGCGGGACCTCGCCGCTGGCGCGACCCTCTTCCTGCCCGTGTTTCGGCCCGGGGCGTTGTTTTCCGTGGGCGACATCCACGCGGCGCAGGGCGACGGCGAGGTCTGCCTCAACGGGATCGAAGCCCCGGCGGAAGTGACGCTGACGTTCCGGGTGCGTCGGGATTTCCGGCTGACTGCGCCGATGGCCGAAACTCCGCCGACACCGGCGCGGCCGGAGGGAAACCCGGGCGAATGGCTGATGATCGCCGCGCACGCCGACCCGCTCGCGGCGGCGGCGGCGGCCACCTCGCGCATGGTGGATTTCATTACTGACCGCTGGCGAATGCCGCCGGAGAAGGCGTATATTTTATGCAGCGCGGTGCTGTCGTTGCGGATGAGTCAGGTGGTCAACCGTCCTGTGATGACGGTGACGGCTGCTTTGGCAAAGAACGTCCTGCCACCCCTCTGAAACGCAGGGAGAACGCCGCCAGCAAGAAATCGCTGGAAAAAGACGGTGAGTGGCCCCATCATCTGAGTCCCCCGCTGCCGGGGTGAAACGATCTGGATGGGTGACAGAGTGGTCGATTGTGCACGCCTGGAAAGCGTGTGAACTGTAAAAGGTTCCGGGGGTTCGAATCCCCCCCCATCCGCGCTTGTTGTCGCGGGTTTACGCCGAATTGAGGCTGCCCGCCGGATTTTCTACGTTCCGATTCCCTTGCGCGGGTGAGGGCGTCCCGCCTCCAGTGCAAGTTCAAACAGAGACATGGTGCCATGCGGGGCAAGTCCCCGGCACGCTGCGCGATGGTGTATGCACGTTACGTCTGTCAACAGAGTCCGGAACAGCGGGGCTCGCGTTTGCCGCGAGAATCACCCGCGAGGCCAGCATCCGTGCGCCGTGGCTCTAATTTGCTTCGCGGATTGTTGTAACCTTGTCCTCCCGGACCGCGAATCCAGAAGCAAACCATCCATGAAAATTCGCACCATCCTGTTCGCCGGCGTCGCCTTGTGGGTCGGCGGATCGTTCGCCCGGTCTGCCCAGACCGTCGCAGCCGACCGCCCAATTCTCTGGTCCGTTCACTTCGACGCCGAGCGTCTCCGCGCGGGCATCGGCCAGGAGCTTTTCAAGAGTCTCGATCCGGTTCTGACCTCCCTTTCCGGGAACAAAGCCTCTGCTCCCGGCGGAAAGTTGGAGTCTTTGGCCGTCTTCGGATTCCGACCTCAGAAGAGCGGCGGCGATGCCTTCCCCTTCCTGGCCGACCTCGGTTTTTCGGCGGAAGGCGGGGGCATTACCCAGCGTTTCGATGCGATCAGCAAAAAACATGCCGCCCCGGTCGAAGACATCGCGGGCTACCCGTCGATTCACTTTCAGCACCGGGGCAAGGAAGTGTGGATCGGGAAGTTCGCCGACAACCGTGTGTTCGTGAGCACGTCGCGCGGTTTGCTGGAGCTGGCCCTCACTCCTGACGGGGGCGGCTTCGCGGCTGCCGTGCCAGCGAAGCCCGACGAGATCCTGGGCGGGAACGTCGAGGTCGAGTCTCTATTGGCCCGCAACCCCGACCTGCGCGACTCGGAACTGCTCAAGATGCTGCCGCACCTCGAATTTCACGTGCTCACCTCCGACGGAAGGCTCGACGTGGACGCCTCGGCGGAGCTGGACAGCGAGCGTTCTGCCCGGCGCGCGGCCCGGATGATCGACGGCATGGCGGCCGGCCTCTCCATGCGCGATGCCAACGGCGTGCCCTGGGATGAGCGTTTGTCGCTCAAGCAGGACGGCTCGCGGCTGGCAATGCAACTCCACCTGGAACCGCAGGAGGCAAAAAAATTGTTCGACAGCCTCGCGCACGAGATCGAGAACAAGACGAAGGCAGCGAAAGACGACCAATGACCCCGGCGCTCGTGAGCGAAAACGTGGCGTGCCGGGATTCGGACGATGCCGAACTGGCGCGGCGTTGGCAGGCAGGTGACCGCGCGGCCGGGTCCGCGCTGATCGACCGGCACCTGCCCCGGCTGCGGGGCTTCCTCGCGGTGCGTTGCGCGAACCCGGTGGAAGCCGACGATCTGGCGCAGGATATTTTTCTCGCCGTTTGCCGCCGGATCGATACCTACGACTCCCAACTGCCATTCACGGGTTGGCTCTATGGGATCGCTCGTCACAAGCTGACCGACTTCTGGCGACGGACGCAACGTCTGGAACCCTTCAAATTCGAGCATGAAACGGTCGAGCATCGCTCCCCGGCGGACATCCACGCGGACACGGACGAGGCCGCTGACGCTTGGCGGGAGGTCTTTACCCGGCTGCCGGAGGCGCAGGCCAGCGCGCTGTGGCTGCGTGTGCAGGAGGAGTTGAGCGTGGAGGAAATCGCCCGCACGCTGGGAGTCAGTCTCTCAAACGCCAAGGTGCTCCTGTTTCGCGCCCGCCAAACCCTCGTCCCCTTTTTCAAGCACCGCATCTGCACGCCATGAGAAACGATCCCTTTATCCATGTTCCCACCGGTTGCGAGGCGTGCCAGTGGCAGCTTTCAGAGCTGGCCGACTCGGGTGCGCTCCAGACACCTGAACTCCGGGCCCACCTCGCTGGTTGCGTGGAGTGCGCGGAGTTTGCCGAACAATGGCTGCACGAGGCACCGGCGGCACTGGCCCGGCCAGTTTCCACCACCGTCGCCACGCCGCTGCGCGAGCGCATTCTGGACGCGGCGGCCCGGCCGGACATCGTTCGCTTGCCCGCCCCCACGGCCCGCCGTCCAGCCTGGACGGCGTTGTTTGGACGGGTCGCTGCTTGCCTGGCGCTGGCGGGGTTTGCCTACTGGCTCCTGAACCCGGTGGCCTCGCCTGTCGTGCACCGTCCGTCCGCAGCCGTCGGACCGACGCTGGAGCAGGGCCTGACGCAGATGGAAAATAAATCCCGGCACGAACAGGAAGTGCTTGAAACCGCGCTCGCGGACGGGGGCCGCCAAGTGCAGGGAAACGTGGCGTGGTCGGTGTCAGCCCTGGATTTATGAGTGCAGGCAGCCCAGCTCCCGACACGAGCGTTCGCGTCCGCAACCTGCGCGTCGATTACGGACGCCGCGTTGCCTTGCATGAATTGAGTTTCGAGGTGCCCGGGGGCGAGATTTTCGGGCTGCTGGGACCGAACGGCGCGGGCAAAACGACGGCCTTTCGAGTCATGGCCACGCTGCAAGAACCCACGCACGGCGAGGTCTACCTCGCGGGCCGTGACGCGCGGTGCCACCCGGACGCCGCCCGCGCCATTCTCGCGTACATGCCCGATCTTGCGCCACTGCCGCAGGACCTGCGGGCCGAGGAATACCTGCGTTTCGTGGCGGAGTGTTTCGGCTTTTGGGGAAAGGAGCGCGACTCGCGGGTCGAAGCGGCGCTGGAAATGGTCGATCTGCGTGAGCGGCGGCGCGACTTCTGCCGCCAGCTCTCGCTCGGGATGCGACAGCGCCTGGTGCTGGCTGCCAGCCTGTTGCACCGTCCGCTCGTGCTGATTCTCGACGAACCCGCCAGCGGCATGGACCCACACGCGCGGTCCGCCTTGCGCGATGCGTTGCGAGCGCAGGCCGCGCTCGGGACCACCGTGATCCTGAGTTCCCACGTGCTGTCCGAGTTGCAGGACCTCTGCACCAGCGTGGGACTCCTCCAGGCGGGACGGCTCGTGGACGCCGGTCCCCTGCGCGAGGTGCTCCATCGCCAGGGTGTCGGCCGCCGCCGCCTGCGTCTGCGCACGGCTGGCCCAGCGGATGCGCTGCTGCATTGGCTCGACAGCCGGGCGGGCGGCGTGCCCGGCGTGCGTGTCGGTGTGCAGGAGGTGGACTGCCAGTTCGTGGCGAACGACGGCGAACAGGCCGCCTTCTTCCAACGCGTGGGTGCGGCCGGGGTAGGGGTGGTCGCCATGCGCGAGATCGAAGCCAGCATCGAAGAAGTCGTGCTCGGCCTCCACCAGGCGGGAGGCAGCCAGTGAACCTGCCCGACTCTCCGCCGCTCTGGCAAATCTGGCGCAACCCCATCGTGCGCCGCTACGCCACAGCGCGGCTGCGCTGGCTGCCGGTGGCGGGTTGGAGCCTCGTGGTCCAGCCGCTCGCGGCGTTTCTCTGGCTGGTGGTTTATTTCAGCTTCCGCAAGCAGACGAACGTCGCGCACGCTGCCCTGGCCGCGTGGACGCCCATCCTCATCCTCCAGGGGTTGATCTGGCTGCTGAAAGGCACTTTCAGCGTGGCGGTCGGCAT
>CAXTVY010000005.1:0-12650 GCA_964247665.1 uncultured Chthoniobacterales bacterium | reverse complement strand
AGCGCCTGACTCCGCTCAGCGCGTGGCACAAAGTGGTCGGCTACCTGTGCGGCCTGCCCATCCTGGAAACGGTGCTCGTGGCTTCCCTGCTCCCGTGGAGCGTGGTCAGCATCATCGTCGGGCACGTGCCGCTGGGGACCGTCTTCCGGGTGCATCTCCTGCTGATCACGTCGGCGGTCCTGCACCATTCCATCGGCCTGGTGGCCGGCACGGTCATCCGCCAGAAGATCGTGGCGGGGACCGTTTCGCAATTGCTGGTGATCACGCTGCACTTCATCGTGCCGCTGCTCTCCCGCTTCGGACTGGGGCCGCTGGGCCACCTGGGAGTGGAAACAGCGATCACCGAGGAATTGCTCCCCTTGCACGGTATCCCCAACCGGTTTTCGACGGTGCGTTTTTTTGACTTCACCCTGTCCCTGACCGGCTACGCCTGGCTGGTCATGTCGATCCTGATCGCGTTCCTGCTGCAAATTCTCTGGCGGCGTTGGCGGCGCGCGGACGCCCACCTGTTCAGCAAACCGCTGGCGCTGGCTTTCTCGGCGTGGATCATCCTGATGAGTCTCGGAGAGACGATCCCGCTGCTGCGCGACGGTACGCTCTTCGAGTGGAGCAACCGGGCCATCTCGAAAATCGAGCAAGGGCACGAGCACGTGCTTGCCAACGGTGCCGCGGCCGTGTTGACGCAAGGCCTGATCCCGGTCGGCTGGGCGGGGGCATTCGGTTGTGTGGCATTGCTGAGCGCCATGATCCTGGCGGCCATCATCACACCCACGCTCGAACAACACGGCCGGGCCCGGCGCGCCGTCCCCGGCGAGCCGTTGTCACGCCCGCCGTGGGCGAGTGACGCGCAGAGCGCCCTCCTGTGGACCGCCGTGCTGGGCCTCATGGCTCTCGCGGGCTGGGCGGTGCTGGTCGAACGCTTGCTCGACACGCCGCTGCTGCACCTGGTCCTGGAAGCGACCACCCGCCTGCCTTTCGTTCTCGGGGCTGGGCTGATCGTCCCGCTGCTGACCTGGGCTATCCTGCTGGAATGGCGCGGCCTCAAAATCGCCTGCCTGGGTGCTTTCCTGTGCTGGATCGTTCCCGTGATGGTCGGCACCGTGGGCATCCTGTCCGGGACGAACCCGCTCCATTGGCCCAAGTGGTGGATCGGTATTTCCGGCTTCGCCCTGCCGTTCTATTCGATCAGCCAATCCATGCGCGGCATGGCGGGGGTTGGTGATATCCTGCAACAATTTCGCGTGCCCTGGTTGGTTTCCCTGGGTAGCCACGCCGTGCTCGCGGTGGCGATGTTCTGGGGCTTGCGCCGGGCTCAGCGGCTCAGCGCGCGTTAATCCGCGCCCGCGCCCGCTCAAGCCGCTTGGCCAAGCAACCGGAGCGTCGCTCGGTCTGCGCCAGCCGGGTAGAACTTGTCGAGCAAACGGTGGAACGCGGACCCGGCGGGCGACACCCGGGCGAAGAGGGTCGCGCAAGACCGCAGCTTCAGGTCGTCGGGCGAGCCAAAAATCTCGGTGGCGGAGCGCCCCTCATGGGCCAAGGCCGCTTCGGCGCAAGCCAGCAGCCGGGGTCCGAGGATCGGGTGGGCGAGGTAAGCGCGTGCTTCGTCCGCACTCTTGATGGCGTAAGTCCGCGCCATGGAACTGGAGCCCAGTCCATCGATCTGTGGAAAGATGTACCACATCCAATGCGAGCGCTTGCGTCCGCGCGTGATTTCCTGCAACGCCTGTTCGTAATCGCCCTGTTGGGCGGTGACGAAACGGTGCAAGTCATATGGGTCGTCGTGCATGGAAAGATCCACGCTGGAAGTTATCACGTTCCCGCGTCGCCTTCAAAAGCGTGGCCGTCTACCGCCAACCGGGCGGGGTCCACGCATCCATCCCCTTCGATTCTCGCCGGTTGCGGAGTGGTCACTTTCAATGCACCTTCACGGGCAGGAATTATTTTCACGATCCATGAGCAAGAAGTCACTGTCCCCCGACGCCGCGTCCCCGGTCGATCAGCCCGACAAAGCCGCTAAAAGTTCCACGCTCATCTGTGCGTTGCAGAGCACGGGCCGCATCGGCAAATCGACTTCCATCCAGGTCATCACCTCGTGGCTAGATTATGCCGGGATCAGATGGGGCGGAGCCGATGCCGATCCGGAACACACGAACTTTTCCGATTACTTCATGCGGGTGGACCGCCAGCCGATCACAGCGTCCAGTTCTCTGGACGCCATCTTCCGCAACGCCGGTCAACAGGCACCGGTGACACTCGTGGACTTCCCGGCCGGAGCCACGCGCACCGTGCTCGACCACCTCGAAGCCCGGCAAACCCTCAACGCGCTCGACGCGCGCGGCATCGGGATGGTTGTTCTGCTGTTCGGCAGCCCCGATCCCACAGCGGAAAGCTCGTTGCGCGATGTCGTCACCACCCTGCGCGACCGCGTGAAATACGTGCTCATCCGCAACGACGCCCGGTTTTCGAGCGCAAAGTTCGACGCCTCGCCCGTGGCCGAGCGGCTGCGCGCCCGCGGGACGCCGACCATCGCGCTGCCCATGTTGTCCCCGCTGACCCTGAAGGAGGTGGCAGGATTTGAAACCCAGTTCAAGCGTCGGTTGACCTGGGCCGAAGCCCGGGAGTACGTGGGCACGGATTCACACTTCGATTTGGACAACGTTTTCCGTCAGGTCGCCGCCCAGTGCGAGGATGCCGCCGGGGTGTTGCTGCCCGACGCCGGGTTGGTGCAAAGGCACATCGAACGCAAGCCCGAGAACAAGCGCGAATCGCTGGACAAGTTCTCTGATCCGCTGGACTTCGAGTTCTGAATCTCCACCGGGGACGAAATCTGTTCACGCTGACCCGGCGAGTGCTGCCAACGCGGGAGCTTTCGCCCTCGTGGTGCCCGGGAAGGTCTGCGTGCGGCGAAACGTCAGGAAAACCGTCTCACCCGATTGGTAGCTCGCGGCCTCCTGGGTCACGGCAGGCAGCGCGATCTCCAATGGCTCGCCGCCGCGCAGGCGCACGGCCAACCGGATGGCGGCACCCACGGCATGGACGGATTCGATGACTCCTTCTCTGGTGTCCGGCCCTCCCGGATGGCGTTGCACATCAATGTCGTGCGGGCGCACGAACGCGGGCTCCGCGCCGGACACGGGGAGGACGTTCACGTCGCCCAGGAACCCGCACACGAAAGCGCTCGCAGGGTGATCGTACACTTCCTGCGGCGTGCCGATCTGCTCGATGCGCGCCTTGTTCATCACGACGACGCGGTCCGCGATTTCGAGCGCCTCTTCCTGATCGTGGGTCACGAAGACCGTCGTGATGCCCAGGTCGTCGTGCAGCTTGCGAATCCAGCGCCGGAGTTCCTTGCGTACCTTCGCGTCCAGCGCGCCGAACGGCTCGTCGAGCAGCAGCACGCGCGGCTCGATGGCCAGCGCGCGTGCCAGCGCCACACGCTGCCGCTGGCCGCCGGAAATCTGCGCGGGCAGACGATCCTCCAAGCCGTCGAGCTGCACCAGACGCAACAGCTCGCGCACCTTGTCGCGGACCGTGCTCTTGTCGGGCCGCGTGCTCCGTGGGCGCACCTGCAAGCCGAACGCGACGTTGTTGAAAATCGTCATGTGCCGGAACAGGGCGTAGTGCTGGAAGACGAAGCCGACCTGCCGGTCGCGGATCGCCAGCCGCGTGGCGTCCTGGCCGAAGAAGTCGAGCGCGCCCGAATCCGCACCTTCCAACCCGGCGATGATCCGCAAGAGGGTGGTTTTTCCCGAACCCGACGGCCCGAGCAACGCCACCAGTTCGCCGGTTTCGATCTTGACACTCACGCGGTCCAGCGCCGTAAAACTCCCGAACCGTTTGCCAATTTGCTTCGCTTCAATGCTCATAGGTGCGCGCCGGTCAGGCCGGGGTTGTCTCGCGTTGTGCCTGCCATTCGACGAACGACTTGATGCCCAGCGTCGCCAGCGCCAGCAGCGCCAGCAGCGAGGCCGTGGCGAAGGCCCCGACAAAGTTGTATTCGTTGTAAAGGATCTCCACTTGCAATGGCACGGTGTTTGTCAGCCCGCGCACGTGGCCGGACACGACGGACACCGCGCCGAACTCGCCCATGGCGCGCGCGTTGCAGAGGATGACGCCGTAGAGCAGGCCCCACTTCACGTTGGGCAGCGTCACGCGCCGGAACGTCTGCCAGCCGCTCGCGCCCAGCATGATCGCCGCCTGCTCCTCGTCGCTGCCCTGCGCCTGCATGAGCGGGATCAACTCGCGTGCGACGAACGGAAACGTCACGAAAATTGTCGCCAGCACGATGCCCGGCACGGCGAAGATGATTTTGACGTGGTGCTCCATCAGCCACGGGCCGAACCAGCCCTGGGCACCGAACAGCAAAACGTAGATCAACCCCGACACCACGGGTGACACGGCGAAGGGCAGGTCGATGAGTGTGGTGAGCACGCTTTTGCCGGTGAACTCGAACTTGGCGATGCCCCACGCCGCCGCGATGCCGAACACCACGTTGAGCGGCACGGCGATGAGCGCCGTCAACAGCGTGAGCCGGATGGCGGCGAGGGTGTCGTCCTGCCGGAACGCGGCAAAATATACGGACGGTCCCTTCCGCAATGCTTCGGTGAACACCGCCGCCAGCGGCAGGAACAGAAACAACACCAGGAACGCGAGCGAAACGCCGACCAGCACCCAGCGGGTCCAGCCCGGGTCCGCGTCGGCGGACGCCCCGGACGCGGCGGCGCGCGGTTTGGCGAGGCGGGAAGAGACGGCGGAGGCCATGGCAGGTCGGGACAGGAGACGGTTTCAGACCACCGCGTGGCGGGAGGAGGTCCAGCGTTGCAACAGGTTGATGAGCAGCAGCAGCGAGAACGAGGCGGCGAGCATCACCACGGCGATGGCGGTCGCGCCCGCGTAGTCGTATTGCTCCAGCTTCGTGATGATGAGCAACGGGGTGATCTCCGTGTGCATCGGCATGTTGCCCGAAATGAACACGACGGAGCCATATTCACCTAACCCCCGCGCAAAGGAGAGCGCGAAACCTGTGACCAGCGCGGGCCAGATTTCCGGGAACACGACGCGCCGGAACGTCTGCCAGCGGCTCGCGCCGAGGCTGCGCGCGGCCTGCTCGAACTGCGTGTCCAGATCCTCCAGGACCGGCTGCACCGTGCGCACCACGAACGGCAGGCCGATGAAAGTCAACGCGATGACGACGCCCAGCGGCGTGAACGCCGCACGGACCCCGAGCGGCTCCAGCCAGCGGCCGATCCAGCCGCCGGGCGCGTAGAGGGTCGTCAGCGCGATGCCCGCGACGGCCGTGGGCAGCGCGAAGGGCAGATCCACCAGCGAGTCCACCAGCCGGCGGCCGGGGAACCGGCAACGCACCAGGGTCCAGGCGACGATCAGCCCGAACACGGCGTTGATCAGCGCCCCGCAAAGCGACGCGCCGAAGCTCAGCCGGTACGAAGCCACCACGCGCGGCGAGGTGACGGCCGACCAGAACGCGGGACCGCTCATCGTGGCCGTCTTCGCCAGCGTCGCCGACAGGGGCACGAGCACGATCAGCAGCAGATAGAATACCGTGTAACCCAAAGACAGTCCGAAACCCGGCAGCACGCGGCGTGGCGTCGCGGCGACTCCGCGAACCGGGGGCGGGCTGATGTGGTCGATGGCCATGGTCTTTGTCTGTTCACCTGCCTGCGTCCAAGTGGGGGAGCGTTACGGCTTGTAAATCTGGTCGAACACGCCGCCGTCGTCGAAGTGCGTGTGCTGGCACTTCTGCCAGCCGCCGAACACCTCGTCCACGGTAAAAAGTTTGAGCGTGGGAAACTGCGCTCCGTATTTCTCCGTGGCCTTCGGGTCGCGCGGGCGGTAGAAGTTGCGCCCGGCGATGTCCTGACCCTCCGGCGAGTAGAGGTATTCGAGGTAAGCCTGGGCGACCGCGCGCGTGCCGTGCTTATCCACCACCTTATCCACGACCGACACCGGCGGCTCGGCCAGGACGCTCACCGACGGGGTGACAATCTCGTACTTGTCCGCGCCGAACTCCTTTTGCGCGAGGTGCGCCTCGTTTTCCCAGGCGAGCAGCACGTCGCCGATATTGCGTTGGGCGAACGTCGTCGTCGAACCGCGGGCCCCGGAATCGAGTACCGGCACATTCTTGTACAGGGCGGCGACGAACGCCTTCGCCTTGGCCTCGTCGTTGCCGTTGGCCTGCAACGCGTAACCCCAGGCTGCGAGGTACGCCCAGCGCGCGCCGCCGGAGGTCTTCGGGTTGGGGGCGATCACCTGTACCCCGGGCAGCACCACGTCGGCCCAATCGTTGATTTTCTTGGGGTTCCCCTTGCGCACCAGGAACACGATGGTCGAGGTGTAGGGCGTGCTGTTTTGCGGCAGGCGTTTTTGCCAGTCTTTCGGAACCAGTCCGCCGTGCTCCGCGAGCGCGTCGATGTCGTAGGCCAACCCGAGCGTGACCACGTCGGCCTCCAACCCGTCGATGACCGCACGCGCCTGCTTGCCCGAGCCGCCGTGCGATTGGTTGAAGGTCACGTCCTGGCCTTGGATGGCCTTCCAGTGTTTGGCGAACGCCGCGTTATAATCCAGGTAAAGCTCGCGCGTGGGATCGTAGGAAACGTTGAGCAGCGTCGCGGCAGGCTTGCTGACGCCGGGCTGGCTGCCCACTGGTTTGTTGCACGCGGGCAGCGCGGCGAATGCGATGAGGGCGAGAAAGCGCCAAGGTATTTTCATGTGGAGGCGGGGTTCGGTCGTGGCTTGCGGAAAGCGCAAAAAATGGTCAGAGGTTCTGTCCGTAGGCGATGAATTGGCGGTACTCGTGCAGGATCGCTTGCAGGGCCGCCACGGCTGCCGCCGTCTGCCGCGCGGCGGGAAAGGATTGCGGGGTCTCGAAGATGATCTCGAAAGGCAGGGGGCGGAGTTCCGCCGGGTGGCAGAGGATGCCTTCGTAGCAACGCCGGATGAGACTCTGCCGTGCCGGGAATCCGTCGATGGTCGTACCGGAAGCCAGCGGCAGAAACCGCGCCGCCGCCGCGAGCGCGGGCTTGGCCAGCGCCTTGGTCAACGTGGCTCCGCGCACGAAGGCGTAGGCGCCGTCGGCCGTGTCGTCGCTGTGCAGCGCCACCAGTCCGTGGAAGTGCCGGGCGGCCAGTTCGCGTTCCAACAGGCGGACTTCCGGCTGCACGCTGCCGCGCCAGAACTCGCGGTTGAGGTCGCATCCGGCGGGCGAATGGCGGGTGCGGCGGGCCAGTCCGCCCGGGTTGCAAACCGGGTACGCATGAAGCTCGTAACCCTGCGCGAGCGCCGGATCGTCGTCCAAGGCCAGCAGGAAATCGCACAACGCCGCCGCCCCCTCGGGCTCGTCGCCGTGGACCGCCGCGAACAGTCCCAAACGGACGGGGCTGCCCCCGCCGGTCGGTCCCTCGAAGAGGAAATGCGGCAGCGCGTGGCGGCTCGTCCCGTGGTGAAACTCGCCCAGGGAAGCATGGCGCAACCTCGTGCCGGGCCGCGCGCAACGTTCCCGTAGCGGCGCGAGCAACGTTCCCGCCACGCCCGCGTCTTCGCCCGCCACGCGTCCGCCCGGATGCAGCGGGTGGTTCGCAGCTTGGCTGGTGGGTTTCGGGCGCATGGTGGAAACAGGCATGGACGACAGATTTTTGGCAGGGCGAAGCGACGACGGTTCAGGCGCGCCCGGGTGCCGCGCCTGCCCGGTTGCGAACCCGGCGGATGGCGGCGGGCTTCCGCGCAGGACGGGCGGCGGGAGGATCGCCAAACAATGCGGCGAGTTCCTTCGGCGGCACGAACGGCGAGGCCACTTTGTCGCGGTTGAGCTTGCGCAGGGTGATCGCGACCACGTCGGCCAGCGTGTACTTGTCCAGGATGCCCGCAATGGCGTTGCGCACGTCGAGCATCAGCATCCGCAAGCCGCAGTGCGCCTCGTCCGGGCAGGTGCAACGGGCATAGGACACCTGGCTGACGCAGCGGATTGGCGCCAACGGCCCGTCGATGAGCCGGATGATCTCGCCGAAGCGGATTTCGCCCGTTGGACGCGCCAGGCTGTAGCCGCCGTGCTTGCCGCGCACGCTCGCCACGAAACCCGCGCTGCGGAGTTGAAAGAGAATTTGCTCCAGAAACGCGGCGGGAATTTGTTCTTTTTCCGAGAGTTCACGCAAAGCAAGCAACGGCCGGCCGAGTTCGTGCGCGACCGCCAGATCGATCAGGGCGCGCATGGCGTATTCGCCGCGTTTGGAAAGCTTCATGTGGATTCGCGCACAGATACCCTACCCGATGAGTAAGGATTTGTCGGACAATAGAGAAGCGGTGTCCCATCGCAACCAAATTTTTCGTCACCCGCGTATCGACGGGACGGGCGCCGGTGACCGGTCCCGTAAACGGTTTACCAACCGCCCAACGTCCGGAGTCGTTGCGCCGAAACCGGTTGGGCCGTGCCGAGTTCCTGTGCGAACACCGACACCCGGTATTCCTCCAGCAGCCAGCGGAATCCTTCCTGATTTTCGGGCGCGACCTGCGCCTCCCACTCGCTGAACGGCGCGAGCAGCTTCGCCTTTTCGGCATCTTTGGCGGGACTGACCGCCGCGCGCTCCGCCCGCACGGCGACCGCCTTCAGGTAACGCGGCAACTGCGCCAGTGCCGCCGGGGGCGTGCGCGCGGGGAAATCTTCGGGCAGCAACCGGCGCAGGTCATCTTCCATGCCCGGATACCGCTTGCCCGCCGCCACGATCTGCCGCCGTTGTTCGCGGGCCTGGGCCACCGCCGCGCCGGTCTGACGCGCGAGGAGAGGCAGGGACTGCCGGGCACGTTCCACCGCCGCCTGGAAGCGTTTTTCCTGGAGCGGGAACACCGGCTCCAACCCGAGCGCCGCACTGGCGACGTGCCGGTACGCCGCCTCGGCTTGCGCTTCGAGCAACGCGCCGGGGCTGGTTGCCGGGGCTGCCGCCTTCTTCGCGGCGGGCCCGGACCACGCCTCCAGCGACGAGCGGAAATCCACCGTGCCGCTGCCCGGCTTCTTCGCGTGCGGCAACCCCTTGGTGAGCAGGGTGCCCAGTTCCTTATGTACCCAGGCGAGGTCGCGCGCGAGCGCCCGTTCCATCAACCGGCGTACCCCGGCGCCGGATGCGATCTCCGCTTCCTCGCGCCGCCGGAACAGGCGCACGTCCACGTCCGCCCCACGCACGAACAATCCCGGGTAAGCCAGCAGTGGCGCACCGCCGACCTCTTCCACCACGACCGTCTCGGGCAGGTCGCCGCAGCCCCAGTTGGCGAGCGCCGGCCGCTCCCAGCGTTTCACGGCGCGGTCCCACGCGTCGGAACGCACGTCCTGCCCGGCGAGCGCCGTTTGCACCGCGCCGAGGTCACGCCCGGCGGCGAGCGTCTTGTTCGCGCGGTCCACGACTTCCACCCGCGGGGTCAGGTGCGCGGGCAGGCTGCCCGGCGGCCAATCGGAGGCCCGCACCTCCACCCCGTAGCGGCGCGACAGGTACGCCGCCAGCGCCGTCAGGAAATCCGCGCTGCCCGGGGCGAATCCGGCGGTGACTTCGCGCACCTTCGGCTCCAGCGGCATCAACGTGCGGCGGATGGTCTTGGGCAAGGCACGCAACAGATGGCCGACGACCTCCTCGCGCAGCCCGGGCACCATCCACTGGACCTGGCCCGTCGTCAGTCCCTCGGCCACCGGCAGCGGCACCCGCACCGTCACGCCGTCGCGGTCCTCGCCGGGCGCGTAGGCGTAGGAAACCGGCAGCACCGTCTTGCCGAGCGGCACCTGCTCGGGGAACAGCGCGCGGTCGAACTGGAACGCATCCTCGTCGGAACCCAGCAACGTTTCCTCATCCGCGCAAAGAAACTCGGGTTCGCGCCCGATCCGTGCCCGCACCAGCCGGTTGAGGTCGTGCAGGGAGGACACCGCTTCGATCCGCGCGGCGTAGAAGCGGTGGAACGCCTCGTCCAGCGCGTCCACCCGGCGGTCCCGCACGCGGGTCAGCGCGGCTTCGACCCGTTCGCGCAGCGCGCGGTTCTGTTTGATAAAATGATGCTCGATGTGCGCCTCACCCGCGACGAGCGCGCCCCGGATGAAGAGTTCCGTCGCCTTGGCGGGATCGATTTTGCCGTAGTCGATCCGCCGCCGCACGACCTCCAACCCGTAGATGAGCACGCGCTCCCAGGCCAGCACGCGGCCGGACTTCTCGTTCCAGTGCGGGTCGGCGTAGCTGAACTTGCACAGGTGCGCCCCGAGGTCCACGACCCATTCCGGCGCGATGCGGGCGACCGTGCGGGCGAAAAGCTGCGAGGTTTGCACGATCTCGCCCGCGACGATCCAGGGCGGCTGCGTCAATTTCGCTTCCGGCACGGGCCCGCCGTCCTGGGGCGGCCGGACCTTGCGCAGCTTTTCCCCGCGCTGGTAGAGCCCCGAGCCGGGAAAAACCATCACCTGCCGGTTGCCCGAGGCCTGGTAGGCGTTGCGCTCCTTGCGCTGGGCGATCTGCCCGAGCAGCCCGGAGAGCACGGCGCGGTGCACCGCCTCGAAGCCGCCCGGCGGGAACGCGGGTGCGGTTTCACCTGGCAGCAACGGCGGCAGCGAACTGCGCGGGTTCGGGCGCGCGTTCCGGCCGTCGTCCATCACCTCGGCGAGTTGCCGGTGAACGTCGCGCCACTCGCGCAGGCGGCTCGGGGAAAGGTAATTCGCCTTCGCAAACCGCCGCAGCGCGCCGTGGCCATTGCCTTCGGGCAAGGCGCGCCAGAGGTTGAGCAGCGTCAAGAAATCCGACTCGGGGTCCGTGAACTTTTTGTGCGCGGCGGCGGCGGCCTCTTTTTCGTCCTCGGGCCATTCGCGTGGGTCGGGCACGCTCAGGCCCGCCGCGATGGCGAGCACCTCCGGCAGCGCCCGTTCGTGCCGCGCCTGGATCAGCATCCGGCCCAGGGTCGGGTCGAGCGGCAGGCGCGCCAGTTCGTGACCCAGCGGGGTCATGGCGTGCGCGTCGTCGAGCGCGCCGAGTTCGTGCAGCAACCCGTAACCCGCGCGGATGGCCGCGGTCTGGGGAGGGTTCAGAAAGGGAAACGTCTCGATCTCACCCAGGCGGAACGCCTTCATCCGCAGGATGACTTCCGCGAGGTTCGCGCGCTGGATTTCCGGCTGCGTGAACGGCGGGCGCTTCTCGAAATCCTCCTGGTCGTACAGGCGCACGCAGATCCCGTCGCGCACGCGGCCCGCGCGGCCCGCGCGCTGGTTGGCGCTGCTCTGGGAGATGGGCTCGACCGGCAGCCGCTTCGTGCGGGTACGCGGGTTGTAACGGCTGAAGCGCGACAACCCGGCGTCGATCACGTAGCGGATGCGTGGGATCGTCAGCGAGGTTTCCGCGATGTTCGTGGCCACGATGACCCGGCGGTGCGGCCCGGCCGAGAAGATGCGCGTCTGTTCGGCGGCGGGCATCCGACCGTAGAGCCCGAGGATTTCCGTGCCGCGTCCAAGGCTGCCTTCCAGCCCGTCGCGCGTTTCGCGGATGTCGCGTTCCGTGGGCATGAACACGAGCACGTCGCCCGAATCCGATTCGATGAGCGCTTCCTCCACGGCGCGCACGGCGGCGTCGATGTAGCTCAGGTCGTTGCCCGCCGCGGCGTCGGCCGTCGGCGCGAACGAATCCGTCGGCTGATAGCGGATCTCCACGGGGAACAAGCGGCCCGACACCTCCACGACCGGCGCGCCGCCGAACGCCTCGGAAAACGCCGCCGTGTCGATGGTGGCCGAGGTGATGACGAGCCGCAGGTCCGGGCGGCGGGGCAGCAGCCCCTTGAGGTAGCCAAGCAGAAAGTCGATGTTGAGCGAGCGTTCGTGCGCCTCGTCGATGATCAGCACCGAGTACGCTCGCAGCAGCGGGTCCGACTGGATCTCCGCCAGCAGGATGCCGTCGGTCATGAACTTGACGCGCGTGTCGCGGCTCGTGTCGTCGCCGAAGCGGATCTTGCAGCCGACCTCGCGGCCCCAGGTCACGCCGAGTTCCTCCGCCACGCGCCGGGACACGCTCAGCGCGGCCACGCGGCGCGGCTGGGTGCAGCCGATCTGCCGCCGCTCGCCCGGCGTGCCCTGGAGGGTTTCCAGGCAGAGCTTGGGGAGCTGGGTCGTCTTGCCCGAGCCGGTTTCGCCCGCGACAATGACCACCTGATGCCCGCGCAACGCCGCGAGGATCGTTTCCCGGTGCGCGCTGACGGGCAGTTCGGGGGGATAGCGGATCGGGAACATCGGCGGAAAAGTGGAGGCCCAATCTACACGCAAAATGGCGTTTGGCTCGCGGCGGCGACAGGAAAAACGACGCCCGGTCTTGACGCTCGGCGCGCGCCGGGAACAATGGCGCTTCGCCTGTGAAAATTGTCTCCTGGAACGTCTGCGGCCTGCGCTCGGTGCTCAAGAAAGGTTTTCTGGCCTTCGTGGAAGACGAACGGCCCGACGTGATCTGCCTCCAGGAAACGCGCTGCCCGTCGGAGGTCTGGGAGCCGCTCTGGTTGCTGGATTACCATCCGTTCTTCAACGTGGCCGACAAGAAAGGGTACTCCGGCACGGCGATCTTCACGAAAATCCGTCCGCACGGCGTGGCGCTGGGCATCGACCTGGACGGGATGTCGTCACCCAGCCGTGAGCGCATCCA
>CAXTVY010000004.1:18651-41513 GCA_964247665.1 uncultured Chthoniobacterales bacterium | reverse complement strand
ATATATGGTAGTGTCAATGCTCGCAGGGAGCCGGTGGACTGGCAACTGCCTAGATAATCATCAAAACTTCATTCCTCAGTCTTTCTCCACGGCCTTGCGTTTCGGCTTGGCGCGCGATGTTCCGACCTTCGGTTTGCTGTCGACCGCTGGGGCGTAAGGAGGTTTTCGGCCGCCGCCAAACTTCTTCTTGGCATCACCGGCTTTCACCTCGAACTCGAAACCCACTTTGCCGTTCTTCCCCAAAGTGAGAAACGCCGAGAAGGGCCGACCTTTCTTCGAAATGAACTTATTCAGCAGGTCCGTCTTGCCAACCGTATGGAGCTTAACTACCTGCTCCGGCGGGATTTCCCGCTGCAAGATTGTCTTTCCCATGCGGAACGTACAGGTTTTGTCTTCTTCCGCGGCCAAGTTACAAATGTAAGATTGCTCGGTCGTGTAGACCTTACCCTTGCTGCACACCGCGCAATCGCACAGAGGAACTGCGGTCTCGTAGTCAATCGTCTCGATTTTCGGAGGCGGAAAATCGAACTCTGGCTTGCCTTCGAGTCCGAGCTTGATCGCCGCAGAAAACGGACGGCCTTCCTTGCTGCGGAAACCGTCTAACGGTCCGATGCGCCCATCTTGAAGGAGTGCTTTGATCTCTTCGGGATCAAACTGACGGCCTGCGAGCGACTTCCAAAAAACGTAGTCGCACGCCGGACATTTGTACACGCGATACTCCTCCTTGAGCGGCCGGGTGCCGCACTTCGGGCAGCGCGTGTCCAACTCGCCAAAGTCTCCTTCGACGGAATCTCCCTGGAAGTTCTTGGCTTTATTGACGATGTCCTCCGTCAGCCCACGAATCTGCGCCATGAACTCCTTGCGCTGCAAGCCGCCTTGTTCCATCAACTTGAGCTTGGACTCCCATTCACCCGTCATCTCCGGGGAGCATAAAGCCGCGATGCCGATGCCTTTAAGCAAGTTGATGAGCGAGATGCCTTTGGCCGTGGCGATGAGTTCACGTCCCTGCCGGGAAATGTACTCGTCCATGATCAATCCTTCGATGATCGAAGCGCGCGTGGCGGGCGTTCCCAGTCCTTTGGCACTGAGCGCCGCCCGCAGTTCCTCGTCGTCGATGAGTTTGCCCGCACCCTCCATCGTGGCGAGCAGCGTGGCCTCGTTATACCGCGCTGGCGGCTTGGTTTCGCTCTGCCTGACCTCAACCTTTTCGGCCAGTGCATTCTCGCCTTGCACGATGGGGACGAGGTTCGCTTCGGAGCCGTCGCCAAGGGTAGCTTCCCGCCCATAAACAGCCATCCAGCCGGGGTCCTTGATCACACGGCCGTCGGTCTTGAACACTTCGCCTTCCACGCGGGTTAGCCGGGTCGTCACCTCGAATTGTGCCGCCGGGTAAAAGACCGCGATGAAGCGTTTGGCGACCAGGTCGAACACTTTTTGCTGCGCCTCGTCGAGCCCTCTGGGCTCCACACCCGTCGGAATGATCGCGTTGTGGTCCGAGACCTTCGTGTTGTCGAAAACTTTTTTGCTGTTGCGCACCCAGCCGCTGGCGAGCGCCTTGTCAGCATGGCCAGCGAGGATGGGATCGGCGAAACCGCCCATCGTCGCTTTGACCGTGGGCAGATAATCCTCGGGCAGATAGCGGCTGTCCGTGCGGGGATAGGTGAGAACCTTGAACTTCTCGTAAAGCTGCTGGGCGACCTGGAGCGTGCGTCGCGCGCTGAAGCCGAAGCGCCCGTTTGCGTCGCGCTGGAGGCTCGTCAGATCGTAAAGGAGCGGGGGAGCTTGGCTGGCGGGCTTCTTTTCCTCGGTGACCACGCCGTTCTTCCCGAGGCACTTGTCCCGGATGGCGTCTGCCTTCTCGCGGTCCCAAAGCCGTTCGGCCCGGGTGTCTTCCTCGGCACCTTTCTGAAATTTCTCGTCGAACCACCGGCCTCGGTACGTCCCAGCCTGCACGTCGAAATCGCCGAACACTTCAAAATAGGTCCGGGGTTTGAACGCCCGAATCTTTTTCTCCCGCTCGACGAGGATGGCCAGCGTCGGTGTCTGCACCCGGCCGACCGGCGTGAGCTGGAAACCTCCCGCCTTTGAGTTGAAGGCCGTCATGGCTCGGGTGGCGTTGATGCCTACCAGCCAATCGCTCTCCGCCCGGCTGTAGGCGGCTTTCGCCAGCGGCAGCATTTCCTCATCCGAGCGCAGGCGTCCGAAGGCCGTCCGGATCGCATCGGCCGTCATGGATTGGAGCCACAGCCGGCGCATCGGCTTGTTGACCCCGGCCAGCTTGACGAGGAGGCGAAAAATCAGTTCGCCCTCGCGGCCGGCGTCGCACGCGTTGATGATTTCGGTGACGTCTGCCCGCTTCATCAAGCGCTTGAGCATCTTGAAACGGTCCTCGTTCTTCTCGATGGGCTTGAGGTCAAACTCCTCGGGAATCACCGGCAGGTTGGCAAACGTCCACTTGCCGCGCTTCTTGTCCATGTCGGAGGGCAAGGCAAGCTCCACCAAGTGCCCGACGGCCGAGGAGATAACGTACTGATCGTTCTCGAAAGCGTCATCCACCCGCTCGAAACGCCCCAGAGCTTTCGCCAAGTCGGCGGCTACACTGGGCTTTTCGGCGATGACGAGGGTTTTTGACATGGCATGGGGCAGAGGCCTCAGCCCAACCGCACGTAATGCTTACCGGGAAGCTGTTTGATGACCTTCTTGAGTTCGAGAGCGAACAAAGTAGAAGAGACCACCGGAGTTGGCAAACCGCATTTGAGGATGATACGGTCGATCGGCGTCTCGTCACTCCCGACCGCGTCGTAAACCGCCGCCTCGTTGGGTTTCATCTCCAAAGCGACCCGGGCAGGTGCCGCGGGGGGAGTCGGTGGGACGCATCCAGCCGGTGGAGGCTGCGGGGACGGCAACTCTGGGTCGAGCGTCGGCGGGGCAGGGGAGGAGAACCCAAAATTCGGCAGTGTCGCCAGTTCCTCCAACACGTCCTCGCTGCCCATGACCAGCTTGGCACCCTGCTGGATGAGGCGGTTGGAGCCCTGCGAGGTGGGCCGGTCAATCGGCCCCGGGACCGCGAAGACGGAGCGCCCCTGTTCCAGGGCCTGATTCGCGCTGATGAGGGCCCCGCTGTTCAGCCCGGCCTCGACGACGAGGAGTCCCTGGCTGCAACCGCTGATGATGCGATTGCGCATGGGAAAGGTTTGCCGGTCAGGTGAAACGGACATCGGCAGTTCCGAGATGACTGCCCCCTGACCATCCGCGATCCTTTCGGCCAAGCCGAAATTTTCCGGCGGATAAATCTGGCTCAGCCCACAGCCGAGCACCGCGACCGTCCTGCCTTTGGCGGCGAGCGCGCCCTGGTGCGCGGCGGTGTCGATCCCCCGCGCGAGCCCGCTAAAGATCGTCAGCCCAGCGTAGGCGAGTTGATAGGAAAGTTTTTTGGCGGTTTCGGTGCCGTAGAAACTGGTCTTGCGCGAGCCGACCACGCCAATGCCCTGCCGGTCACGCTCCAGCAATTCGCCCCAGACGTAGAGTACAATGGGGGGATCATGGATTGTGCGCAGCAGCGCGGGGTACCACTCGGATTGCGCCGTGAGCGCCTGCACGCCTGCATCGCGCATCCGGGCGAGTTCGCCCCCGAGATCGACGTGGCTCTCCCAATCCACGATCTGGCGGGCGATGTCCGGCCCGATGCCGGCCACGGCGGCAAGGCGATGGGCGGGCGCTTGCAGGATGGCTTGCGGTTCGTCGAAGACGCCGAGCAGCTTGCGCAGGCGCACCGGCCCTACCTTTGGGATCATGTTGATGGCCAGGCAAGCCTCGGTGTTCGTCACGCCGGATTGAAGGGTTGAGAAAAGGAGACGCGCTTCGGGTTAGCGCGCCGGAAATCAGATCGTGCGCCGTGGCCCGGTCGATGCAAATTGCCGGCCGGCCTCGCTTGTACTTGCATGTACCTCATCCGGCAAGCAGAAGTCACTGCACCATCGTCCGTAAGCCTTCGACCGCCCTCCGGATGTCTGCGGTGCCGATCTCATCCGGCGCACTCAAACGCGCCTCACCGATGGATGAAGTCAGCACAAATCTGACGGCACCCGCCTCGAACTTCTTGTCCCGGCGGAGGCTGGTGAGCACCGCTTCGGTGGTAATTTCCGGCTCCAGGGTTATGGGCAATCCGTAGCGCGCGAGGCAGTGGACGATCAGAGCGCAATCTGCGGGAGGCAACCCGGCCCGCTCGACCGAAAGCCTCGCCGCCGCAACCATTCCCAGGCTGATGGCCTCGCCGTGCAGCAGGCGTCCGTATCCTGCCGCCTGCTCGATCCCGTGGCCGACCGTGTGCCCGAAATTGAGCAGGGCACGGATTCCCAGCCGCTCGTACTCGTCTGCCGCGACGATCTCCGCCTTGATCTCCAGGTTGCGGCAGATGATCTGGAGCAATGTTGCCTCGTCACCACGTTGGAAACTGAGCACGCGGTCAATGAGTGTTCGGTCGCGGATAACGCCATGTTTGATGATCTCGGCAAAGCCCTCGTTGAACTCCCGCTGGGGCAGCGTGTCGAGCGTTGTCACATCGGCCAGCACCAACGCGGGCGGATGGAAGCTGCCGAGCAAGTTCTTCCCTGACACTGTGTTTACACCGGTCTTGCCGCCGATAGCACTGTCAACCTGGGACACGATGGTCGTAGGAATTTGCACGTAGGGGATGCCCCGTTGATAGATCGAGGACACGAACCCGGCCAGATCCCCAACGACGCCGCCACCCAAAGCGACCACAAAGCTGTGCCGGTCCAGTCCGTGCCCAATCAAAGTTTCCGCCAAGGCAGCGGCTTGTTCCATGCTCTTGGAGCGTTCCCCGGCTGGAAAGACGACCAAATGCGGTGTAAATCCCACCCTCTGGAGGCTTCGGAGCACCGGTTCCGCGTGCAACGGGGCAACGTGGCTATCGGTGATCACCGCGCAGGCGCACCGGTCGCAAATGGCGGGGAGCGCCGCCACCCTTTCGCCAACCGTTCCGATGATTCCGCTACCCAATAGCACAGAATAAGCGTGCGAGCGTGCCTGCACGTCCAAGGTAGCGGCGAGGGAAGGAACAGGCATGGTCGGAAGACTCGGACAGGAAAAGCGCTTGGATTTCGTGCCCGGGCTTCAAGGGGCTATCAACGTGCCGTAGCTTTCCGGCCGGCGGTCGCGGTAGAACTGCCACACGTTGCGGACTTCGGTGATCATGTCCAGGTCCATGTCGGCCACGAGAACTTCGTCCTGATCCCGGCTGGCCACCGCATAAAGTTGGCCGCGCGGATCACAGAAATAAGACTGTCCGTAGAACTCGCCGATGTCCCAGGGATGCTCCCACCCGACACGGTTGATGGCACAGAGAAAATACTGGTTGGCCACGGCGTGGGCCGGCTGCTCCAGCCGCCAGAGATACTCGCTCAGACCCGCCACGGTCGCCGACGGGTTGAACACCATCTCGGCACCGTTGAGTCCGAGGGCGCGTGCCCCTTCGGGGAAGTGGCGGTCGTAGCAAAGATAAACGCCAATTTTGCCGACGGCCGTCTCGAACACCGGGTAGCCGAGATTACCCGGCCGGAAATAGAACTTCTCCCAGAATCCAGGGTGGCAATGGGGGAGATGATTCTTGCGGTACTTGCCCAGGAATCGGCCATCGGCGTCGATCACGGCTGCCGTGTTGTAATACACGCCGCTTTGCTCAACCTCGTAGACCGGGACGATGAGCACCATGCCCAGCCGCCGCGCCGTCTCGCGCATCAGCCGGATCGTCGGTCCACCGGGCACGGCTTCGGTCAGGCCGTACCAGTGGATTTGCTGTTCCGCCGGAAAATACGGTCCGTAAAAGAGTTCCTGGAGACAGAGGATCTGCACCCCGCGCTCGGCGGCCCGTTCGATCAGGGCGAGATGCTTGGCGATCATCGCCTGCTTGATGGTTTCAGGCGCGGTACGGCCGTCGTGCGTGACGCTGGCCTGGATCAATCCTCCTCGAACGATGCGTGACATGATAAAGCGTTTTCATTTAACCGAGGATGGTTTAGATGCAACTTTCCGCGCGCCACGCCGCTTCGTCGCGGGACCTTTCTCATGGCTCTGCTCATCAAAAACGGCGAGATCGTCACAGCAGGCGAGCACTATGTCGCCGATATTTACTGCGAGGACGAAACCATCAGCCGGATCGGCCCGGACCTCTCCGTGCTGGACTCGCCGTCGTTGCGCGTGGTCGATGCCCGGGGCAAGTACGTGTTTCCGGGGTTCATCGATCCGCACACGCACATCTACCTGCCGTTCATGGGGACGTTCTCCAAGGACACTTACGAGACGGCCAGCCGGGCGGCCCTCATCGGCGGGACGACCACCCTTTTCGACATGTGCTGCCCCGCGCGGGACACCGATGCGGCCGAAGGTTTCCGGCGCTGGCGCGAGCAGAGCGAGGGGAAGTCTGCCTGCGATTATTCCTTTCACATGGGCGTGACGCGGTATGACGACGCCAACGCCGCGCAGTTGCGCGAGATCGTCCGTGCCGGCGTGTCCTCGTTCAAGGTTTTCCTGGCCTACAAGGGAGCGTTCGGCATCGACGACACGGAGCTTTACCGCACGCTCAAGCTGGCGCGGGAGCTGGGTGTGGTCGTCGCGGCGCACTGTGAAAACGAAACGCTCGTAGCCGAGCGGCAGCGTGAGCTCCTGGCGACGGGTGCGGCCGGGCCCGCCAGCCACCACGAGAGCCGGCCGCCCATCGTCGAGGCGGAGGGGGTGCATCACCTGCTGACCTTCGCGCAACTCACCGGCGCGCACGTGTACATCGTGCACCTGAGTTGCGAGGAGGCCTTGCGGGAAGCCGTGGCGGCGCGGCTGCGCGGGGTCAACGTGCGGGTCGAGACGCTGATCCAGTACCTCCTGCTCGATAGAACCGACGCGGAACGACCCGGCTTCGAGGGGGCAAAATACGTGATGTCCCCGCCACTGCGCGACAAGCGCAACCAGGCCATCTTGTGGAGCGGTCTACGCTCCGGCTTGATTGACACCGTGGCAACCGACCATGCGCCGTTCGACTTCCAGTCGCAAAAAATGCTGGGTCGAGAGGATTTCACCAAAATTCCCAATGGTATTCCGGCGCTGGAGGACCGGATCAATCTCCTGTTCACGCATGGGGTGCAGACCGGGCGGCTCGACCTGCAAACGCTTGTCCGGGTCGCCAGCACGAATGCGGCGCAAACGTTCGGCCTCTTCCCACGCAAGGGGACGATCCAGCCCGGCGCGGACGCGGACCTGGTCGTGTACGATCCATCGTACCGCGGCACGATCTCCGCGCGAACACAGGCGATGAACCTTGACTACAGCGCCTTCGAGGGGTGGGCGGTGCAGGGGCGGCCAAGCGTGGTCACGGTGCGGGGCGAAGTCGCCGTCGAAGATGGCCGATTTGTCGGCACTCCCGGCCGGGGACGTTTTCTGGCCCGCCAGCCGAACCACTTCTAGTCGTGGCGAGTTCAACCAGAGGCACCCCGGCTAATGAGGACCTCGGGCTCATTCCGGCGGGGACCGCCGCTGCTTGAACTCGCCGGGTAACAGTTTACCCTTTTGACGTTCGTGCCAGCGTTTATTCTCACCCTTCAGCCCTCCGCGCGAGGGAGCAAGACGCACAAAACCAGTTCGTGAACACAGCAAACCCTTCCGGTCCATCGCGGGGCCGGAAGGGTCTTGCAGCTCACTATGTCTAGGAAGGTTATTCCGCCTGATTCTCGTCCACGGTCAGGTACCGGGTGCCACCGTGGCTCCAAACCTTAACCAACGTCTCGTCGGCCGTCGGGTTCTCGGTGCCCTTGACGGCGTCCTGCGCGCTCTTGATCAGTTGGTGGTTGATTTCCGTGATCACGTCTCCCTCGCGGAATCCCGCCTCATAAGCTGGCGAATTCGGGCTGACTTCCGTGATCACCGCCCCTTGAACCTGCTCGGGCACGTTGATCTGCCCACGCACGTTCCGGTCGAGGTCGGCCACCGCGACGCCTGCGAGGGCTTCCTTGTGACCACTGGCTTTATCCTCCCCGTTTGCCCGGGCAAACTTCTGCTCGTTGGGCTGGTTGCGCAACGTGATGTCGAACGTCTTGTTCTCACCGTTGCGCACCACCTCCACCGGAACCTTTGTACCTGGGGCGGTTTGCGCGACCTGCAGCTTCAACTGGGTGGCATCTTTGATTGCCTGTCCGTTGTACTGGCGGATCACGTCGCCGCTCTTAAACCCAGCCTTGTCAGCCGGGCCGCCGGCAACGACATCGGCGACCAACGCGCCGTTGATGCGGTCGAGCTTGAACTCTTGCGCGAGGGCAGGGGTCAGGCTCTGGATGCTGACGCCGGCAAAGCCGCGCTCAACGTGGCCATTCTTGACCAAACTTGTCATTACCCATTGGCAAAGATTGGAAGGAATAGCAAACCCGATCCCCTGGTTGCCGCCGCTGCGGCTAAGGATCGCCGAGTTGATCCCGACGAGGCGGCCCTCCGTGTCAACCAGCGCGCCACCGGAGTTGCCCGGGTTGATGGCCGCGTCTGTCTGGATGAAGTCCTCGTCCATGTCACCGGAGGTAACGCGGTCCTTGGCGCTGACAATGCCTTGGGTGACCGTTTGCCCGATGCCGAAGGGATTGCCCACCGCCAAGACAACATCGCCGACCGCCAGCTCGGCGCTGTCCGCGAAGGTGAGCGCGGGTAATTTGTCGGCCTTGATTTTGACTAGGGCAATATCGGTCTTCGGGTCGGCACCGATGACCTTGGCAGGGAGCTGCCGTCCATCGGCGAGGGCAACGAGGATTTCGCTCGCGTCCTTGATGACATGGTTATTGGTCAGAATATAACCGTCGGGAGAAACGATGACGCCCGAACCGAGACCGTGCTGGCGTTGGGCCGGTCCTTCCTGACCGAACTGTCCATTGTTGCCGTTCCGGCCGAAGAAGTGGCGGAACATTTCCATCTGGTCATTGGACAGCTCCTGACGCTCGCCCTTGGAGGTCACGAATACCTCGACGACGCTCGGGGCGACTTTCTGGACAATCGGAGCGAAACTGCCTGCGGGCGTGCGGGCGCGGTCAACCGGCGCGTGCTCGACTTTCAGCTCGGGTTGATCGGTCGGCTTTGCCGGGGTGTCCGGATTGGACAGCGCGAAAGTGCTGGCACCCGCCAAGGCGGCGGCACCAGCGAGGGCCGCAAAGACGGCGGCGGGCTTTAATCGGCGGCGTTGATCTGCAGGGAAGGCATTTTGCATGACCCAACATGTCCGGCAAGGATGACGGTAGCCTTGCGGGAACATTACAAACTTGTAAGAAGCCCACGGTTCGGAGCTTTGCCAAGGAAGGGACTCGAACCCTTACTCCTTGCGGAACCAGATCCTAAGTCTGGCGCGTCTACCAATTTCGCCACCTTGGCATTTTTCTTTTCTATTGCAAGAGTACGACTTGCGCAGATTGATCGGAAAAGTCTGTCCAGTCCGTGCTACACTTTGTGACTGCGGTTGCGTACATAAAACGTGCTGCAACTCAGAGTCCCAGACGAAGCGGCAAACCTAGTGGTCGGAGTTTCCTCGCGGTCTTCGACAGTCGCAAGCGTAAAATCTCCGGATCTTGGGTGCGCGTGAACCGGTAGTGCGCTCAGTGATGGGCAGACACAAGCAACGAAGGCACGGCCGCACACTCGCCGGCCGGTGCGAGCACCTGCTCATCCAGGTGTCCCCCAGAACGAGCCGTGCGCCAGCGGCTTTGCCGAGCTCAAGCAATTTCTACGTAAGGCCAAGCCGCGCACTTGGAAAACCCCGAAAAATGCCATTGCCAATGGTTGCAGACCAGGAATTTACCAGTCCTGCTCAGACGATCTTGTCGGTACTTGGTTGCACCCGGCTCTCCACTGGTTGCGTTTGGTAGTGAGTGCAGGCATTTTTCCGTGGCTTTTGCCGCCAATATGAACCTTGGCTTTGCTCAGCACCGCCCCTCCTCATACCGACCACACCCGAGTTTCCGGCGCGTGGCCGTGGTCTCTGTCCTCGCCTGCTTTCTAGCGGTGGCACATCCCTCTTTGGCGGCTGCCGCACGCTCCTCCACGGCGTCTACTCGCTCCTCCGCGGGCGCTTCCCGGTTCCCCACTTCGGCTTTACCCAACTCGCCCTCGAACGGCCGATTGTCTGCCTCCGAGGTTGCCCAACTCAATTCGCTGTCGCAAGCCGACCGGGCGTCCACCGCATCAGAGCAGATCTTCGAGATTGTCCCTCCTGCCCACCCCAACCTGATGCCAGCAGGCCCCTTGCCTGGTTATCAGCTCGTCCGGCTGGGGAGGGGGCACAACAACCGGCTCTGCTTGGCAAGCACCGTCAACGACATCAAAGGCTTGATGATGGTCGATACCGGCGCGAACAACACCGCGCTCAGCGACGGGACCTACCATTCGCTGTTGTTTAACGCGGCCCACAAACTGCCGTCAGGATTGCCGCGTGCCTATCAGCTCAACGGCACCAACATCCCGCTGGCGGAAGCTCCTGATTTTCGCGTCGGCAGATCGAACTTGGGGGCTGTGCCGGTTGCACTGGTCCCCCGGCACTACCTGTTTGATACGACCTCGCTCGAAGGCAAGGGGCGGTTCTACGACGGCTTGCTGGGAGAAAACATCCTGCGGCATTACGGCGCGATCATCGACTGCGGGCGGCTCATGCTTTACCTCGACATTGATCCGGCTAGAAAACTCAACCTGTCATCGTCGTTCATGCGTCATGGCTGGACGCGGATATCAATGATCGATACCGGCAGTCATTTTGCCGTGCCTTGCGTGCTCAACGGGCACAAGTTCCGGCTCATCGTCGATACCGGCGCACCTTTCACCAACCTGGATCGCCACCTGTTGGCAGCGGCACAGATCGGGTCGCACGACTTATCCGTGCGCGGTGGGGGTCTAATCGGCACGGAGGCCCAACAGGTCGGTCTGGTCGATCTCGACCACCTGCAGATTGGCGACTACACGGCGACCGGCGTTCACATGACGACCACTTCGCAATCCTTGGCCGCGTTCGGTGGCCGCCACGATAATCTGGCCGGAGGACCCATCGTGGGCCTCCTGGGTGGCGATGTTCTTGCCAACAACGGCGCGGTGATCGACATCGGCAACAAGGCGCTCTACTTGAAGCACATCGAAGGTAAGGTCTCCAAAAGCCAATGACGCTCCTGCTAGAGGGGCACCTGCCGCGGCCCGGCGCGCCGGTTATCCGCTCTGGATGCGTGCCACTGCACGTGCGATGACTTCTTCCTCACTCAGGGTGGATAAATCCAATGGCGTGAAGTCGCTTTTGCCGCGGAACCAGGTCATCTGGCGTTTCGCATATTGATGGGTGGCGATTTCGATGGCCTGGAGGCAGGTTGCAAGGTCTTGTCCGTCAAGTAGATGCGCGTGCAGATCGGCGAGACCGATAATTCTGGCGGAAGTTGTAGAAAATGGGTGGTGCCCCGCCTGCCGGACTTCCTCAAGCACGCCCGCTGGCACCATTGCTTGTACCCGGCGCGTGATGCGGGCACGCAACTCCTGCCGGTCGCGGATGAGGAAATAGCCGTTCCGGGCTGACGCGGGTGCTGCTTGTTCCCATCGTTCCCGAAAGGCTGAAAAAGGTCTGCCGGTGGTTTCGCAGATTTCGATAGCACGGACGAGGCGGCGTTTGTTGCGGGTGTCGATTACCTCCAGGGCAGCCGGGTCCAGTTGCTGTAATCGGGCCACCAGGCTTGCCTCGTCACATTTTTCCAATTCGTCCCGCAAGTCAGGGTGGGCAGGGGGGAGCACGGACAATCCGTGGGAGAGCGCCCGGACGTACAACCCGCTGCCGCCGACGATGATCGCCGACCGTCCCCGGGCGGCGATTTCACCCAGGCAGCGTTGAGCGTCCTCCACGTACCGCGCCACGTTGTACCCGGCCGATAAAGGCAGGACGCCGATCAGATGATGCGGCACCCGTTGGCGCTCAGCCACTGTCGGCTTTGCCGTGAGCAGGTCCAGACCACTGTAAACCTGAAACGCATCCGCTCCGATGATTTCCGCTCCGCAACGCGCGGCGACTTCGACCGCGAGCGAGGTCTTACCGACCGCCGTCGGACCGACGAGATAAAACGGCGGGGGCATCACAACAGAAAACCCGGCCCACCATGACGATGAGGCCGGGTTGTAGAAAATACGTTTGAAAAGACGATCAGGCGGCGAAACGCGGCTCACTCCGGCCGTCCTGTTGATCCGCGTTCTTGGCGCCGCTCACCACGAGCGGGCGACCCATGAAAGCCTTGTCGTGCAGCTCCTCGACGGCCCGTTTGGCTTCGTCGGTCGTCTGCATCTGCACGAACGCAAATCCTTTGGAGCGCTGCGTGTGCTTGTGGCTCACGACCTCCACGTTGACCACTTGGCCCACGCCATTGAACAGCTCGGAAAGGTCACTCTCGGTCGCGTCGAAGGACAGGTTGCCCACGTAGAGCCGGGGCGTCGTTACTTCGACTGATTCTGGCTTGCGTGTGTTCCGGCTGCTGCCAGCGGAAGATTTGCCACGGCTGCTGGCGGCGGCGGAGTCCGGCTCGCTTTTACGGGCAGAAACGGGAGCGGGTTTGGACCCGCCTTTAAAGATGGAAACGATTTTCTGCCAGAGCGAGAGCGGAGCCGTCTTGGTGCTCCCGGTTGGGCGTTGATCGGAGGATCGCCCGGATCGACCTTCGCCGCGGTATCTGGAACCACGGCGCGAGCCTTGGGCCGAGTGTGAACTTTGATGAGATTTCATGTTTTGAACAAACGAATGGATGGTTGAACGCTGAGGTGTCAGCAAAGCGCATCGGTGATGATGCCCCGTTCTTGGAACGGTGAACTTCCAGGGGGCAGCGATCCTCGCGCAGAATGCGGTGGGAGGTTGCGGACGTGGAAAGACCTTGCCGGAAAAGATCAGGTGCTCCGAACACAAACTTTCGGTCGGCCGGGAAGATGCCTCCCGGGCGCCTAGCCAAGACGCCGGACAAGCCCGCAACGATGCTGCGCTCGACGAAGAAGACGAACGCAGCAGACACTGCGAGCAACTCCGGGAGCACAATCCAATGATGAAGAACCAGCCAACCTAGACCCATGGGAACACCCAATCTGGGTTACTACTAGGCCAGATCAATCCTGATAGCAAGGCGGAACCGTGTTGACGCCGCACGCTAACGGTGCCTGCATCCGGCCACGTCTCGCCCGGACCATCAGCTCGCGGTTGCCATCTCAAGGTGTACGCCCACAACAATTCTTGAACTTTTTGCCGCTTCCGCAAGGGCACGCTTCATTGCGCCCCACTTTCGGCAGCTCGCGGCGCGCGGGGATTTCCAAGCGCGGCGGCTCGGGTTCCGCCTCGGGCATGGAAGCATTCGGGCCGGGCCGGGCCGGCTCGCGCTCGAGTGCCATCGCCTGCGCCGTGGGCCGGGCACCTTCTCCCGGGTTGGAGACACTCTCATGGAGGAGGGTCATCGGGAGGCTTGCCAGGAACTTTTCAAACGCCTGCAGGTTGGATGTGCTTCGGAAAAGGTTGTGCAGAACTTCCAGTTTGATGCTGCCCATCAGTTCGACGAACATGCCGTAAGCCTCGTTCTTGTATTCGACCAACGGGTCTTTCTGGCCGATGCGCTGGAGTTGAATACCCTCGCGGAGCGCATCCATCGCAAAAAGGTGTTCTTGCCAGAGGCGGTCCACGGCATTCAAGACAATATAACGCTCCAGTCCACGGACAGCTTCCGGGTCTTCATGACTACACTTGCGGTCGTAGGCTTCCGTGATCTTCTCGATCAGGAATTGGGCGTTTGCTTCCTGATTGCGTGTCTCGAACGCAGCCTTCTCCGCCGTCAAGCCGACCGGGAACGTCATGTTCACCCAGCCGAGCAGCCCGGAGTAATTCGGCTCCTCCCCGCTATCAGCCTTGAGGTATTCCACCACCTTCGCCGGAATCGCCTCGTGGACGACCTCGTCGATCAGGTGCCGGGTATCCTCGGAGTCGATGGTCTCGTTCCGGTATCCATAAACGACTTCACGTTGCTTGTTCATCACGTCGTCGTACTCCAACGTGTGCTTGCGGCTCATGTAGTCGCGTTGTTCCACCCGCTTCTGGGCGTTCTCCACGCTGCGGTTCAACAGCGAGTGTTCCAGTTCCTGGCCGTCTTCCAGCCCGAAAGTTTCCATGATGCGGGTCATACGGTCGGACGCTCCGAAATTACGCATCAGGTCATCCTCGAAACTGACGTAGAAGCGGGAAGCCCCTTGGTCCCCTTGACGGGCGCATCGGCCGCGCAACTGGCGGTCGATCCGGCGGGAGGAATGACGTTCGGTGCCCAGAACCATCAGGCCACCAAGCGTTTCCACGCCCTCGCCCAATTTGATGTCCGTGCCGCGTCCTGCCATGTTCGTCGAGATGGTCACGACCCCGTGCTGTCCGGCACGCATGACAATCTCGGCCTCCTGCCGATGATATTTGGCGTTGAGCACACTGTGCGGGATTTTTTCACGCTTGAGCATGCGGCTAAGCAACTCGGACGCTTCCACGCTGGCCGTGCCCACAAGCACCGGCTGACCCCGCCCATGGCACTCTTTGATCTCCGCCACCACGGCGTTGTACTTCTCACGCCGGGTTTTGTAGATACGGTCGTTGTTGTCCGTGCGGTGGATGCCGCGGTTGCTCGGGATCACCACCACGTCGAGCTTGTAAATGTCGTGGAATTCGTTCGCCTCGGTTTCAGCGGTTCCCGTCATGCCGGAGAGTTTCTGGTAGAGGCGGAAATAGTTCTGGATTGTGATGGTGGCGAGCGTCTGCGTCTCTCGATCGATTTGCACGCCTTCCTTGGCTTCCACGGCTTGGTGTAGCCCGTCGCTCCAGCGGCGGCCCGGCATCTTGCGGCCAGTGTATTGATCGACGATTACAACCTTGTTGTCTTCGACCACGTACTCCACGTCCTTTTCAAACAGGCAATAGGCCCGCAGGAGTTGGGAAATGTTGTGGATGCGCTCCGCCTGGGTATCACACTGCGCCTGGAGCTTGGTTTTCGCCTGCTCCTTCTCGGCATCGGACAGATCGGTGCGGAGGGCGATCTCCGCGAACGAAGTCAGCAGGTCGGGGAGCACGAACGCCTCGGGCTCGTCCGGGTTAAGGAACTCGCGGCCCTGTTCGGAGAGGTCGGATTCCTGCGCTCGCTCGTCGATGGTGAAGAACAACTCTTCCTTCAGAGCAAATAACTCGTCCTTGCGGGTGTCCTGATAAAAAGATAGTTCCGACTTGTCCAGAGCCTTGCGGTTTACCGGGTCTTCCAACAGCCGCAGGAGGGATTTATTGCGCGGCTGGCCGAGTTTTGCCTTGAAGAGCAACAGGCCAGCCTCGTCGGTCTTACCATCGTCGAGCAGGTTCTTGGCTTCGTTGACCAGACGGCTGCACAGCATGGACTGCTTGCGCACCAATTGCTCGATGCCGGGTTTGAACTTGTCGTACTGATGGGTGGAAACCGTGGCTGGACCCGCGATGATGAGCGGCGTGCGGGCCTCATCGATCAGGATGGAATCGACCTCGTCGACGATGGCGAACACGTAGCCCCGTTGAACCTGCTGCTCACGTGTCGTGGCCATCCCGTTGTCGCGCAAATAGTCAAACCCCAGCTCACTGTTGATGCCGTAGGTAATGTCACAATGATACTGCTCGCGGCGCACCTCGGGCGACTGGTCATGCTGCACGCAGCCGCAGGTTAAGCCCAGGAAGCGGTAAAGTTCGCCCATCCATTCGGCATCGCGGCGCGCCAGATAATCGTTGACGGTCACCAGATGTGCCCCGCGTCCGGTCAAGGCGTTGAGATAAAGGGGGAGGGTGGCAACGAGTGTTTTGCCTTCGCCGGTCGCCATTTCGGCAATCCGGCCGGAATGCAGCACCATGCCTCCAATCAACTGCACGTCGAAATGGATCATGTTCCACGTCACGGGCTGGTCGCACGCCATCCACGTCTTGCCGCACAAACGCCGCGCCGCGTTTTTCACCACCGCAAAAGCGTCGGGAAGAATCTCGTTGAGGATGCGCTCACGTTCTTGAAAGTCATCCACGGGCGCCAAACGCTCTTGCCACGCTTTGGTTTTGGCGCGCAGTGCTTCATCGGAAAGAGAAGTAAATTCCTCGTCGAGTTCGTTGATCCGGCGAACGATGGGCATCATTCGCTTCAGCTCGCGCTGATTCTTCGAGCCGAGAATTTGTTTGAGGATCCAATTGAACATAAAAAGTCCGATATTATCGGTCGATTGTGAGTGAAAAACAAGTGGTGTGGCAATCGCCGCGGGCGTCCGGGGAGCACGGCGCGCGATTAACGCTTATGATTCGCGCGCAGGTTCGGAGTCGAACACCCGAACGTCGGGCAAGCCAAGCATCCGGTAACTGCCCGATCTTGCCCGATCTTTAGGCTAGCCGAGATCTGGTTGCTTGGGCATATGCAGGTGCCGCCGCGCGTTCAAGCACAAACGGCGACGTAAGAAAGTATGAACTTTGGTAGATGTCGACAATCGCGCAACCCTCACGTTCACAAGTTATTCCCAGTTAGGAAAGACCATACGCAAGAAGGAGATAAATAAAACATCATACAATAAATGTAATATAAATTTTTGGTACGTATCAAAAGTTTTTGGTCGTTAGCACCGACCGACAGAATTCAAAGGCTGTTGCCGCTCCACTTCAGCTTGCGGCGAGCCAACTCGAAGAATGGAAGATCTGGCAGCATCGCCAGCGGCAAAGTCTGCGCCGCCCGGCGGATGCGTACAGAGTCGTGTGCCTTCATCGCGATTGCCTGTTGACCGTCAACGGTCAGGTAAATTTCGTCTAACTGATTGCAGAGTCGTACCTCGATCTCGGATTTGTCGCCGACAATCACGGATCGATTTGTGAGTGTGTGCGGACAGATCGGCGTGACGGCAAATGCTTCTGAGTCGGGCGTCAGCAGCGGACCACCAGCCGACAAAGAATAAGCAGTTGAGCCCGTGGGAGTTGCCACGATTAATCCATCAGCATAATACTGCGTGAGCAATGCTCCATTCACCTTGGTTTCCAAACGGATCAGACGCGACAACGCGCCGCGGCTGATGACGGCATCATTCAGCCCGAGATGCTGGTCAATCACGTTGCCTTGACGTACAACTTCTACGTGGAGCATCGACCGGTGGCTCAATTTATAGGTGCCTGCCACGATACAATTTACCGCCTGTCGGTAATCGGCGGGTCCCATGCACGTCAGGAACCCAAACGTTCCCAGATTGATCCCGAAAAGCGGACAACTCTGATTAGCCAAAGCGTGGGCTGTGCTCAGGATCGTGCCGTCACCGCCTAAAACGACCAGTACTTCGCAAGTTTCCGCCAACTCCGCGATGCTGCTACCCGCGGGTTCCCTGAGCAGGCTGGCCGTGCCCTGGTCCAGCTTCAACAAAACCTGGTGTTTGGCAAACTCGTCGCGCAACGCGATGGACAGCGCGGCCACCCCTTTTTTCCGGGGATGCGACACTAGGCCGATCATTTTTTGAGGCATACCAGAAACTCTTTGTTCCCTTCCGTTCCGAGAATGGGCGAATCGATCACGCCCGTCCAGCGCCATTGCGGCAGGCAGCTTGCGACGAACGCCTGGATCTTTGCCACGGCTCTGGTGTGCAGCTCGGGCTCGCGGACAACTCCGCCGCGACCGACATCACCCCGTGCAAGCTCGAACTGGGGCTTGATCAGAGCCACGATGACTCCCCCACCCGGTGCCGCTACGACGAGGCTGGCTGCCAGCGCAGTCGTGACGGCTTCGAGGACGAGTGTGAGCGAGATGAACGAAACGTCGATGACGCCCAGCTGCGTGGGTTCCGGCAGGTCGGCCGCGGTAAGATGCCTCGCGTTGAGTTTTTCCCGCACCACGACGCGCGGATCGCTCCGGATACGCCAGTCGAGTTGTCCGTGTCCAACGTCGTAAGCGTAGACTTTTGCCGCACCGTGCTGGAGAAGGCAATCGGTGAAACCGCCGGTGGACGCACCCACATCCAGGCAAACCCATCCTCGCGGGTCCAGTTCGAATTGCTTCAAGGCCGCCTCCAGTTTGTAGGCACCGCGGCCGACGTAGCGATCCTTCAACTTAGCCTGGATCTCAACGTCGGCGGGAACCGCCGTGCCGGGCTTGTCGATCCGTTGGCCGCTCACGAAGATCTCACCAGCCAGAATTGCCCGTTGCGCCTTCTGCCGCGAATCGAACAAGCCTCGCTCGACGAGTAAAATGTCCAGCCGATGTTTTGTTTTGGGAGTCATGGGGATGGCACACCGAAGAACAAAGACCATAGCTGTGTCTAGGAGCCGGCCGATGGAAAAATTCACCACATGGAGGTTGCTGTAAGTCATATTTATAAAACAGTGTGCAAAAATTGTTAAGTGTTAATATAAATAACGCAGTTAAATTTTTTATTATGAATTTCTCAAATCATTCTGCAAGGCGGGAGCGAGAGCGTAAGGAGCTTAGATATAGGATATTGGATGCTGCACGCCAGCTGTTCTCGGAAGGGGGCGAAGAGGCAGTCACCCTGCGGCGCGTGGCGGAGAAAATCGAGTTTTCCGCCACGGCGATCTACTCGCACTTCGCGCACAAGGATGCGTTGGTACAGGAACTCTGCGAAGCCGAGTTCCTTGTTTTTGGCCAATCACTCCTGCGTTCCGGGCAGACACCCGACGCCATGGAACGCTTGAGAAAAGTCGCGGTTTCCTACGTGGATTTTGGCCTGCAACACCCGCAACACTACCGCGTGCTCTTCATGCGGGAACTCGCCCGGAGGAAGGAGGCGGTACGTGAGGCCAAGTCCGGGAAGAACTTGAAATCGGCTCAAGCAATTGCCCCGGAGCCGAAAGAAATCGTGTCAGTGCCCGCCGAAAAGGTGATGAGCCCGTATGAACATCTGCGTCAGGCCATCTTTAAGGCGATGGCGGCAGGCTGCTTCAAACCGGAATACCGCGATGTTGATCTGATCGCCCAAACTCTCTGGAGTTGTTTGCACGGCATCGTCGCGCTCCACTTGGTGAGAGCGCAGCACTCCAGCATCACCTGGAAGCCGATCCAAAATGTCGTGGAACTCTCGCTCGAATCACTCCTGAACGGTTTGGCAACAGCCTCCTGCCAGATCCCACCGACTTGGCGGCGATGATCATCAAACGTAGATCCGAAGCCATCAGCTTACAGTTTCTGCTGTCAGCAAACGGTTTTTCAGCTCGTCACGCAGGCCGATGATTCCCTCTCCCATGGATGCGGAAACCGGAATGACTGTGATCTTTGGGAAGCGCTGCCGCAGAATTTCGAGGTTCTCGTCCGCACTGGGAAGATCCATCTTATTGGCCACGATCAGCCATGGTCGTTCGCCCAGGATGGGATTGTAGAGGGAAAGCTCTTTCCGTAAATTTCCAAGGTCTTCCAGCGGGTTGCGTCCCTCGCTACCTGCCATGTCCAAGACGAACAGCAGCAACCGGCAACGCATGATGTGGCGCAAAAACTCGTGTCCGAGGCCGACGTTCCGGTGCGCGCCGTCGATGAGACCTGGGATATCTGCCAGGGTCGCCCGCTCATACGTGGCTGGAAATTCGATCACTCCAACCATCGGTTGCAAGGTGGTGAACGGATAAGCAGCTACCTTCGGGTTCGCCTCCGACAGTTGGCTCAAGAGCGTCGATTTCCCGGCGTTTGGATATCCGACCAAACCTGCGTCGGCAATTTTGCGGAGTTCGAGGTAGAAGTACCCCTCCTCTCCCGGCTTGCCCGAGTCCGAGCGCGTGGGGGCCTGGTTGCGTGAGCTCTTGAAGTGCACGTTGCCGCGCCCCCCCTTGCCGCCCTCGCAAAGAAGGTGCTCCTGGTTGGCCGCCGTCAGGTCCGCCACGCATTCCAGGTCCCCCGTCTGAAACGAGTCCGCCATCAACGGTCTCTCCGCCGCCCGGCCACTGTCGCCAGCATCGTCGGAACGGCGTGGGTCCGTCTCGCAAGCCGGCAGGCGGAAAACCAGCGTCCCGACCGGCACCGCGATGACCCGGTTCGGCGACGTTTTGCCGTGCATCTTCTTGTTCCGGCCACGCCCACCGTCCGTCGCGCGGAGATGCGGATCGTAGAACAGGGTGACGAGAGAGTCCGTATGGATGTCCGCGCGCAGGATCACGCTGCCGCCGTTGCCACCGTCCCCACCGTCCGGGCCGCCGCGAGGGACAAAAGCTTCGCGCCGGAAGCTGCTCGAGCCCGGGCCCCCGTCGCCAGCTTTGGCAAAGATGCGTACATGATCAACAAACACAGCGCAGAAAGGTGAAGATGGAAGGCTTGGAGCGGCGGCCCGCGGCGGCGGCGAGAAGCATTGTGACCGACATCGCTCAACGCGGCGCCGACGCGGTCAACGATTCATAAAGCTGGAGGGTCTGCTTTGCAATGGCCGCCCAACTGAAACGATCCGCCGCCCGCTGGCGTCCGGCACGCCCGAACCGCGCCCGCAGGTCGGGCTGCGCCATGAGCTGGTTGATGCGCGCCGCCAGATCCCGCGCGAAACGGTCTGGATGCACCGGCTCGTAGGGGCTCGCCTGCATCTGCTCTAGCGGGACAAGAAATCCCGTTTCGCCATCGACGACGACTTCCTTGATGCCGCCCACCGCGCTGGCTACCACCGCCGTTTCGCAGGCCATGGCCTCCAGGTTGATGATTCCAAACGGCTCGTAAATCGACGGACAACAAAAGATGGCGGCGTGCGCGTACAACTCGATCACCTTCGCTTTATCGAGCATTTGCTCGATCCAGATCACCCCCGTCCGCTCCCGCTGGGCAGCCTCCACCGCTGCCTTCATCTCGGCGGCAATCTCCGCGGTGTCCGGGGCTCCGGCGCAGAGCACCACCTGAAAACCGGGATCGAAGTATTTGATCGCATTGACGAGGTGGACGATACCTTTTTGCCGGGCAATCCGGCCCACGAACAGCACGAACGGCGTTTTCGGGTCGATCCCCTGCTCGCTCAGGGTCGCGCGGGAGGCGGTGGGGCGATATTCCTCGGGGTCGATGCCGTTGTAGATGATGTGGATCTTGCGTTCGTCCACGTCGTAGAGCCGGAGCACATCCTCCTTCGTCTCCCGGGAAACCGCCACAACGGCATCCGCCATTTCCATGGCCGTGCGTTCCACCCAGCACGAAAACTCATAGCCGCCGCCGAGCTGCTCGCGTTTCCAGGGGCGCAATGGTTCGAGCGAATGAACCGTCAGCACGAGCGGCAGGCCATAATTTAATTTAGCGATGATGCCGCCCAGATGGGTGTACCAGGTGTGGCAGTGGACCACGTCGGCGTCGATCCCTGTGGTGTTGAAATCGACGCACCGGCTGGCGGCTGACAACGGGGAGCGCAGAGGCGGCGGGCAGGTGTATCCCGATGTGTCCTTGGGGAATCCCTGCGCGTGGAGGTTCGGCAGGTCAAGCCGCTGCTCGCCGAAGGCGCGGACCTCCACTTCCATCAGCTTGGCTAACTCACGACTAAGATAATCGACGTGGACACCGGCACCGCCATAGATCTGCGGCGGGAATTCGTTGGTGAGAAAGAGGGTTTTCATGGGGGTGAGGAACAAAACGGACAAGGCGCGGCTGGCGATTGCCAGAAGTGCCCGCCAGCGCGGGGCCGCCTAGCACCATCCGACAACCTGTTAACCGCGTCACTCAAGAAACACCGGTAATGGGAAGGCCCACCTCACGGAATGATCTCCGTGCCAATGCCCGAACTGGTGAATATTTCCTGCAAGAGTGCGTGGGCCACCCGGCCGTCAATGAGGTGGGCTTTCCCCACGCCCCGCGCGAGCGCCGCGACCGCGCTTTCCACCTTGGGAATCATCCCGCCTTCGATGATTTCGTCCTTGATCAGACGCCCGATCAAATCGTGGTTCACGGAGGGAATCAAAGAATCTGCCTGGTTGGGATCACGCATGATGCCGCGGACATCGCTGATGTAGATCAGCTTGGAAGCGCCGAGTTCCGCGGCGATGGCGCCAGCCGCCACATCCGCGTTGATATTCAAAACGGTGCTGGTTCCATCCATTCCCAATGGGGAGATCACCGGCACCGTTTCCGCTTCAATCGCGGCTTTGACGGCGGTGATCGTCACACCGTCGATGTCTCCCACCAGACCGAGATCGACCGCTAGCCCCTTGGCGCTGGCCTGCGGTGGAACTTTCCTCGCCCGCAGGATGGTACGGCCTGAGATGCTGACCGCCCGGCCGCCAAATTCTTTGATCTTCCCGGAGATCATCGGGTTGATCACTCCATCCAGGGTCGCTTCCACGACGGCCATGCTCGCAGGGTCCGTCACCCGTAGCCCGTTGACGAACTTCGTCTTGATGCCAGCCTCGCGCAGGCGGCTCGTGATCGCCTTGCCTCCCCCGTGCACGATCACCGGGTTGATGCCAACCGCTTCCAGGAACACCACGTCCCGGAGGGTGCGTTCGACGAGATGATCGTCCTCCATGGCGCTGCCGCCGTACTTGATCACGAACGTCTGCCCGCGGAAGGACTGGATGAAGGGCAGCGCCTCGATGAGGGCTTCTACGCGGGCGGCTTCGGATGCTTGGCTCATGGTGCGCAATGGCCGAGTCGGCTGGCTACAGCGCTCGGAACGGACGAGATGGAAGATGCAAAGTGCCCCGGAAGCAAGCCGGTTCCACAGAATGTTTTGTCGGCCGGTGGCGGTGGCGGTGGGATGCCGTTACCTCTCGGCTCCCAAGCCTTCTATTCTCCTTTGTTCAGGCGCACATACTCGGGCGTCAGGTCTGTCGTGTAAACGAGATATTCGGCCGCACCGAGCCCCAGATGGATGTGCAC
>CAXTVY010000004.1:12293-18641 GCA_964247665.1 uncultured Chthoniobacterales bacterium | reverse complement strand
CCGGACATCCTGCTGATCGACGAGGCCCTGGCCACCGGGGACGTGATCTTTGTGGACCGTGCCAAGCAGCGGATCGACCAGTTGCTGGCGAAGTCGAATCTGGTCGTTATCGTCTCGCACGACCTCGGCCAGCTTCGAGACCGGGGTCTTGCTGCCGACACCAGCCTTCACGGCGATCAGGCCGTTGTAATACACGTCGATCATTTCCTCGCGCACGGCGGCGGAACTGTAGCCGACCGCGTCCACGATGCGGCCCCAGTTCGGATCGCCGCCGTGCCACGCGCATTTGACGAGCGAGGAGTTGGCGACGGCCTCCGCCACCTTGCGTGCATCCGCGAACGTGGCCGCGCCGCTGACATGCACCTCCACAAAGCGGCTGGCCCCCTCCCCGTCTTCGACGATCATGCGCGCGAGATTGCGGGTCACATGGTTCAAGGCGGTCTGGAAGCCGTCGAAATCCGCCGTACCCGGCGTCAGCCACCGGCCCCCGCACCGGCCGTTGGCCAACAGGATGACGGTGTCATTGGTGCTCATGTCGCCGTCCACGGTGATGCGGTTGAAGCTTTGCTCCACCGCCACGGAAAGCGCCCGCTGCAATTCCTTCTTCTCGCACGGCGCGTCGGTCGTCAGGACGCAGAGCATCGTCGCCATGTTGGGGTTGATCATCCCCGCCCCCTTGGCCATGCCGCCCAGAGTGTATTTGCGGCCATCGGCCGTCGTCGCCGAGACCGCGAACTCCTTGGGAAAGGTGTCCGAGGTCATGATGGCGCGGGCGGCGGCCTTTCCGTTGCCCGAACCGAGCGCGGCGCACGCCTTGGCCACACCCGCTTCGATGCGGTCAATCGGCAGCGGCACACCGATACGGCCGGTCGAGCAGACGAGCACCTGCCGCTCGCGTAGGCCCAGGTTCCAGCCCACGGCGCGTGCCATGCGTTTGGCGTGTTCGATGCCCTCCAGCCCCGTGCAGGCGTTCGCGTTGCCGCTGTTGAGCACCACCGCGCGCAAGTCGGCCGTGCGAAGGTGGGCCGCGCTCACCTTGACCGGGGCGGCCTTGATCTTGTTCGTGGTGAAAACCGCCGCCGCCACGGCCGGGACCTCCGAGCACAGCAGAGCCAGGTCAGGCTTCTTGAGGTTGTCCGGCTTGACGCTGCAGCAGGTTACACCGGCGAGAAAACCGGCGGCGGCAGTCACGCCACCGGTCACGGGGGTAAAGTGTCCATCGGAAGCCATCGATACGAGGAAGGGCGGTCGTTGGACGGGGAGCTTCCCGGGAACAGGCACGCGGGAGGGCAGCGTAGGAAAAAGCCGTCGCGGGCGCGAGACGAAATTTCTAAAAGTTTGGACCGTTGGGTCCCATCGGCAGGCGGCCTCGCAAAAGTCTTACAAAGCAGTGTCCTCGGGCCAGCCAGCCATCAGGTTGAAGCACTG
This sequence comes from uncultured Chthoniobacterales bacterium, assembly GCA_964247665.1. Classification (GTDB taxonomy): domain Bacteria; phylum Verrucomicrobiota; class Verrucomicrobiia; order Chthoniobacterales; family SZAS-18; genus CAHJWO01. The sequence continues at coordinate 17,213 of CAXTVY010000004.1, read as the reverse complement.
GATCGCTTGTCCGGCGGCTCCCTTCACGACGTTGTCCTCGGCGCTGAACAGCAGCCAGCGGCTGGTGCGCGGGTCATGACGCCAGGCAAGATCAACCTGATTGGTGCGGACCACATGACGAATTTCTGGGAACATGCCGTCCGGGAGCAACCGCACGAAGGGCTCCGCGGCATACGCCTCTTGCCAGCATCGCCCGGGAGAGCACGGATCAGCGCCGGGTGACGGCGTTGCGTAGATCGTGGTGAGAATGCCGCGCGTCAGCGGGATGAGGTGCGGGCAAAAACTGATGACCACCGGTTTGTCGGCCGCCCAGCTCAGTTCCTGCTCGATCTCCGCAAGGTGCCGGTGCTTGGGTGCACCGTAGGCTTTGGCGTTCTCGTTGCATTCCGCGAAGAGCAAGTCCACGTCAGCTTTGCGCCCGGCTCCGCTCACGCCGCTCATGCTGGACACGAGAATTTGCGCGGGGTCCAGCAAGCCAGCCCTCAGCAGAGGCACGAGCGGCAGCAGGATGCTGGTGGGATAGCAGCCCGGCGCGGCGACGAGGCGCGCGGAAGCGATCTGCGCGCGGCGTCCGGGCAATTCCGGCAAGCCGTAGACCGCTTCGGAGAGCAATGTTGGCGCGGGATGATCGTGCCCATAAAAATCGCGGTGAACAGCAGCGTCATGCAGGCGGAAGTCGGCGCTCAGATCAATGACGCGCAGGCCCGCTGCCAGCAGCGGCAGCGCAAACTCGCTCGCCAATCCGTGCGGCAGAGCGAGAAAAGCGAACTTTGCTCCCGCCCCGACGATGGCAGCGGCGTCAGGTGTGATGAACGCTGGGATTGTCCGCCCCGCGGCGGTCCGCGCGCCGCGCAGCCGCGGGTAAACGTCTTCCAGACGACGCCCGGCGTGTTGCCGCGAGGTAAGAGAAGCTATCTCGACCCCGGGATGCCGCAGCAACCGGTCGATGAGTTCCTCACCCGCGTAACCGCTGGCACCAATCACCGCGACTTTCTCTGTTCCTTGCATCTTGGCGGAACCGTAAAGTCTCCCGTCCGGTTTGACAACGCGGTTTCCTCCCGCAAGGGGCCGGGTTTCACCAAGCAACCCACTCCTCCGTGCTTCACCCCACTATCAGATCGGTCGCTGCTTTCTTTGTCGCCGTGTTCCTGGCAACGGGAATTTGCCGCGCGCAGTCGCTGGAAGTTTCCTCGGCGCAGGCCGACGCAGCCGGGAGGAAACTTTGGAAGAACGAGTGCGGCGGCACCGTCTCCGGGCTGACTTCCTGGAATGCCGGAGAAGATTTTGCGTCCCTCGGAATAGGCCACTACATCTGGTATCCGGCTGGCCAGCGCGGACCCTTCGAGGAAAGTTTCCCCGAGTTGACCGCTTTTTTACAGGCGCATGGCGTCGCGCTGCCCGCCTGGTTGCAGGCTGCCCGCGCCTGCCCGTGGAAATCGCGCGAGGAGTTCGAGCAAAGCCGCGACCGCGCGCAGATGAAGGAGCTGCGGGACCTGCTCGCCAGCACGGTCTCCTTGCAGGCGAGATTCAGTGCTCGCCGACTCGAAGCGGCCCTGCCGAAGATGCTGGCGGCGCTGCCAGTCGGTGAGCGCGACGGTGTCCAGCGGCAATTTGGCCGGGTGGCAGCGTCGCCCAACGGCGTGTATGCCCTGGTGGACTACGTGAACTTCAAAGGCGAGGGCGTGCTGCCGACGGAACGATACCAGGACCAGGGCTGGGGATTGCTACAGGTCCTGGCCGGGATGCAGGACGATCCGAACAGCAGCCCTGGGCCCGGGGCGGCACACGAATTTTCCCGTTCAGCGGCCCGCGTGCTTTCGGCGCGGGTGGATCGTTCCCCCCCCGAGCGTCATGAATCCCGCTGGCTGCCCGGCTGGAAAAGCCGCGTCGCCACGTACGCCCCTTGAGCTGACACCCACCGGGCAACCCCCCTTGGGGCTACAGCGCCACGACCTGTCGGCGGTGCTTCTCGTAAACACAGACCTCCTTGATTCCACACTCCTGCATCAAGCTCGAAAGGCGGTCGTAGTTCTCGGCCTGCTGCACGTGCGAGTGGGCATCCGAGGCCACCGTGAAAGGAATTCCGGCCGCTTGGGCGAGCCGGATGATTTCCACCGAAGGGTATTGTTCGCCGACCGGCTTGCGCCACCCGGCGGTGGAAAGCTCGATGGCGAGACCTCTTTGCTTGATCAGGGCAAGTGTTTCACCGATCAGGTCACGGACCGGGGACTCGGAACGAAAGCCGTGAATCTTGATGAGGTCGAGGTGCGACAGGCAGTCGATCACGCCGCTGGCAGCCATCTCGCGTAGCCGCCGGAAGTAGTCCGCGTACAACTCGTCGATTCGATGGCCCGCGAACTGGTGCTCTTGGCCCACGCTATCGAACATCTCGGCCGCCGAGAGGTAGTGCACCGAACCGAGCACGAAATCGAGGCGCTCCCAATTCGCCTCCACCCACCGGCGGCCCGCGAGGCCGGTGACGGGATCATTGTCCAGTTCGATCCCGGCGCGGATACGCAGCTCAGGATTGTTGGATTGCAATTCCTCGACCGCGTCGAAGTCCACCCCTGCATGGTAACGGTCGTGGTCGGTGAAGGCGATGTCACGCAGACCCTTGGCCCGCGCCGAATCCGCCCAGGGTTGCAAAAGCTCCTGCGTGTACCGCTGGAGCCGGTGCGCTTGCGGATGCGTGTGGTAGTCGCTGAAGAGCTGCACGGAAGTAAAAGGTGCCGGAGCTGAAAGTCGATCTCTTCAAGGCTGCGGCAGGACCGCTTTCGTGACGCGCAATTCCTTGTCGAAACCTACGAGATATGCTTCCAACGTGTAAGGCTTGCCCGCCTTCAGTTCCCGCGTGGTGATGGGCTCGTTGTATTCGAGTCTCTCCCCGGGGTCGATGATGACCAGGCGGGAATCGGAAGTGAACGTACGCTCGCTGCTCCACTGGCTGACGATCTGTCCCGTGTTCGGATCGCGCAGCAGGATTTCGATGATCTGCGTGGTCGGAAACTTCATCGTCACGACCTTCTTGGAAACGTTGCGCAACGTGAGGATCACATCGAGCTGGCGCGCCTCGGCGAGCTTCAGCGGGTCTGGGGTAAACTTCATGTCCAGCAGAAGTCCTTGGCTGCTTGGCTTCCGGCCCCCGGCGGCCAGCTCCGCCTCCGCGGGGCGTTCCTTGTGGTGGAACGGCAGGTAGGCGCAGCCTGCCAGACCCAGGCACAGGCCGCCAGCGGCTAAAAGGGGCAAGACAAAGGAGGGATGACGCCGGTTCATATCACGCATGACTAAAAGATTGCCCCCGAAGTTGCAAATTTTAACGGGTCCCTTAAACACTTGGGAGCATGTTCTCCCCGTTCTCCCGCCATTTTGTTGTCGCGTTGGCTTTACTTGCCGCCCTCGCCAGTGTCGCCGCGTTCGTCACGCCCGCCGATGCGTCGGGCAGCAAAAAGCGCGATCCTACCATCGCGATTCGCTTCCATGCCCAAGAGGCAGGTTACGATCCAACCTTCGCAGCCAAGGTCAAAGTCGGCAATCCGCCGCAGGAGATCACCGTCGAAAAAATTCCGATGATCAGCGAGAAGGACATCGTCAGTTTTTATCCGTACCGCGCATCCGATGGCAGCTATTCAGCCGTGCTCAAGCTGGACCGCCACGGGGAGGCCACCCTGGAGGCCATCAGCAGCGAAAAACGGGGTTCGCTACTGGTCTTGCTGGTCAACGGACGACCGATCATGTCTATCCTGATCGATAAGATCATCCGGGACGGAATCATTTTCATTCCGTCAGGCCTGACCGAGGCGAACATCAAATCCATGGGTGCCTCCTTCAGTGTCCTGGGACAGCCCGAAGGCAAGCCCGGCAAGAAGGCTCCGCCCGCCGAGCCGGACGACTCGATCACCGCCCCGCCCAATCTCCCGCGCTGATCCGGTGGTGCCGCGGTTATTCCGCGACGGATGGGTTGTGGTTCGTTTCATCGAACGACCCGGTCGGTTTGTCCGGTTTCGTGCCATTGCCGAGGGCAGCCAGCGGGCGGAACGCGCGGCGGAGCATCGCGCTCATTCCGCTGTCGGCTGCCACGATCTCTTCCTCAGCCTCCTTGACCGCCTTTTCCCAAACGGGTGAAAACCCGGGCGCGTTCTGGTTGAGGATGCGGATGGCCCGGTCGTAGACCGAGAGCATCCGCATTTCCGGCCGGCCGGGCTTCTGCTGCCATTCCTTGACGGCAACACGCAGGTTCTCGTTCTGGGTCTTGAGCGTTTCCAGCTCGGTGCGCATCGTCGAATTGCCCCGCGAGGTGATGTCCATCTGCGTGTGGAGGTGCTCGCGCAGGCGGCGGACCTCGCGGCGCAATTCACCGCGTTTGGCAATCCCAGCCAGCCACGTCAACAAGACGAACACGAACCCAACGGCCAGCCCCCAGGTGAAGGGATGCGAGAGAATTTGATGCAGGAAGTCTTCCATAATTCGAGTGGTCTCTAACGCCGATTCACCGCGCCGTCCACACGAATCAACACGAAGTCGGCACGCGCCTGGCGAGCTTGACCCCGTGCTCGATGGCTCCCACCACGAACCCCAGGCATTCCACCGCCCCGGCCGGCTTGCCCGGTAAAGCGATGACCAGCGAGCGGTCCACCACCGCGGCCAAGGCACGGGAAAGGATGGCGTTGGGGGTGTGCTGCAAGGAACCCGCGCGCATCGCTTCCCCGAAACCGGGCAGCTCGACGCGCATCAGACCGCGGATGGCCTCCGGGGTCACGTCACGCGCGGCGATTCCGGTGCCGCCGGTCGTCAGAATCAGTCCGCAATCCTGTTCTCCGAAAGCGCGGATGGCCGCCTGGATGCGCGCCACGTCGTCCGGCACGACGGCCTCGGCGGCCACGCTCCAACCGCGCCGGACCGCCTCCGCGCGGAGGGCCGGGC
>CAXTVY010000004.1:8962-12283 GCA_964247665.1 uncultured Chthoniobacterales bacterium | reverse complement strand
CGTCGTCGTCCGCGACGGGATCATCGTCGAGGTCGCGGAGGGCCGGGCCGCCCAGATCTTCGTATTCCCCGGCGGCGGCACGGTCCGAAACGGTAATGATGCCGGTCACGATGATCGCTGACATATCAAGCCGGCCGCTTCGTTTTGGCGACGAGGACGATCTCGCCGATGCGCATGACCTTATCAACCGCCTTGCACATGTCGTAAATGGTCAGGGCGGCAACGCTTACTCCCGTAAGCGCTTCCATCTCCGCGCCGGTCCGCCCGACCGTGCGTACATCGCACCGGATGCCGATGCCATCCGGCCGCAGGTCGAAGCGGATGTCAACGTGCTGGAGCAGCAGAGTATGGCAAAGCGGGATCAGTTCGCTCGTGCGCTTGGCGGCCTGGATGCCTGCGAGTTGGGCAGTTGCCAGCACGTTACCCTTGGCGATGCCGTTGCCTTCGATCAGCGCCAGGGTTTCTTGTTGGAGAAAAATGCACCCCTCGGCCGTGGCGAGCCGCGTTTGCTCCGGCTTGTCCGAAACATCAACCATCCGCGCGCGGCCATCTTCCGAGATGTGGGTCAGCCGCAGGCTGCTGGGGGTCTCCGGGGAACTGTGCATACCGGCAAAAACTTGGGTGTGCTCAACCGCCAATGGCTACCATGCGGCGGTTGGGCTGGTAGTTGTCCCGAAAATCATGCTGCTTAGGCTTGCGCGCGACCACGTCCACGAAGAACTGGCGCAGTTCTTCGTCAGAAGCCCCGGCGCGCAGGGGCTCGCGAATGTCAAACTCCAGGTAGCTGCCCAGGCACGGGCGTAGTTTCCCCTCGCAGGTCAGACGCAGCTTGTTGCAATTCTCACAGAAGTGCAGGTTCGTCATCGCCCCGATGAACCCGATTTTTTGGTCGGTGCCAGGCAACTGGTAGTAGCTCGCGGGTCCGTTGGTGCGGAAGCCCGGGGTGGGTATCAGAGCACCGAAATGCTCCTCGATGCGCCGCCGGGCCGTGGCGATGGGATAAAAGTTGTCGTCGCTCAGTACGTCCGTCGTGCTGACCGGCATCAACTCGATGAACCGCAGGACGAGGTCGTTCGCACCCGCATATTCGATGAGCGGCACCATCTGCTCCTCGCTGCTCCCGCGCATCAACACGCTGTTGAGCTTGATCTCGTTGCACTCGAAGCCGGCCGCCCGGGCGGCGGCGATGCCCGCCAGCGTCAAAGGCAGGTAATCTCTGCCGGTCACCCGCGCGTATTCAGCCCGGTCCAGGGTATCCAGCGACACGTTGACCGTGCGCACGCCGTGAGCGCGCAAGCATTCGGCCATGGTTCGATTTCCATGGTCGGACACCTTTTTACCAAGCAGTGAACCGTTGGTCGAAACGCCCACATCGTCGATGCCCGGGATACCCTGCAGTTGCTGGAAGAACTCCAGCACGCCGCGCCGGGTCAGCGGCTCCCCACCGGTCACTCGCAGCTTGGTCACCCCCAGGGACGCGGCGACGCGCACGATCCGCGTCATTTCCTCGTAGCTCAGGATTTCATGGCGGGGAAGCCATTCCTGCAACTCCTGCGGCATGCAATAAAGACACCGCTCATTGCAACGGTCCGTAATGGAAACGCGCAGGTAGCTGATGAGGTGCCCATAAAGGTCTTCCACGATGCTAAAACTTACGCGACGGCACCCGCGTTTGCAAACGCGGGTGCCGCCTGCGCCGGGGGCAGCGCGGGGCGCAGACCGGCGGAAGCGAAGGCCCTGGAATGCCATCACCCTCCCGTTGACACTCTTTCGAGTTTTTTGCTAGCTTGCGCGGACCTCGCTCCATGTCACGAATTCTCTCGACCGTTTGCCTGCTGGCGCTCGCCTTATCCGGGGTGGCGGGATGTGTCACGCCCGCCAGACGGGCCCGGGAAAACGCGGTTGCCTTTGGGCGGCTCTCACCCGGCGACCGGCAGCTCGTGTTGCACGGCCGGGTGCGGGTCGGACTCGACCGCGAGGCCGTCCTGATCGCCTGGGGCAGCCCGGACCAGAAACACGACACTGGTCCCGCCGGGGATGGCAAGGAAAAGAGAGCGGGGACGGAAATCTGGACCTACCGGCATCAACTCACCATCCATGCGCCGATTGGCTCGTATGACCAGTGGCAGCCCGGCAACAGTCTCACGCCTCCGGGAACACCGTTGCTCTCCAGCCCGGGGTACGGCTTCGGCGGCAGCGGCTACGAGGGCTGGCTGCTGTACCAGCCGCGAGTGCAGTACACGGACAGCTATGTCCGCCGTGCCGCGTTCGTGGATGGAAAGCTCGACAGCTTCCAGACGTGGTACGGCGAATTGCCGCCGTTGCCTTAAGAAAGAACCGGAGGATCGGCGCATGTGCCCGGTTGACCCGGTCCACGCGCCACATTAAATTTCAGGGCTTTCTGCCGGGGTGCTACGATGGCACCACAATCACCCTTTTTCCTCTCCGCCCTTGTCGCACGCCTCTTTCTCGGAATTTGTGGCCAAGCTCGACCGCGCGGGCGAGTTGCGGCGCATCTCGCAGCCGGTGGCCACGGAGTTGGAGATCACGGAAATCGCGGACCGGGAGATGAAATCGCCTGGGGGTGGCCAAGCGCTCCTGTTCGAACATCCGACCGTCGATGGCGTGCGGTCGGCGTTCCCGCTGGCGATCAACACCATGGGTTCCGAGCGGCGGATGGCCATCGCGCTTGGCCTCGATTCCGTCGATGATCTCGCGCACCAGATGCAGCTCATCCTGAAGGCAAAACCGCCAACCGATCTGCGCCAGGGTTGGGAGTTGCTCAAACAGGGGGTGGACCTGCTGCACGCCCGGCCGAAGCGGGTCAAAACCGGCCCTTGCAAGGAAGTCGTCGTCCGGTTCGACGGATCGGACGATCCCTCAGCCGCCGGATTTTCGCTCCGGGACTTGCCCGTGCTCAAGTGCTGGCCGCAGGACGGCGGACGCTTCGTCACGCTGCCCAACGTCTACACCCGCGACCCGGACACCGGGGAACGCAACCTCGGCATGTACCGGATGCAGGTTTACGACGGCCGCACCACGGGGATGCACTGGCAGGTGCACAAAGTCGGCGCGCGGCATGGCCGCCGGTACTACGAGCGCGGCGAGCGGATGCCCGTGGCAGTTTGTCTGGGCGGAGATCCGGCTTACACCTTTGCCGCCACCGCCCCCCTGCCGGACGGCCTGGACGAGATCCTGTTCGCGGGCTTCGTGCGCAAAAAGGCGGTCCCACTGGTGAAGTGCGAGACGATCGACCTGGAAGTGCCTGCCGACGTGGACTTCGTGCTGGAGGGCTACGTGCAACCCGGGGAAACCCGGCCT
>CAXTVY010000004.1:5399-8952 GCA_964247665.1 uncultured Chthoniobacterales bacterium | reverse complement strand
TACACACCGGTGGACGATTATCCCGTGTTCCACCTGACGGCGATCACGCACCGCCAGGACGCGATCTACCCTGCCACGATTGTCGGCGTGCCGCCCATGGAAGATTATTACATGGGCGATGCCAGCGTGCGGGTCTTCCTGCCCGTCTTCCGCATGAATTTCCCGGAAATCGTCGACCTGACGCTGCCAGCCGAGGGCGTTTTCCACAACCTCGTCTTCGTCAGCATCCGCAAGCAGTACCCCTACCAGGCGTACAAGATCATGCACGGTCTCTGGGGGATGGGGCAGATGATGTTCAGCAAATACATCGTCGTGGTGGACGAGGACTGCGACGTGCACAACACCAGCGAGGTGCTTTTCCGGTTGTGTGCGAACACTGACCCCCAGCGCGACAGCACGTTCATCAAGAGTCCCTGTGACTCCTTGGACCACGCCCCGACCGTGCCGAACATCGGCAGCCACATGGGTTTCGACGCAACGCGCAAGCTCGCGGGCGAGGGCTACCACCGGCAATGGCCGGAGCTGGTCCGCATGGACCCCGACACCAAAGATCGTGTCGATGCCTTGCTGGCAAAGATGGCGCGGCCCTGAACCCGTCAGAGCAGCGGCGCCAGCGGCCGGAAAAGGCTCTCCAGGCAGCGTTGCTTGTAGGGCCGCAGGCGAAACTCCGACAGCTCAATGCGCTTGGACCGTTGTTCGTAATCCTCGCGCAACACGGCTTCGAGCCGCTGCGTGGAGGCGGGATCATCCACCACGGCGTTCAGCTCGAAGTTCAGCCGCATGGAACGCACGTCGAAGTTCGCGGAACCGACCATCATCCACCGGCCATCGAAAGTGGCGACTTTCGCATGGTTTACGCCCGCGCCGTACTCGTAAATCTTGACCCCGTATTCGAGCAATTCTTCGTAATAGCTGCGGCCGACCTGCACGAGATACGGATGGTCGGTGGTGGCGGAGACAAGCAACCGCAGGTCCACCCCGCGGCCCGCGCACAGCTTCATGGCGGTCAGGAGCGGCTCGTTGGGAACAAAATAACCAGCGGTCAGCCAGGCATTGCGCCTGGCATCGTTAAGCTGGGCGACAATTGACATCTGGATGGGGTCGGCATCGTTGTCCGGACCATCGGAGAGGATCTGGACAGGAATCCTCGCCTCCAGAGAACTGACCGGAAAATAAGCGTCGTCGGTGAGCTTCTTGTCCGTGGCGTAGAACCAGTCGTCCACAAAGGTCCGCTGAACCGTGGTGGCAGCCTGTCCATGGATCCGGATCTGCACGTCCCGCCACGCACCGAGCGTTGGGTCTTCACCCATGTACTCGCGGCCCATGTTCATCCCACCGACAAAGGCGGTCTCTCCATCGATGATCTGGATTTTACGGTGATTGCGTAAGTTGAAGACCCAGCGATTTTGCAACGGGTGCACCGTCCGGAAGCGAGCGATTTCTCCCCCCGCCGCCACGAGCGAATCGAAGAAAACGTCGCCCAGTCCAAAACTCCCCATCTGGTCGCAGAGCAGCCGGACTTCGACGCCCCGCCGGGCGGCTTCGGCAAGCGCGTCGCGGAAAGCAGTTCCGTAGCGGTCATTCCGCAGGATGTAAAACTCCGCGTGGACGTGGTGGCGCGCCCCGGCAATGGCGCTCAGGAGCGAGGGATAAAAAGTCTGTGCATCGACGAGCAATTCGACTTCCTGGGCAGCGGAAACGACCGCTTCGTTGAAGGAAGACAACAGCCCGATGGCCGCTTGCTCGGAAGCTGGCAAGGTCGCAAGCAAAGCGCGGACGGCCGGCAGCAGTTCGAGACGGTGCTCCCTGGGCCGGGCCACGGCGTCGAGTTCCTCCCGCTTGTTGAGGTGCTTGCGCGCGAGATGGTCACTCCCGAAGAGGAAGTAGGCAATGGGTCCCAGCCAGGGGAACAAAAACATCACCCAGATCCAGTTCAGGGTGGAGACAGGCGGCTTGTTCGCGCGGAGGACAACCGGGATCATCGCCCAGGAGACCACGTAGCCCACCACGACGAAATCTCTCCAGATCATGCAGTGCGGAACACGTGTGGGCAGGAGCAGGCTTTGCCCACGGCCACACCCTTGCTAACCGGAGACGCTTTAAGGATTGACGAAGAGCCGGTTGCAGCTCGGATCGCGCACCAACGCGCCATGAGGAGCACCCTGCACATCGATCTCGTAGAATGGAGAGTAAGGACTCTGCACAAATCCTCGTCTGCCCGTCAGGGTCGCCGTCGGGTAGCCGCCACGCGGTTGTGGGCCGTAAGCCTCGGCGTCGGACTGCTGGATCACGGCGCCCACCAGGCCACCCGCCACGGCACCGGCCGCCGCCCCGAGCGCCGCCCCCCCAACGCGATTCGTAGCAAGGCCACCGATGATCGCCCCGCTGGCGGCACCGATGCCCGCTCCCTGGCCGGTCGGGGTATCGCACGAAGTGAGCGGCAAGGCGAGAGCCGCCAGCAGAGCGGCAGCCACCGGAGAAAAGGGAAGGCGCTTTTGCATAAGGGGATAAAATCCCCCGCCCTGTGGCTTCCGTCAACCGAGGCGCGCGGGAAAACCACGTGGGGGCAAATGCCCGAACAGGCTCATCCGAACCGGACCTGCAAGGTGGTCAGAAGCAGGCTCCAGAGCTTTTGCGCTTTGTTCAGCCGGTACTTGCGCTCGAAGACGCGGAACCGGTCACGCTTCATGTTGCGCAGCAGCTTCCAGTAGATGGCGCGCATCGTTTCCGCCGCGACCATCGACCGGCGGTCCCGCGCGGTGAGATGCTTCACGGCGGCATCGTAAAAACCCTGGGCGCGTTGTGCCTCGAACGCCATGAGGGCGCGGAAGCGCTGGTCGTAGGTCCGTGCCCGCAGGTCAGCGGGGAGGTAGCCGAAGCGCTCCAGGTCTTCCAGGGGCAGGTAGATCCGCCCACCGTTGTCCAGATCGACGGCGACATCCCGGATGATGTTCGTCATTTGCAGGGCGAGCCCCAGGTCCACCGCATACGCCCTGGTGCCGGGGTCCGTATAACCAAAAATTTCGATGCTCACCAAGCCCACCACGCTGGCCACCCGGTAGCAGTAGGTGCGCAGTTGCTCGAAGGTCGGATATTGCCGCGCGTAAACGTCCATCTCGACGCCGGTGATGATCTCCTGGAAGTGCTCCGGCGGCAGGCCGTACCGGGCGATCAGTGCATGTACGCGATCCACCAGACAGTGCGCTGGTCCACCGCCATTGGCGGCAGGCTCAACCGCTTTTCGCCACGCCGAGAGCAAGGCCAACTTATCGTCGGGCGGCAGCGTGTCACTGTCGGCAATGTCGTCAACCAACCGGCAAAAGGTGTAGAAGACATCCATGTCCGCACGCTTTTGCTTCGGTAGGGACAAGAACGCGAGGGCGAGGTTCGAGCGGCCGGAATAATCACCCACCGTGGCATGGTCCGGGTGCCATGACTGGAGCGGGTCAGGCGGTGGGAGGGAGACGGACGGCGGGCGGGGATTACTCATGGGGCCGGATGCAGCGCGGAAATTTATCAATACCTGACGAGGTCCGCCGTCTCCGGTGATTCG
>CAXTVY010000004.1:0-5389 GCA_964247665.1 uncultured Chthoniobacterales bacterium | reverse complement strand
GGCAGACCCACGACGCCAGCAGCCAACCACTCAACACCGACCAGAGCAGCGGATAGAAGAGAATTTTCCAACAGATGGCGGGCCACGTCCAATCACCCAGGGCCGGCGGCAACAGCGTATTCGAAACCGCCAACGCCAGGAAGTGGATGACCGCCACGGCCACAAACCAACCCAGGTGCCAGCCAAAGCGCCGGACGAGCCGGAAATGGTCGCGGAACGCACGCCAGAGGCGTTCGTTGTGGAAGACCAGGAAAATCTGCACGGAGCAAAAAACGATCAGGCCGACGGCTAGGAGCCACCGGGTAAACGCCACGATCTGCGAGGGATTGATGGTCCCGGGTCCACGTGGGGTGGCAACGTTCGCCAGCATCAGCGGCAGGTTGATCCCCATGCTGCTGATGAGCAACAAGACCCCTGCCCACTTGGAAACCAGCACCCATCGGCGCAGGGTGAAGCGCCGGAGCCGTTCGAAGTCGAAGGTCAGGCCGCGAATCCACGCGAACGCGAGCAGGAGCAGGTAAATCTGCACGCCGACCCCGATGAGGTATTCAAACAGGAAGCTCAGCCAGTTGATCCCCTCCCCGACCTGGAGCAGCGTGCGCTCGTCGGCCAGCGTGCTCAGCCACGGAAATTTGCCGAACAGCACGGGTTTGGCGCACGCAGCCAGCGCGCACGCCGCGAGACCGGCCTGGGCGGCGCTACCGGCGAGAAGCCCGAAACGGTGGCGCAGCCCGCGCCCGGCCAAGCCCTGGTAGCCGCGCCAATTGCAGAGAAACAGCAGCCCCCAGAGCGCGGACAGCGGGAACGTGGTCACGGCGCAGTTGAAGATGGAGGCCGTGCTTTCCGCGGCCGGCAGCCAGGAGGCAGCCAGCACGTCCCGCCACCCTGCCGGTTGCCAGCCGGTCCACGGTTGCAGCACGGAAGGTGCCCCGGGGATGGTGCGCGCCTCGTCGAACCGCACCCAGAGCGCGAACGCGGCGTGGCAGCCAGCGAAAAGGAAGGGAATCGCGCACAACCGCTTATAGCGGGCGACACATCTCCAGCCGTCGCGGAAGCTCGCGCGCGTCGGCTGACTGGCCATGACGACGGCGTATCCCGCCGCCACCCCACCGGAGAGGAGCAGGATGCGCGAAAGCCCCGGATTCATCGGGCCAGTTCATAGCGGGCAGGGGTGCCCCCGAACGAGCCTTTTCTGCCGCCGACGGTGAAAATCAGCGCAGCTCGAAATCCCACAGGCTCAACGGATCACGCCCCAATGCCGCGTGAAGGGCCAGTACACGAACAGCCCCCTGCCCACCACGTTCTCGGCAGGCACCCGCCCCCAAACGCGGCTGTCGGAGCTGTTGAAGCTGTTGTCACCCAACGCGAAGTAGCTGTTCGCGGGCACCGTGAAGGTATCCTTGGGCGTGCGGAGAAACTTGAAATCGAAGTTCGGCATGTTCGAGTAGCCGTGATAGCCGTTCTGCGCGCTCATCACCCGCGCGAAGCCCGGGTGGTCTGCCAGCGGACCGTTGATGAAAAGCCGCGGATAATCGATGCGCAAAGTGTCGCCGGGCGTGCCCGCCAGACGTTTGATGTAGTATTCCGAATGGATGCGGTCATCCATCTCCGCGCGCCGGGAAACGGGAATATGCGTCGTATCGAAAACGAACACGTCGCCCCGGTGCGGGAGGCGAAAATTGTACGTGAACTTATCCACGAAGACCTGGTCGCCCGTGTCCACGTAGCCATGGACGATGGGTTCACCCGCTTGCAGGGACTTGCCCTGGTAGAGGCCAAAACCATCCTGCCCCCTCGGATGCATCAAGGTGTCCGGCGCGGCGTGGACGGAGTAGCTGCGCCCGCTCGCGCAAACAATCCGGGTGTAATCCATGAAAAGATGCTTCTGAGCTTCAAGCCCCACGATCTGATCATTTACTTCAGAAACAGCGTCCACGTAGAAGCGGCCTAGCCAGACGCTCTGAAACGCCTGCGTGACGATTCCCGGGGCTGCCTGATCCGGGGGGGTCGGGGTCCCGATGATGCCGTTGAGGGTCGGTTCCATCGAGCCGGTCGGGATTTTGAACGGTTGCAGGAAGTAGGACCGGATGGCGATGGCCAGCACGAAAGCGACCAGCAAAACCTCGCAGTTCTCCCGCCACCCGGCGGCATCGTCGTGCGGGTAAAGCGTGCCGAAGCTCTTGTCGAGCTTGTGCATCGCGTCTTCCACCTCCTTGCGGCCTGCCCCCGTGCCGTTGCGCGTGACGGTCTCTAATTCGGCGATCTGTGCGGCATAACTCGCGTGCTGCTCGGGCTTGAGGAGGTCGCGCCGACGATGCAGGAGCTTGCGGGCGTTGACGGCGAGGAGGTCGGCCTCCTTGAGGTACGCGGGGCGGAAAAGTGATTTGAACATACAAACAATGGAATGCGGGATCGGCCGCGGAGGCTGGCCAGCCGGAACTCAGCCTGCTTTGAGCACCTGGATGAACGCTTCCTGGGGGATGTTCACCTTGCCGATACTCTTCATGCGCTTCTTGCCTTCCTTCTGCTTCTCCAGGAGCTTGCGCTTGCGGGTGATGTCGCCACCGTAGCATTTGGCCGTCACATCCTTGCGCATGGCGCTGACGTTCTCGCGCGCCACGATCTTCCCGCCGATGGCCCCCTGGATTGTCACCTGATAGAGCTGCGTGGGAATTACCTCCTTGAGCTTCGCCGCTAGCAGCCGCCCCCGGGCCTCGGCCTTGTCGCGGTGGACAATGCTTGAAAAAGCATCCACGGGTTCGCCGTTGACCAGGATATCGAGCTTGACCAAGTTCGCCGCGCGGTAGCCGTCGTACTCGTAGTCCATGGACCCGTAGCCGCGGGTGATGCTCTTGAGCTTGTCGTTAAAGTCCACCAGGATTTCGTTGAGCGGCAGCCGGGTGGTCAGCATGACCCGGCGGGTGTCGATGGTCTCGGTGTGCTCGACCTCGCCACGTTTGTCCATGATGAGCTGCATGATGTCGCCGATGTTCTCGTTCGGGCACATCAGGAACGCCTTGACCACCGGCTCGCGGATTTCACCAATCGTGCTCGGGTCAGGTAGATGGGTCGGGTTATCGACTTCCAGCTTCTCGCCGTTGCTCTTGAGAATTTCGAAGATGACACTCGGGTACGTGGCGATAATATCCATGTCGTACTCGCGCCGCAGCCGCTCCTGGATGATCTCCATGTGGAGCAGCCCCAGGAACCCGCAACGGAAACCGAAGCCGAGTGCGACCGAGCTTTCCGGCTGGAACACGAAGGCGGCGTCGTTGAGTTGGAGCTTGCCCAAAGCTGCCTTCAGGTGCTCGAAGTCCGCCGTGTTGATCGGATAGATTCCGCTAAAGACCATCGGATGGATCTCCTGGAAGCCGGGCAACGGTTCCTTCGTCGGAAAGCGGGCGTCCGTCAGCGTGTCGCCGATCTTGATCTCGGCGGTGGACTTGATGTTGGCGATCACGTAACCCACGTCGCCGTCCTCCAAGGCATCCACGGCGAACATCTTCGGCGTGAACACCCCAACCTCCTTCACGTCATACTGCTTGTTCGTGCTCAGCATCTTGATCGGCGTGCCCGGCGTCACCCGCCCGCTGAACAACCGCACGTAGCTCACCACGCCACGGTAGATGTCGAACACGGAGTCAAAGACGAGGCCGCGCACCGTCCGGTCCCCGGGCTCGCCGAGGAGGCGCGGCGGTGGGACGCGGGCCACGACCGCTTCCAGAATTTCGTCGATCCCGATGCCCGCCTTGGCGCTCGCCTCCAGGGCTTCTTCCGCCGGGATGGCCAGGATCTCCTCCAACTGCCGCCGCACGGAAGGCAGGTCGGCGTTGGGCAGGTCGATCTTGTTGATGACGGGGATGATGGTCAGCCCCTGTTTCATCGCCAGATGCACGTTCGCCACCGTCTGCGCCTCGACGCCCTGCGCGGCGTCCACGATCAGCAGTGCGCCTTCGCACGCGGCGAGACTGCGCGAAACCTCGTAGGCAAAATCGACGTGCCCCGGAGTGTCCAGAAGGTTGAGCCGGTATTCGATGCCGTTCTTGGCGGTGTAGCGCATCGCCACGGGATGCGCTTTGATCGTGATCCCCCGCTCCCGCTCCAGGTCCATCGAGTCGAGGAGCTGGTCTTGCTTTTCCCGCAGGTGGATCGTGCCTGTGCGCTCCAGGAGCCGGTCGGAAAGCGTGGTCTTCCCGTGGTCGATGTGGGCGATGATGCAGAAGTTGCGGGTAAGTTTGGGGTCGGGCATCGGCGGCCCGGCACTATGCGGGGGTTGGGCCCGAGCGTCAACCCTCGCGGCCCGTGGGTTGAACCGGCCGCAGTTTTCCGTTAGATGTTCCCCCCGCCCTGCCGCCATGCCTGCCGCTCCCCAAGATTTCCTCAATCGCACGCTGCTCCGGCAGCTTGCGGGGGAACACCTTTTTGACAGCGGCGAGCAGTGCTTCGCACTCGGCCGGGTGCGGCAGGTGCGCGCCGCCGCCCAGCGCGTGAGCGCCCGCGTAACGGGCGATTCCACCTACCGCGTCAAACTCTGGAGACGGCAGGGCGAGCTGTGTTTCCGGTGTAACTGCGAGGCTGGCAAGGCTGACAAATTCTGCAAGCACTGCGTGGCGGTCGGCCTGGCCTGGCTCTCCCATTCCGAGCACGCCGAAGCCCCGGCCCCGGCGGAACCGACACACGCAAAGCCGCCGGCCACCAAACAGGCCGAGGCGCGGCGTGGGAGAGAACGCCAGCGCCTGGCCGTCCACCTGAAAACCCTGGACCCTGTCCGTCTGGTGGCTCTCTTGCTCGAAGCAACCGACTACGACGAGATCTTACGCCGCCGGTTGTTGCTCGAAACCATCGGCATCACCCGCGAACGATCCACCCGCCGCCACCCCGCCCCCGCGGAACTCCGGCCGGATTTTGCCGCTTACCAGCAACTGCTCCAGGAAGCGGTTCGACCCTCTGGTTACGTCGATTTCCACGCGATGGCCGATTACGCGCAGGGGATCGAGGAAGCCATTGCGCCGTTGAAAGACCTGCTGCGCGCGAGTTGGCACGAGGAGGTGATTGCACTGACGGAATCCGTGCTCGTCGAGTTGGACGCCGCGAGCGACCGGGTTGACACCGGCGATGGATTGTTAAACCGGGTCTACGACCAGCTTCAACACCTGCATCTCGACGCCTGCCGCAAGAGCAAGCCTGACCAGGCGGCGCTCGCCGCGAGGCTGCTCCACTACGAGTTGGAAGGCGGGCTGGGCATCTTCAACAACGCGGCGCGAACCTACGCGAACATCCTCGGAGCGCCCGGACTTTCCGCGTGGCGGACGTTGCTCGTCCGTGAATGGCAACAGACCGTGCGGGGTCATGCGGTGGCCAGCGAAATGGATGCGCCCGGGTTGCGGCC
>CAXTVY010000003.1:10021-48631 GCA_964247665.1 uncultured Chthoniobacterales bacterium | reverse complement strand
ATGCCCGTGTCCACCACGAGCCGCACGGCGCGCCACATCTCGTAGGTCAGTTCGCCAAATTTCTTGTACGGCGTGTCGTATTCGCCCATCTCCTCGCCCAGGAATTCCGCGTACAGCGCCCAGCCCTCGACGAACGCCGTGTAGTCGTCGAAGCCGTGCCGCCGGAAATTCGGCAGTGTGCCCTGTTCCTGCGCCAGCGAGATTTGCAGGTGGTGACCTGGCACGGACTCGTGCAACGCCAGCGCGGTCATCTCCCACTTGGGCCGCGTCTCGGGCTTGTACAGGTTGACACAGAACATGCCCGCGCGTCCCGCCTCCAGCGAGCCCGGCCGGTAAAACGCCGTGTACGTGTCGGGCGCGATGGCCGCCGGGATCGGTTCCACCCCGTAGGAATTGCGCGGCAGCATCTTGAAGAGCTTGGGCAAAAGCGGGTCGGTCGTCTTCGCCTGCACCTTGTACGCGTCCCAGAGTTCCTCGCGCGTCTTGTAAAAGAACTGCGGGTCCGTGCGCAGGAACTGGAAGAACTCCGGCAGGCCGCCCTTGAAACCAACCTGGTTTTTCAGCACTTCCATCTCGCCGTGGATGCGCGCGACCTCGTCCAGACCGATCTGGTGGATTTGCTCGGGTGTCAGGTTGGTGGTGGTGTGCTGGCGCGCGAAGTAGGCGTAGGCTTCCGCGCCGTCGGGCATCTGCCACACGCCGACGCCGTCGTAGCACGCGGGCAGGTATTCCTTGTCGAAAAACTCCGCGAACTGCCGGTACGCCGGGATCACCCCGGAACCGATCACCTCCCGGGCATGGTCGCGCAGGGTCCGCGCCTCCTGCGGCGATAGGTTTGGGGGCAGCGTCTGGAAAGGCTTGTAGAACGGGCTGTCCTCCGGCTTGTCCACGATCTGCTTGGCGATCTGCGCCGGGATGCGGCTCATCACCACCTTGGGCAAGAGGATTTTCTCCTTCATCCCCTCGCGCATCAACGCGGTGGTCTGGTCGATGTAGGCAGGCAATTTCTGCAGCCGCGCGAGCCAGTCCTCGTAATCCTTGCGGGTGGTAAAGCGCAGGGAAACAATGGTGCTGTCCGCATCCTGCACCCCGCCCTGCTGGCTGAGCGGACAGAGGAAGAAGCGGAAGCGATACCCCTCGATGTCCGTCTGGAGATTGCGCAGGTACAGGTCGTAGTTGAGCTGGTTGGCGGCGGACAAGCCCGCACGGTCGATACCCTGGAGGGTCGCCAGCGCCTTTTGCGCGTGGACGTGGCGCGCCTCGATGGCTTCGAGCGACTCGTCGGGCCACCGGTCGTTGAAGCGGTGGTCGCCGAGGCTGGACGCCCAGGTGGGATGCTGCTCCAGCGTGTCGTTCCATTCCTGCGCGAGGAAATCGTCCAGGGACTTGTCCGCTGCGGCGGGATCGGCGGCGCGGGCGGGAACGGCGAGGCTCATGAACAGGAGAAAGGCCGCCGCCAGCCACCGGCCGGGATGAAGACGCACGGACGACAGCAGAGAAGTGGAAAGCATGGCACGGCGACTATCGGTCAGGGAAACTCGTTGCGTCAAACGGGCAAAAAGGAGGCGGTCCCACGGGACACTTTTGATTGGCTCGAGCTGGGGGCGGTAAGGTCTTCCGCCGGAAATCAGCAGCCGTGATGGTTTTGTCAGACAAACAATCTTGGCCTCGACGGGTGCTACTGGGCCTTCCGCAATCTTTTCCCTCGCTCCTTGGCTTCATTCACAGACTTGGATTTCGCATCGACCGAGCCAAGCAGAAAAAGATGCCTGTCCCCTTGCCCTTTCTTGCCCTTTCTTCTCCTTGGAGAACTGGGCGCTGCTCGCTTCCCAGAGCGCCAACCTGCACGCGCACGAGAGCACGCTCTTTCGCCGCCTGTGGGAGAAGCTGCGCGTGGGCGACATCGTGCTGGCCGACCGGGCCTTTTGCTCCCACGCCGCCTTGGCCGTGCTGCGCACCCAACACGGCGTGGACAGCGTGGTGCGCCTGCACCAGAAGCGTCCGGTGGATTTTTGCCGGGGACGCGCCCTAGGGCCCGACGACCGGTTGGTGGTCTGGTCCAAGCCCGCCCGGCGCACGGAGTCCTGGAGTGCAGCTGAGTTCGCCGCCCTGCCCGCGAGCCTGCCTTTGCGCCTGATCCGGCTGCGGGTCACGGCCCCGGGCTTTCGCACGCAGAGCGTGGTGCTGGTCACGACCTTGCTCGACCCGGTGGCTTATCCCGCCGACGTGTTGCGGGAGTTATACGGCCAACGCTGGCAGGTGGAAGGCCACTTCGCGCAGATCAAGACCACCCTGAGCCTGGACGTGTTGCGCTGCAAAACGCCCGAGTTGATCGAACGCGAGGTGCTCTTGCACCAGATCGCCTACAATCTAGTGCGCTCGCTCATGCAGCGGGCCGCCCACGGCCACCACGTGCCGCTGGCCCGTCTGAGTTTTAAGGGCATGCTCGACATCTTGCGACACTGGTTGGGGCTGATCGCGGCGGCAGGCCAGACCCCGCGCCAGCAGCAAAAACACATCGCGCAGATGCTGGCCCTCATCGCCGGGGATCCGGTGCCAGAACGGCCCGGGCGCAACGAGCCGCGCGCCAAGAAGCGACGAGGTAAAAACTTACCAACTGCTGACCCGGCCAAGGTACGAAATGGGTCGCCTGCCACGCCGCAATCGGGCGAAGGCGAAAACTCCTAAATCGCCCTTATCTTAGTGCCATTCACGCCTGTCCCCTTCCTCCTCCACCCTTTCTCCTCCAATCGCCTCAAACACTTCCGAGCCGTGGCCACCCGCTACGACAAACTCGCCCACATGTTTTTGGGTGGCATCCTGGCTGCCTTGATCTCCATCCCGCTCACGTAATCACTTGTGAACAAAACCTAGCTTAGTGCCTTTAATGCCTGTTCTATTCATTCAGAATCAATAATTCTTATCACCTCTTTTCTAAAGATGAGAACGGCATCAGCATCACCATCGTAATAACGTGCCCACAAGCTTGGCTGCGTCCACGATTCCGGTGTCAAGTGGATGCTAAAATTAGCATCTTGGAATATGATCCACGTCTGTGGAATCGCAGAACTCATAAGCTCAAACTCGTCCCATCGAAAAATCGCTACGCCATTTTGTCCATCGCCTATCAATCGCAGAGTTGGTGTTGATCTATTATTGAAAGAGATTGAGAGAACCGAATAAATCTTACCAATGGTAAGCCACGAAGATTTATCCACCGAATTTCCAGTTGAATCAAGTATGCGTATACAACGAACTTTCATTTGCCAATCGCAGATTGCAGAATGAACTTATAGTCTAGACCGTAAAATAACTCATTCGTCTCAGGATTCATTAGGGGAAAGAAAGAAAAAGGGACAGGCATGAATGGCACCTTTTCGTGGGCGGATGCTCTACGCTGATATCTGAAGGTTACGCGGATCCGAACTGATGCACCAGGAAGAAATGAAAGATGCTTGTCAAGAAGGCAAAATTTTGACGTGTCGGCCCTGTGCTCTCCTTTCTCCGAGGTTGTCAGCACGCCCCAAAACGTCTATGCCAATCAGTAGCACTTGCTTCCTTTGATACCGTGACCCCCGCTTCCCTCACCACTGATTTCGACCTCCGACCCGCCGCGCCCGGCGACGTGCCGCTCATCCTGGCGCTCATCCGCGAACTCGCCGGGTTCGAGCGCCTCGCGCACGAGGTCACCGCCGACGAATCCCTCCTCGAACAACACCTTTTCGGCACGCGCCCGGCGGCGGAGGTCATCCTGGCCTTCGACCGCACGACGCGCGCCCCGGCCGGATTCGCGCTGTTCTTCCAGAACTTTTCCACGTTCCTGGCCAAGCCCGGCATTTATCTGGAAGACCTGTTCGTGCGCCCGGAGTTCCGCGGGCGCGGCCTGGGCCGGACCCTGCTCGCACGCCTCGGCGCGCTGGCGCTCGCCCGCGGCTGCGGACGGCTGGAATGGGCCGTGCTCGACTGGAACGAGGATGCCATCGGCTTCTACCAGAAACTCGGCGCGCGCGTGCTCGATGACTGGCGCATCTGCCGCGTCACCGGGCCCGCGCTCGACCTCCTCGGCGGCGCGGCGCAACCGGCCGACGCCTGAACGGTCGCCCATGCCCGCGCCACATCGCCGCCCGAGGTTCCTGCGCCGCTGGCGCATCTGGCTGCCGCTGGCGTTCGCCGCGCTGTGGTGGTTGCCGGGCTGGATGATCCTGCTCGGCGCACCGGCCGAGGCGAGCGTGGCCATGCACCGGGTCCGCGCGGGCGACACGATCCCGCGCCTGTGCTGGCAGTACAAGGTGCGCGCGGAAGCGATCCGCGCCGCCAATCCCGGCGTGGACGATCCGCTGCCCGTCGGGCGCAAAATATCCATCCCGTTGGCTCCTTACGAGAAGACCGCCCGGCCCCGCGCCGCCGTCCACGCGGCGAAACCATCCATCCAACCGACCGCCCTAACATCCCCCGCGCCCCGGGCATCCCCACGCCCGGGAGGCCCGGGGCGCGTGGTGGCGACCACCCGGCTGCCGCCCCCGCCACCGGAAACCCCGGCACCCGCGCCCCGGCCCGTCACGGTCCTCTCCGCAGAAGCGCCCCGGCCCTGACCCCGCTGGAAATCGGCCGGACGAGGGGGAACCGCTTCCCGCGCGCCGCGCGATTGGTTTCTGGGATGCAAATCACCTCGTATGGACACTCCTGCTTTGCCGCCGTCGTTGCCGGGAAAACTCTTCTTTTCGACCCGTTCATTCGCCAGAATGAGCTTGCGAAGCATGTGGACGTGGCGGCGATCCGTGCGGACTATATCCTCGTCACCCACGGGCACTTCGATCACATCGATGATGCCGTTGATATCGCAGGCCGCACCGGCGCGACGGTGATCGCCAACTTCGAGGTCGGTGACTGGCTCAAGCAGCAGGGCGTTTCGCAGGTGCACGCCCTGAACCACGGCGGCGGCTTCCGCTTTCCGTTCGGACGCGTCAAGTACGTCAACGCCGTCCACAGCAGCCGCCTGCCCGACGGCACGCCGGGCGGCAACCCGGGCGGGTTCGTCGTCGAGAGCGAGGACGGCAACTTCTACCACAGCGGCGACACCGCGCTGACGATGGACATGCAGCTCATCGGCGAGGCCACCCGGCTGCGGTTCGCCGCGCTGTGCATCGGCGACAACTTTACCATGGGCATCGACGACGCCGTCCGGGCCGCTGCCTTCGTGCGTTGCGACCGCGTCCTCGGGCTGCATTACGACACGTTCCCGCCCATCCGCATCGACCACGAGGAGGCCCGGCGGAAGTTCTCCGCTGCCGGCAAGGACCTCGTCCTGATGGGGGTTGGCGAGACGCTCGACCTCTGACCTGCCCATGAGCCCGGAACCCGCCGATTCCGTTGACCCCGCCGCGCCGCCTCCCGGGAACAAGCCCTCGTTTCTGCGCCAGCTTTGCAATTACCTGTGGCGGGCGACGTGGTTGAAGTGCCCGGTGTGCGGCACACGGCCGGTTTTTCTGCCGTTGCACCGCACCCGCAGCTTGCACGACTGGTTCACGCCGCTCGACGGCTGCCCGCGTTGCGGTTACCCCTACGAGCGCGAACCCGGGTACTTCCTCATGGCGCATTGGGCCATCGGCTACATCGTCGCGGCGATGTTCGGCACGGCGATCTTCGTCTATTTGGAGATCTGGCACAGCGACTGGTCGCTCTTCGCCACGCTCTTTGCCGTGGCGTTGCCAGTGCCCATCGTGAATATCCTCTTCGCGCGCCACGCCAAGGCGTATTTTCTCGCGGTCGATCACCTTGCTGACCCGTACATCCCGCCTTCGCAGACAGACGGTTCCGCGCCGGACGACGATGATGACGGCGGCAACATCGGCCGCCGCCCGCCCGTGCCGGTCGCGCCGCCCGTCACCGGCGGCCCGCCGTCCGCGGACCCCGCCGGACAACCCGGCAGCGGCATCGAGCGCGAAACCGCCGGTGTGCGCTAACGTCCGCCCGCCTTCGGCCCCACTGCAGACGATTTTTCCGTCTACCCGCGGGTTTCGAGCGTATTGGACAACTTGGCTGGAATGCTTATCATTCCCGCTCCCCCGGGACGTGGAGAACGAAGCCGCCCGACGGCTTGAACAAACATGAGCACCAGCAGCGACGACCATCCCGAAAACAACCCGTCCCGGCCTGCCGCGCCGCCGGTTCCCGATTCCTTGCGGCCGACGCTCGACCGGATCGCCGCCGCGCTCGAAAAGAGCAACTTCCTGACCGAAAAGCAGGGCCAGGGCGGGGGTCAGGAAAAGAAGGAAGGTGAGGGTGGCGACAAGGATAAGAAAGAGGGTGGCGACAAGGACAAGAAGGAAGACGAAGACAAGGACAAAAAGCCGGGCAAGTTCAAGCGGTTCATTACCTCGGTGCTGGGCCTCATCGTCATCCTGGCGGTCGTGGCGTTGCTCGTTATCGTGAGCATCAGCCTGTATCGTTACGAGAAAGCTCACGTCAGCACCGACGACGCCTACACCACCGGCCACACCCATATGGTCAGCCCGCGGATAAACGGCTTGGTGCTGGAACGCTGGGTGGACGACAACCAGGCGGTCAAACAGGGTGATCTGCTCGTCAAGATCGATCCCAGGGATTACGAGGTCTCCCTGGAGCGCGCCCAAGCCAACCTGGAGCAAAGCCAGGCGCAGGTGCTCCAGGCGCAGGGATCATTCTCCCAGGCTGAAGCCGCCATCCTCCAGGCCAAGGCGCAGGTGACGCAGGCCCAGGCCGGGGTCGATCAGGCCGGGGCAAATTACCGGGTGGCCGGGGTCAACTATGGGCGCAACAGCGCGCTTTCCACCAAGGACGCGCGCGCTGTCGCGCAGGCGGACGTGGACACGACCAAGAGCAGCCTCGACGCCAGCAAAGCCGCCTTCGACGCCAGCAAGGCCAGCACCGAGGCGGCGGAAGCCAACGTCAAGGCTGCCCAGGCCACGCGCGAGAGCCGTGCCGCCGACCTCGAAGCCGCCAGGGCCGCCGTGGACGTGGCCAAGAGCAACGTGGACAACGCCAAGCTCCAGCTTTCCTACTGTTGGGTGCTCTCGCCCGTGGACGGACGCGTGAGCCGCCGCACGGTCGAAACCGGCCAGCAACTCTCGGCGGGTCAGGCGATCATGTCGATTACCCCCAACGACGTGTGGGTGCTGGCCAACTACAAGGAAACGCAGTTGGAGCACATCCGCGTGGGGCAGGCCGTCAAGATCCCCGTGGACATGTTCCCGGGTCATCCGTTCACGGGTCGGGTGGAGTCGGTCCAGAACGGTTCGGGGGCGACGTATTCACTCCTGCCGCCGGACAACGCCACGGGCAACTTCACGAAGATCGTCCAGCGCGTGCCGGTCAAGATCATCTTCGACCACGACGACAGCCCCGGAAGCATCAAGGGCTTCGAGGACCTCGTCGTACCGGGCCTGTCGTGCGAGCCGGTAGTGGACCTCTCCAGCCGCAGCGACCGCGGCGACCACGTCACCAAGAACCAGCCCGCGCCGCCCAGGGATAAAAACCAGCAATGAACCGGGGAACGATGAAATCCTTCTTCCGCTCGTTGCGCCTTCCCCTCTTCCCCCGCTCCCGCCGCCCGTTGCGCCCGGCCGCCGCGTTGGCGGGTCTGGCGCTGCTGGCCGGATGCCACGGGGTCGGGCCGGATTACCACGGGCCGCCGAAGCCCGTGAACCCCGATCCGGCGAAATTCAAGAACGCCGGACCCAACGCCAACAAGTGGAAGGTGGCCGAGCCGCGCGACAAGGAAGGGCGCGGCCCCTGGTGGCAGATTTTCCACGACGGTGACCTCGACCGCCTGGAGGCCGCCGCCGGCCTTAACAACCAGGACCTCCGGCTGGCCGTCGGCCGCATCGACGAGAGCCGCGCGCAGACGAAGTTGGCGGCAAGCGACTTCTATCCGCACGTCGATTTCGACGGCTCGGCGGTCCGGCAGCGCACCAGCAGCAACGCCCCTTACCAGACGGGTCAACTGGTCAAGCCCAGTTCGCTCGGCGGTGCGGCGGGTGGCGGCGCGTCGAGTGGACCCGCCGTGCTCACCCAGCAGCCGCTCTCGCGCAACTTCATCGACATCCGGCCCAACACGGACCTGAACTGGGAGCTGGATATCTTCGGCCGGGTGCGCCGCAACTACGCCGCCGCCCGGGCGGACCGTGAAGCCGTCGAAGCCGACTACCAGAACGTGGGCCTGAGCGTTTCGGCCAATGTCGCCAACAGTTATTTCAACCTGCGCTCCCTGGACACGGAGATCGGCGTGATCGAGCGCACGATCCACGCGCGGCAGGATGCCTTGGGCATCGCGCAGGAGCGTCTGAGCGCCGGTCTGACCGGTGAACTGGACGTGGTGCGCGAGCAGGCCGAACTCGCCGCGAACCAGGCCGATCTCGCCGGGGTGCGCCGGGTGCGGGCGGAGTTGGAGAACGCCCTCGCTACCCTCGTGGGTCAGCCCGCCAGCACGTTCCACTTCGCGCGGCACGACCTGGGTGCGGACGCCCCGCCGCGCGTGCCGCCGGGGTTGCCCTCGCGGTTGTTGGAGCGGCGGCCCGACGTGGCCGAGGCCGAGCGCGAACTCGCGGCGGCCAACGAGCGCATCGGCGTGGCCGTGGCGGCGTTTTTCCCCCGGATCAACATCACCGGGGCGGCCGGTTTCGAGAGCGCCACGGTGTTGGACGTGTTGAACTGGCAGAGCCGGATCTGGTCCATCGGCCCGAGCATCACGATCCCGATTTTTGAGGGCGGACGCAACGACGCGAACCTGCGGGTGGCGCACGCGCGTTATGACCAGCAGATCGCGCGTTACCGCAGCCAGGTCCTGGTGGCTTTTCAGGACGTGGAGAACGCGCTGGGCGACCTGCGCTACCTCTCGATCCAGGCCGAAGCGCAGAACCGCGCCGTGCAGGCGGCCCGGCGCACCTTGCAGCTCAGCCAGGACCAGTATCGCAACGGTGCGGTGACGTTCCTGGACGTGACGGACGCGGAGCGGACGGTGTTCAACAACGAGCGCACCTCCTCGCAGCTTTTAGGGCAGCGGATGCAGGCGACGGTGCAGCTCATCAAGGCGCTCGGGGGCGGGTGGAGGTAGGGATAGGATGCAGGATGCAGGATGCAGGATGCAGGATGCAGGATGGCCGCGAGGTAGCCCGATGCTCTACGATTCTTCTCAAGACGATGACGAGGGGCTGTCGTTAGTCCGTGAGGATGGCGCTCCTTCCAGCGGCGGCTACCGTGATCTGAAGGTTTATCACTTGGCGCACGAACTCGGCGTGGCGGCGCACGAGTTGAGCCTCCGATTGCCCAAGTATGAACTCTACGAAACCGGCAGCCAGCTACGGCGTTCCGCCAAGTCCGTCTCGGCAAACATCGTGGAAGGCTATGGGCGGCGGCAGTACAAGGCCGAGTTCATCCGATTCCTGATCTTCGCCCGCGCCTCTCTGGATGAAACCGAAGAGTATCTGCGTTATATCCGTGATTGCCATCCGCATGAGGAGTCGGCAGCGGCCGCGCTGGTCGAATCCGCCAATATGCTAGGCCGCAAACTCAGCCATTTTCTCGAGCGGGTAAAAGCACTGCACCAAAGCTAATCCTGCATCCTGCATCCTGCATCCTGCATCCTGCCCCACTTCTCTATGCCCGCCGAAACACAACAAATGGACGCCCGCAAATGGATCGCCGTCGCGGGCACAATGCTCGGCGCGTTCATGGCCGTGCTCGACATCCAGATCACCAATGCTTCCCTGGCTGACATCTCGGGCGGCATCGCCGCCACCCCGGACGAAGGCTCGTGGATTTCCACGAGCTACCTCATCGGCGAGATCATCACCATTCCGCTCACCGCCTGGTTCATCCGCATCTTCACCATCCGCTACTACCTGCTGGTCAACGTCGTGCTCTTCCTGATCTTCTCGGGCCTGTGCGGCATCTCCACGAACCTGGGCGAGATGATCGTCTTCCGCGCCGGTCAGGGTTTCACCGGCGGCGTGTTCATCCCGACCGCGCTGACTGTCATCATCACCTACATGCCCAAGAACCTCCAGGGCGTCGGACAGGCCATGTTCGGGCTGACCGCCACCATGGCCCCGGCGGTCGGTCCATACATCGGCGGGTTGCTCACGGATACCGTCGGCTGGGAATGGAATTTCTACATCAACTTCATCCCGGGCATCCTG
Organism: uncultured Chthoniobacterales bacterium; assembly: GCA_964247665.1. Lineage (GTDB taxonomy): Bacteria > Verrucomicrobiota > Verrucomicrobiia > Chthoniobacterales > SZAS-18 > CAHJWO01. The sequence goes on along the minus strand of CAXTVY010000003.1, from coordinate 38,456 downwards.
ATGTTCGCCACGGTCGCGGCCACCATCCCGGCGGAAAAGGTCAACCTCAAGTTGCTGCGCGAAGGCGACTGGCTGGGCATCGGCTCCATGGCCATCGGCCTGGGCGCGCTCATCGCCATGCTGGAGGAAGGCCAGCGCAAGGATTGGTTCGGCAGTTCCTTCATCGTGCGCTGCGCCATCCTGGCCGGTATCTTCGTGCCGACCTTCCTCATCCGCGAATTCATGGCGGAGAAACCCCTGGTCAAGCTGCGCCTGATCGCCAGCCGCAACCTGGGGCTCTCCACCCTGGTCGCCTTCGTGCTGGGCGTGGCGCTCTACGGGACCATTTACCTGATCCCGCAGTTCCTGACCACCGTGGGCCACTACAGTCCGACGCAGGTCGGAGAGACCCTAATTTGGGTTGGATTGCCGCAGTTGTTGATCTTTCCACTGTTGCCGTTTCTGCTCAAGAAGGTGGACATCCGCTTCCTGGTGTTCTTCGGTTCGCTGCTCTTCGCGGCGAGCTGTTTCATGAATTCCTACATGACCCCGGACTACGGCAAGCCGCAGTTCGCCATCGCCAACATCGTGCGCGCCTTCGGCCAGCCGTTTACCATCGTGCCGGTGACGGCGCTGGCCACGGCGACCCTCGCGCGCAAGGACGCGGGTGATGGCTCGGCGATCTTCAACATGTTCCGCAACCTGGGCGGCAGCGTGGGCATCGCCATCTTGGACACGGTCACGACGCGCCGTGAGCAGTTCCACGATTGGCGCATCGGCGAGCGCATCACGGCCTACGATCCCGCCGTGCAAGGGCGGCTGGCGTCGATCCAGGCACAATTTATCGGTCGGGGCTTCGCGCCGAACACCGCGATGCAGCAAGCCTACGGTGTGTTGAAAGAATCGGTGCGCGCGAGCGCCTACACGATGGCCTACAATGACGCGTTTTTGATCGTGGCCTACAGCCTCCTGGTCGGTGCGGCGCTGGTGTGGTTCTGCAAGAAGCCCAGTGCCGGTGCCTCCGCCCCGGCGCATTGAGAGTGGAAGATGCAGGATGCAGCTCGCTCACCGCAATGCCCGCCGGTCGCCCTCGCGGCGGGTCAACCCGGTCTTGTCCAGGTGTTCGAGCAGCGGGATGAGCACCCGCCGGGTCGTGCCGAGCATCTGGCGCACGTCGCTGGCCGTGGCGGGGCCAGTGGCGCGGATGAACCGCGCCACGGCTGCCCGCGCCTTCTGGAAACCCTCTGCCCCGAGCACGAGTTCGGGCCCGATCTCGACGGCCTCGCCCGTGTCGCGCAGGAAGCGCAACGCCTGCCGCGAAACGTCGTCGGGCGTCAGGTCCTTGATGGACGGCGGCTCCAGCGGATGCGCCGCCAGGGCGTGCCGGATGCGCTCGCCCGCCGCCTGGAGCGATGGCGGCAGCGTCGGCCGATGCCCCGCGCGCCGAATCGCCGCGCCCGCCTGCATGAACCCCCCGCCGGGCCGGGTCAATGTATCCGCCAGCGCATCGAACAGGGAAGGGAACGGCAGCGCCTTGCGCAGGCTAGCGCGCAGCGCGTCGAGGGCCAAGCCCGGCCGCTCGGGATGGTCACGGTGGGCGGTGTCGATGAGGCTGGCGGCACGCTCGCGCAATGCCTGCCACCACGCCGGGTCGGCCAGGGTGCCGCCGGTGAGTTGGACGGCCTCTCCCGCCTTGCCGAGGGCTGCCGCCGCGGCGGCGACTCCCGCCATGCCGAAAGATGATTTCGCCAGTGCGGCAGCGGCGGGCAGGAGGACGTGATCGCGCTCCAGCAGCGCCGCGATGTAAGCGCCTGCATCCAGCGGGTCAGCGCCTGCCCGCCGGGTGAGAAACCGGCGTTGCGCCGGACGGCGGAACCGGCGCGGCAGCCCGTCCGGGTCAAGCACCACGCCGCCTGCGAGCGTGTGCCGCTCGGAGCCGTCGCGCAGGAGCAGACGGTCGCCCGCGAAAGCGTAAATTGGCGACTCGAAGCGGAGTTGCGCCAGGCACGTTCCACCCGGCGCGAGGCTGCGCCCGTCGAGCAGCCGGACGCGCGCCGTCCAGTGTCCGCTGCCGTGGTGGACCCGGACATGGGTGCCGTCCCGCAGATCGGCTCCGGGCAGGCGTGCGTCCGGCACGGTCAGGGGGCCGCGCGCGAGGCGGCAGAGCAGCACGTCGAGCACCCGGCTCGGGGTTCCGGGCCCCGGCAGCGTCACCACTTCGCCGCGCCGGATGGCCTCGTCCCCGGTCGCGGCGAGGTCGGGCACGTTGAGGGCCGTGCGCGTGCCGGGAAGCGCGGCGTCCACCCCGCGCCCATGGCTTTGGACGGTGCGAACCTGGGCCGTGCGTCCGGTGGGTTGTACCACGACGGGTTGCCCGGGGCGGAGCGTGCCGCCGGTCAGCGTCCCCGTGACGACCGTGCCGATGCCGCGCAGGCTGAACACGCGGTCCACGGATAGCCGCGGCTTGCCCGCGTCGCGCGGGGTGGGGGCGTCCGCCAGCACGCTTGCCAGCGTGGAGCGCAACTCGTCCAGCCCGCGGTCCGACACCGTGGAGGTCGGCACGATGGGCGCATTCGCAAACGGCGAGCCTTGCAGGCGCTCCCTGACGCCTCGGAGCGCCCGGTCTTCCTCCGTGGCGAGGTCGATCTTGGTCAGCGCGACCACGGCGCGGGTCACGCCCAGATAGGTGAGGATCTGGAGGTGTTCTTCGGTCTGGGGCATCCAGCCGTCGTCCGCCGCCACGACGAACAACGCCACGTCCACCGACCCGACCCCGGCGACCATGTTCTTGACGAAATCCTCGTGCCCCGGCACGTCCACCACCCCGAGCCGGAGCGTCGCCGTGGGCCGGGCGGGGTCGGGCAGGTCGAGGTGCGCGAAGCCGAGATCAATCGTGATGCCGCGCGCCTTTTCTTCCGGCAGCCGGTCGGGGTCCGTACCGGTCAGGGCACGCACGAGCGCGCTTTTGCCGTGATCGACGTGTCCGGCGGTGGCAACGATGAAGTGGCGCGTGTTCATCCGCGATTTGGGAACTACTGACGCTGCTGACGCTGCTGACGCTGCTGACAACTAAATTCGGCACTTACCGGAATTTTCGCCATTTATTTCTGATGCTGGGTACACGGAACGATGGATCGGCCCGCCCGGCATTCATTGTGCGGACAAAGCGGCACAGATCACCCGCGCGAGCGTGGCATCCTGGGCGGGGAACACGGTCCGCAGATCCAGCCGGAAGCGGTCGCCCGCCACGTAGCCGATGACGGGTGGCGAACCTTGCCGCAGGCGGGCGGCGAAGGCCGCGTGGGTGAGGGGTAGATGGGGCTGGAGGTCCACCGTGACCGAAGGAATTTCCGCCTTGGGTAAAGTGCCGCCGCCCACCCGCCCACAGGCCTCGCCGACGGCCGCCCCGACCGGCAGTCCGGCGAGAGCTTCGACGATGGCGCGGGCGCGGGCGCGAAGAGCATCTACAGGAATTCGCAACATGCCCAGCGCGGGGATGGCCTTTTCGGCGTCACCCGCCAGGTAAAGGTCCACGGTGGCCTGCAAGGCACTGAGCACCAGCTTGTCGCAGCGCAATGCCCGGAAGAAGGGCTCCTTTTTCAAAGCCCGGACCCAGCGAGCCTTTCCGGCGATCAACCCCGCCTGCGGCCCGCCCAGGAGCTTGTCCCCGCTGAAGCACACCACGTCCACGCCGTCGCGCAGCGCCTCTGCCGGGGTGCGCTCGTGGTCCAGCGCGGCGAGGGTTTCCGTAGCGGCCAGCGCCCCGCTGCCAAGGTCCTCGGCGAAGGGGACCCGCTTGCGCCGGGCGAGCGCGGCCAGTTCCGCCGGATGGGGTGAGCCCTCGAAGCCGCCCAGGTAGAAGTTCGAGCGGTGCACTTTGAGCAGGAGCGCCGTCCCGGGGCCGATGGCAGCGGCGTAATCCTCCAGGGTGGTGCGGTTGGTGGTGCCGACTTCACGCAACTGCGCGCCGCTGGCCTCCAGGATATCCGGGATGCGGAAGCCACCGCCGATCTGGATGAGCTCCCCGCGCGAGATGACGACCTCCCGCCGCGAGGGCCGCCGGGTAAAATGCCGCAGCATGAGGACCAGGGCCGCCGCGCAGTTGTTGACGGCCGTCGCTGCTTCCGCCCCGCAGGCCAGGGCGAGATTGTGCTCCAGGTAGGCCCCCCGCGTGCCGCGTTCGCCGGTGGTGAGGTCGTATTCCAGGTTGCTGTAACCCGTCCCGGCGGCGGCCAGCGCTTCCACGGCCGCGCTGGCCAACGGCGCGCGGCCCAGGTTGGTGTGGAGCAGCACGCCCGTGCCGTTGATCACCGGCCTGATACGTCCGGCACACAGCCGGTCCAGCGCCCCGCGCACGCGGATGACCACTTCCTCGAACGCGGGCACCGCCGCCGCCTGATCCGCGCGCAGGCTGGCCAGTTCCCGGCGCACCACCGCCGTCACCGCCGGACGGGGCACGTCGAGGGCCCCCAACGCACGCACGACCTTGTCCACTGAGGGGATGTCGCGCCGCGAGGGAGGGGGACTCAAGGGTAGACCTGGATGAAGGGTTCGGCCGAGCGGACGATTTGTCCCACGACCGCCGCACAGAGCGTGCGGTGCGCCTTCAATAGCTCAAAAACCGCCGCCTGTCGCCTGGGCGGAACGCAGAGCAGCAGCCCGCCGCTGGTCTGCGCGTCGGCCAGCAGGCTTAGCCGGTCGTCCGGCACGCCGGGGGCCACGCGCAGGAGCGCCCGGGCCGTTTCCAGGTTCGTCCGGCTGCCGCCGGGAACGCAGCCCTGCACGATGAGCCCGGCCACCTCTCGCCCGAGCGGCGGCACCGCCCCCGCGTGCAGTTCCGCCGCCACGCCGCTGGCCCGGCAAAGCGACGCCAGGTGCCCCAACAGGCCGAAGCCGGTCACGTCCGTCGCCGCGCGCACGAGGCCGCGCTCGGCGAGGTCCGCGCCAGGGGTATTGAGGCGGCACATCAGGGCAACCGCCCGCTTCGTTACACCGGCTGAGGCCAGGCCGCGCTTGATCGCCGTGGTGACGATCCCCGTGCCGAGTCCCTTGGTCAGCACGAGCAAATCTCCCGGCCGGGCGGCGGCGTTGGTCATCATGCGCCTGGGATGCACCAGCCCCGTGACCGACAGCCCATAGATCGGCTCCGGGTTGCGGATGGTGTGCCCGCCCACGAGCGCGCAGCCCGCCTCCGCGCAGGATCTCGGCCACAGCCCAGGGCGGCACGTCGTCCTCCGGGATGCCCAAGAGGTTGAGCGCAGTCAACGGACGACCGCCCATGGCGTACACATCCGAGAGCGCGTTGGCTGCGGCGATCCGGCCGTAGGTGAACGGGTCGTCCACCACGGGCGTAAAGAAGTCGGCGGTCTGCACGAGGGCGCGCGTCGGCGAAAGACGGTACACGCCCGCGTCGTCGGCCGTGTCGCCGCCGACGAGCAGGTTGGGGTCGCCGCCGCCGTGGGAGGCAGCGCGGGGAAGCTGACGCAGGACCTGCGCCAGGGCCTGTTGGCCGAGCTTGGAAGCTCAACCGGCGCTGGAAGATAGCGCGGTCAGCTTGAGAACTGGTTTACGAGACATTGGGGCGGTTCACCTCCTTTCCGGGCTTGCCTGCCCAGCATAGGCGCGTCTACCCTGCTTGGGCAACGGCGACGTTGCCCTTGTCTCCATACCCGTGCCCGGAACCTCAAGCTCCGGTCAGTGCTTCCCGGCCGAAATCTGCGCCGCGCATTCATCGGCGAGTTTTTCCGGCCAGTCCGGCGCGTTCAACCGCGCGCTCTGTTGCCGGCGGAGCTGTTGGTAGCTGGCGATGAACGCCTGGTTGAAGGGGCTGTTGGCCACGCCCAGCGCGGGATACTTCTTTACCGCCCGCGACTGGGAAGCAGCCACGGCCTGCTGGAACTGGTTGGCCGCATCCGTCGGCGACACGGCCGCCTCGTTTCCGGCGAAGGCGGCCACCCAGAGCTTCATCGTCCCGAAGTTCAAGTACGCCGCTACCGCGACCGCTCCGATGCTGCCGAGCAGCAGCCACCGGCCCGGGCGGGAGCGTCTTGGCCGCGCTGGAACGCTGGCCCGGACCGGCGCTTGCTTGGCGGAGGCGGCCTGCGCGCGCCCGGCTTCCTGCAAGCGCACGGCGGCATCCGCCTGGATCGACTCCAACGAGCGCGCCACAGCCTGCGCTTCCAGAAAGGCGAGGAGGGCACCGGCCTGATCCCGGCCGAGGGAGTCAATCACCGGAAAATCGCAGCCGCTGAAGACTTCCAGGCGGCGTTTCTGAAAGATCGTCGCGTTCGCCTCCCCTTCGCCGCGTGGGGGCAGCTTGAACTCCATCCCTCCCATCAGTTGTTTCGGGATCACGATGGCAGCATTCACCGGCGGGTAGAGCGCCGGGTACAGCTCGAATTTCCTGACGTGCCATTCCTCGATCTTCGCCGCGAAAACCGGGTCGGCGTTCGTCCGGTCGATGAGCGTGCCAGCCTGGGCGATGGTCAACGGCTCCCGGTAGCTGACGCCAAGAAAGCGCAGGCGCGCCACCTGCCGCGGCGAGGCCGCCGCCGATCCGTCCGACACCGCACCGATGACCGGGGCGCGGTGGCGGATGCTCCTGGGGATAGCAGGTTCACTCATGGCGCGGGTGGGATCACTATTCCGTGCGCGGCCACCGGAGGCAATCTCGGTGTTGCAACATCTGCGTGCGTGATGGGTTGGGAATAGCCAAACAAACTCGGAGAGGGCCGGAATCGAACCAACCTCGCCCGCACGAAGCGGAACGACAGCGGTTTTGAAGACCGCGAGGGCCACCAGGCACCTGTCACTCTCCCTGTTCCCGGGTGAACCCATGGCCCCGGGCATCCATGCTTCCCCTTGGCTCAGGAACGCGCCGCCGTCAATCCGCATCCCCGCGCGGCGGTTTGTGTTTTTGCTGGGAGGAAGGCGTCCGCTTTGGTTTGATCGGCCCATGGACAAACACCGTGGGTTCGTGGCCGTGGCGGCAGGGTGCCTCGGCTTGATGGTGGGTGGCTCGACCAACCTCCGGGCCGCTGACGCTCCCCCGAAACCGTTGCCCGAGCCCCCACCGTCCATCACGCAGAAAACTTCCGGCATGGAGGCACGCCCGGGCTTCTTCCCCTGCTACTGGGACGCCCGGGAGGGTAAGCTGTGGCTGGAAATCGGCCGGTTCGACGCCGATTTCCTCTATCTGGAATCCCTGGCGGCAGGCGTCGGCTCCAACGATATCGGCCTGGATCGCGGCCAGCTCGGCCCGAGCCGCCTGGTTCACTTCACCCGGGTCGGGCCCAAGGTGCTGCTCGTCCAGCCCAACCTGGATTACCGTGATGGGAGCAACCGGCCCGAGGAGCGTGCCGCCGTCGAGCAATCCTTCGCGCAATCGGTCCTGTGGGGCTTCAAGGTGGAAGCCGAGGAGGGCGGGCGCGTGCTGATCGACGCCACGCCGTTCCTCCTGCACGACGCGCACGGCGTGGCGCAGACCCTGGCCGAGAAAAAACAGGGCACGTACACCCCCGATGACACCCGTAGCGCCCTCTACCTGCCACGCACGAAGAACTTCCCGAAAAATACCGAGTTCGAGGCGACGCTGACCTTCACCGGCAAGGCCGAGGGCGACTGGGTGCGCTCCGTCACCCCGACGCCCGCTGCCGTCACGGTGCGCGAGCACCAGTCCTTCGTGGAACTGCCCGACGGCGACTACCAGCCCCGGGTTTTCGATCCGGCCAGCGGCTTCTATGCGTTGAGCTACGCCGACCACGCCACGCCAATCCAGGAGCCGCTGATCAAGCGGTTCATCCTCCGCCACCGGCTGCGCAAGCAGGACCCGGGCGCGGCCCTGAGCCCGCCGGTGGCACCCATCATTTACTACGTGGACAGCGGCGCGCCCGAGCCGGTGCGCTCCGCGCTCATCGAAGGAGCTTCGTGGTGGAACCAGGCGTTCGAGGCGGCAGGCTACCGGGACGCCTTCCAGGTGAAGGCACTGCCCGCTGACGCCGACCCGATGGACGTGCGCTACAACGTCATCCAATGGGTGCACCGCTCCACGCGCGGGTGGTCTTACGGCGGCTCGGTGTACGATCCGCGCACGGGCGAGATCATCCAGGGCCGGGTGACGCTGGGCTCCTTGCGGATGCGACAGGATTTCCTCATCGCCCAGGGCCTGCTCACGCCCTACGAACACGGGGCGGAGCCCGATCCCCGGCTCTTGCAGATGGTGCTGGCCCGGTTGCGCCAACTCGCCGCGCACGAGGTGGGCCACACCCTCGGGCTCCAGCACAATTTTGCCGGGAGCATGGATGGGCGCAGCTCGGTCATGGACTATCCGCCGCCCTACGTCACGCTCGGTGACAACGGCGAGCCCGACCTTTCCCGGGCCTACGCTGCCGGGATCGGCGCGTGGGACAAGCGCACGATCCTGTACGGCTATCAGGATTTCCCGGCCGGGCAGGACGAGACGGCTGCCCTGGCGGGCGTCCTCAAGGAGAACCTTGTGCAAGGGTTCCACTACATCACGGACGCCGACGCCCGCCCAGCGGGCGGGGCACATCCACGGGCACACCTGTGGGACAGCGGCACCTCGGCGGTGGACGAACTGAACCGGATCATCCAGGTGCGCGCGGTGGCGCTGGGCCGTTTCGGTGAGCACAACATCCCGCCCGGCGCGCCCATGGCAACGTTGGAGGACGTGCTCGTGCCGGTCTATCTGATGCACCGCTACCAGGCGGAGGCGGCCGTTAAACTCGTCGGCGGGGTCGATTACACCTACGCCGAGCGCGGCGACGGGCAGACCACGAACCAACCGCTGCCGACGGAAACGCAGCGTGCCGCCCTGGCCGCCGTGGTGGAGACGCTGCAACCGGCGTTCCTCGCGCTGCCGGACAAGGTGATCGCCGCCATCCCGCCGCGCCCGCCCGACTACGAGCGCGGCCGGGAGCTGTTCGACCCGCACACCGGGCTGGTGTTCGATCCGCTGGCGGCGGCGGAAAGTTGGGTGAACGCCGCGCTGGACCTGCTTTTCAACACGCAGCGGCTCTCGCGGGTGGTCGAGCAGAATGCCCGGGAAAAGAGCGCGCTGACGCTGTCGGAGATCTTCTCGACAGCCTGGAAGGCCGGACAACCCAACGACCAGCAGAACGCCTACGAGAAAGAGCTGGCACGCCTGGTGGAAAAACAGGTCTTGCAACACCTTTTTCGCGTGGCCGCCAGCACCGAGGCGCAGCAGCAGGTCAGTGGGGCGGCGCTGCTGGAAATCCATGATCTCCAGCGTGACGCCACGCGCGGCCTCCCGGCCGACCAGGGGGAGGCGGAGCACCGCGCCTTTCTGCAATTCGAGATCGAGCAGTTCCTACGCAACCCGAAGGATTACCAACCCATCAAGGCACCTCGTCTGCCGGACGGTTCACCCATCGGCTGCGAGGACCAGGGCGGTTGACCACCGGGCTGTTCGGTCTTGTCGTGGGGAGAGCAACTGCTAAAACCGTTTGATGCGTACCAAGAAGTTCCACCGGTCAATCGCCTTGTTCCTGCTGGTGCTTGCGGGCACGACGCTATTCCACGCCGCAGGCGCGCGGGCTGAACTGCCGCCGCTGGGACCCATCCCCGCCGAGGCGAGCGGTCCGTCCATCGACCCGGCCGCCGCCACGCGCGCATATCTCGCCACCCTCCCGCCGGAGGCCAAGGCCCGCTCGGACGCCTACTTCGAGGGCGGCTACTGGCTGATCCTATGGAACACCCTGCTCGGCGTCGGCATCAGCGCGTTGCTGCTCGCCACCGGCTGGTCCGCCGCGTGGCGGGACCGGGCGGCACGGTTCACGCGCTGGCGCTGGGCACAGGTGGCGATCTACGCGATGATTTTTGCCGTGATCACCACCGTGCTCGGGTTTCCGTTGACCGTGTACCAGTTTTATTTCCGCGAGCACCAATACCACATGGCCACGCAGAATTTTGGGGCCTGGTTCGGCGAGCAGGGGACCGCGTTGATCGTGCAGGTGGTCGGATTCGCCATCTTTCTGCCGGTGCTCTACGCTGTTTTCCGCCGCGCGCCACGCACCTGGTGGGTCTGGGGCAGCGTCGTGTCGATCCTTTTCTTGGCCGTCGGCTCCATCGTCGTGCCGATCTTCATCGAGCCGCTTTTCAACAAGTACACGCCGCTCACGGATGCCGCGGTGCGCGACCCGATCCTGGCCATGGCAAAAGCGAACCAGATCCCGGTCGAAAACGTGTATGAATTCGATGCTTCCCGCCAGACGACCCGCGTCAGCGCGAACGTTGCCGGGGCGTTCGGGTTCGCGCGCATCAATTTGAATGACAACCTCATCCGGCGTTGCTCGCTACCGGAGATCCGGCAGGTCATGGCGCACGAAATGGGGCATTATGTGCTCAACCACGTCTACAAGCTCCTGTTGGAGTTCGGGGTGATGTTCCTGCTGTATGGCTTCCTCGCGCGCGGGTGGTTCGACGCCGCTCTGCGCCGCTGGGGTGCGCGGTGGCGCGTGGAAGGCATCGCCGACCCCGCCGGCTTTCCGCTGCTCGTGGCCATCCTCTCGATGCTCGGGCTGGTCTTCACCCCGCTGACCAACAGCATCACCCGCGAGGTCGAGAACGAGGCCGATTCCTTCGGCATCAACACATCGCGCGAGCCGGACGGATTTGCCCAGTCGGCGATCAAGCTGGGCGAGTACCGCAAATTGAACCCCGGCCCCCTGGAAGAAATTATCTTCTTCGATCATCCCAGCGGCCGGGCCCGCATCATGAAAGCGATGGAGTGGAAGGCCGCGCACCTGCCTACGGGCACCCCGTAGATCGTCGGGATAACACAAAAGGCGCATCCCCGTTGCCGGGAACACGCCTTCGGTTGATCAATAGCCTCGCCGTCAATCCAGGCTCAGGGCATTACTTTCCAGATCGTGTACGGGGTGGTACGGGCGCTCTTGCCACCGTTGTACTGCGCGGCGTGGTGGATTTGCGAGCACGAGAAGTACAGCGCACCGTCCGGCCCCATGGCAAAGGAATCGGGCCACTGGATACGCGGGTCCGAGCACACCAATTCGATCTTGCCATCCGGCGTCCGCTTCTGGATTGCCCCGTCGCGCAGGTCGCTCAGGTAGAGGTTGGCGTCCTTGTCCATCCAGTAACCGTCGCACGGGAAGATCGTGGCGACGACTTCGACCCCCTTGCTCACTTCGCCCTTGCTCAGGCTCTCGTCGCGCAGCTTGGCCGTGGCGACGCGGTAGAGTTTGTCGTTCATCACCGACCCGTAATACAGATATTCGGTGTCCGGCGTGAGCGCGATGCCGTCCGCATTGAACTTCGGCTTCTGCTTCTCGGCCGTCATGACTTCCTTGCCGTTGATGGTCAGGTCCACGCTCTTGTTCAACAGCGTAGATTCGTCCTCCACCAGCGTGCGGCGGGCCTTGCCGGTTTTCAGATCCACCACGACGATGCAGCCGATGCCGCTCTCCGTCAGGTAGGCAATCTGCCGCGCCGGGTCGAAACGCACGTCGTTGAGGTAGCTCTTGGCCGGGCAGATATCCGCGCCGAACGGGATCTTTTGCACGACCTGATTGGTGGTCAGGTCGATCTTGACCAGCTTTGGCGCGCCGGGCAGCGTGCCCGTCATGCCCGGGTTGCCCGTGTCCAGTACCCACAGCGCGCCATCATCGACCACGACGCTTTGCACGCACACGAACTTGTTGGCGACATCCGGGTCCTTGTCCTTCCAGGAGTTCCACTGCTCGTCGGGGTACGGCTTTTCACTGCTGTCCTTACCGATCTCGGCGACGGCGTACTTGTAGTCGTTCGTCCAGCGCGGAAAATTGGCGAACAGCCGGTTGTCCTTGGACACGGCAATGCCCGTGACTTGATACTCGTCAAAATGGGCCACCTCGGTGATCGGCTTACCCTTGGCCTGGGCGGGAGCCGTGTCGGTGGCAGCCGAAGCATGGAGTGGGAGCAGAGCCGCCCCAGCGAACAGGGAGAGGAGTGGGAAGATTTTCAGTCGCATACCCTCCCATTCGTCAGACGACGCACGGGAGGTTCTACCCGATACCGTCGCTTATCGGGGCTTGGAGAACACTTCCCACTCGGCGAGCGTCTGCCGCGCCAACCGCGACGGCTGGAAAATATTCGTGATTCCGTCGAGAAACGACTCCCGCCGCTGGACCTGCATCCGTGCGTCCACGAGCGCATCGACGTGCTCCGTCCAGCGTTCCAGCAGTTCGGGGTCGGAGGCCGCCTGCGTTGTCGCGGCGACCAGCTCGTTGCCCGGAATCACCCGCTCGACCGTCCAGAGCCGGGCACTGAGCCGCCGGCGGGCTTCGCGCACCTGTCGCCGCGTGCCGCCGTCCAGGCGCGAGGTCCGTGCGCTGCGGCGATAATCAGCCTCGAAGCGGCGGATGAGCGCCTCCTTGAGCCGGATCGAACCATCGGCCAGCCGCAACCGGGCTTCGTCCAGGGCGCGCTGATACCGTTTACCCCCGGCGTGGACCGGGGCCTCGCGCAGCAGGAACAAGAGGTGGAAATAAAGCGTGTCGAGCAATGCCGCCGCCATCGCGGCAGTCACGCCGAAGGTCACGGCCGCCATCGTCGCGCCGCGCACCAGTGCCATGCTGATGCCAAAAGCAATCAGACCCGTGAGCACAGCCACAGCTCCTTCATTCTTGATCGTCCGCAAAATCAATGTCACGCCGTTCATACAAGTAGCCTTTCTACGTGTCGGAGATTTCCCGGTCAACCTGCGCCTGGATGCGCGCCTGGATCAGGAAGGTGGCCACCACCAGGGCAAGCGTCATCGCCAGCACGCCGGACACGACAAGATCGGCCGCGTGCATCCAGATTTCGAGCCCGGCCGCCACATCTTGAGAGACATCCAGGAAAAATTTCGAGAGCGGCGGCACAAGGGTGATTTTGATCAGCGCCAGGATCGTCGCGGCGACGCACAACAGGATGCGCAGCAGAAACAGAGAACGCAACGTGCGCGGAACCACTTCGCGGATGAGTGCGAGCTTTTCTTCGGTGTACATGTCGCGGGGATCGATCCGTTCGACCGCTGAGGCGGGGACCGGCAGGTCCACGCGGGGTTCTTCCGGTGCCGTGGAGGCCATGAGCGGACGGTCGAACCGAATCGCCTCCAGATTCGACGCCGCCTCGGGCAGCGGTTCGTAATTTTTGTTCAACGGCGAATTCATAAACACGGCACGCGGCGCGAGAGAAGCCGCACGGACGAGCCCTGTGCACCGGTCGGTCCTTTACACGCTGCCGCGATAAAAAACGTGCGCCGTTCACCGGCTGGATGTTACGAACTGCCACCAAATACAAAGGCGGCGCGGAGAATATCCGCGCCGCCTTTGTTTGATCGGGAAGTCGTCCGCGTTGAACGCGTTGGCTTTATTTCGAGCGATCCTTGGCGTCCTTACCCTCCTTGGGTGCGGGAGCGGACTCCTGCGGGCCATAACGGAAGATCACACTCGCGCTAACCACGTTAACGTCCGCGTTGTAGCTGCCGCGGGTGATGTGCCCGGAGGTATCCACCCGGTTGATGCTGGGATCGTTGACGAACTCGTGCAGGTAGGCCAGTTCGATGTCCGCCGAAACGCGGGCGTGGATCAGGAAGGGCGTATTGTAATCCAGCACGTGGTAACGCACGCCCGTCGAGAGGAGGATGCGGTCGCCGTCCGGCACCCGGGTGTCGCGGCTGGCGGAACTGGAGACCGGCGTCTCGTCGTAGCCTGCGCCGAAGCGCAGGGTCAGGCGGTCGTTCAGCAGGCGGTACTCGAAGCCGCCCGTGTAACGGAAGGCATCCTGATAGTTCGTGGCGATGCCCGGACGGCCGAGCCCCGGATCGCTCACCAAGCTGGCCTGTGTAATCGCGTTGGTGAACGTGATTGGGATGCTGCTCAGACGGCTCCAGCGCGTCCAGGTCAGGTCGCCGAGCAGGGTGAAGTGCTTGAGAAAGTCCTGTGAGATGGAGAAGTGATAGGTGTCCGGCAGATTGAGCTGGGCCGAACCCCCCTGGCCGCGGAACGCCGGGCTGAGCGAATAAGGCACGGGCACATTGTTGAAGGTCACGTTGCCCGTCAGGTTCTGCGAGACCGAGGAGCGGTACGACACGCCGAGCTTGCCGAGGCCCACGCCCGGAATCCAGCCGGGCTGCATGTACTCGATGATCGTGCCGAGATTGTAGCCGTAGCTCACGTCCGAGCCTTCCAGGCGCAGGACGGCGTCGTGGTTGCCGGGTGCATAGCCGGGGATGCCAGCCGCAAAGCCGATCAAACCGAAGTCGATGGCTTGGCTGAGCACCGCGCTGGAGTATTGCGCGTCGAAGCCCGCACCCACTGAGATGAACTTGAATTTGTAGGCGAGCGAGAAGCCATAGTCCTCGGTCCGCAGTTCGGAGCGCAGGGAATCATAACGGCCCACCCAATGCGGGTCATAATCGACCGCGAGGCCGAAGGGGACGGTCGCGCCGATGCCGACTGCAAGTTGTCCGTACTTCTCGCTGTCGAGCACGCGGGCTGTGATGTACGACGAGCCGATGGTCGCGCCACGCGCGCCGCCGCCGCCGTCGCTGCCGTGGATCGGTTGGCCAAAGTTGTACGATGAGCCCTGGTTGTTGAACTCCGCGTGGGGCTTGAGGTAGGTGACGACGCTTTCCGTCTGCACGCCGCCGAGGTAGGCCATGCCGGCGGGATTGTAGAAGAACGTGCCGGGGTCCTCGGCGGTCGCAGCGGAACCCGCGAAGGACGTGCCGATGGCGCTGGGGCTCTGGTCACTCAGGGCGAACGCGCCAGCATGGGCCGAGCGGACGCCGCAAGCCAGCAGCATCGCACCGGCAGCAGCCGATGCGCCGCAGGCACGCAGGGAAAAGGGAGAACGGAAGGGGGAACGCATGGGAAGGTGAAGTGGGGTGACTAACGGGGGTGGGGAGAATCGTGCCAAGGCAGCGAAACTGTCAGGGGAGACCGTTGAAAGCACGGATGTTAGGGAATCACCGGCATTTGTTCAACCTTCGTTTTGCGAAAAAAGACAAAACTCCGGTTGGCAGTACCAGTTGGAATGCTCCGAGCACGCCCACAGAAGTGGGTTGGCCACCGATGTGAAGTTGGCTGATCCCCGAGCAGGCCCCGTTTAGACGGTGCCGTCGCGGTCGGCCAGAGCCTGCTCCCGGCGGCGTGCCGCGGCGGCGTGCAGCCGCTGGTCCTCGGGGGTTTCCAGCACCAGCGGCGGCACGGGCGCGGGCCGGCCTTCGTCGTCCAGATGGACAAACGTGAGCCAGCACTCGTTCGTGTGGCGGCGCGCCCCGGTGGCGACATTCTCGGCGTACACGTTGACGATGATCGACATGGAGGTCCGCCCCACGTGCACCACCCGCCCGCGCATCTCGACCAGTTCGCTGACCCGGATCGGCTCCTTGAAGAGCACCCGGTCGATGCTCAACGTGGTCGCCTGCCCGCCGCAATGGCGGATGGCGCACAGGGCCGCGCAACGCTCCACCAGGCTCATGATGACTCCGCCGAAGATGGAGGAATGCCGCAGCCCGTTGGCCTGGTGGGGCATCATCAGGTCGGCGAGCACGGCTTCGCTCTGGCGAGGTGTCTTGGGCTCCATTCCGGCGAGGAAAGTGTTCATCGGCCCGCGTCGGCGTAGATGCTCTCGATCTCGGCGGCGAACTTCCTGGCGATCTCCCGCCGTTTGAGCTTTTGCGTGAACGTCAGTTCGCCGCCGTCAGTGGTCCACTCCTGGCCGAGCAGGAAGAAATTCTTGATCTTGGCGTACTGGGCGAGGCCGGCATTGATCTTTTCCAGTTCGGCGGTGATCAGCGCCCGCACCGCTGGCAAACCGGCCAACGCCTCGTCCGCCTCGGGCAGGGGATCACGCTGGCCATGCTCGGACGAGAGCCGCTCACGCACCGCGCCGAAATTCGGCACGATCAACGCCGCCGGGAATTTACGGTACTCGCCGACGACCATCGCCTGAGCGATGAAGGGCGATTCCTTGAGTCTATTTTCCACGGGCTGCGGCGCGATGTACTTGCCGCCGCTGGTCTTGAAAATTTCCTTTTTGCGGTCGGTGATGCGCAAGAACCGGTGGCCGTCCTTGCCTTCGACGAACTCGCCCACGTCGCCCGTGTGCAAAAAGCCTTCGGCGTCGAGCACCTCCGCCGTCAGGTCGGGCCGGTGGTAATAGCCGAGCATGACGTTCGGGCCGCGGTAGAGGATTTCGCCGTCCTCCGCCAGCCGTACCTCGCCGCCCGCCAGCACGGGGCCGACCGTGCCGATGCGGTGCTCGCCGTCCTGCCGGTGGTTGGTCGTGATGACCGGCGCGGCTTCCGTGGGGCCGTAACCCTCGTAAATCCGCACCCCGGCGTTCCAGAAGATCCGTGCCAGCTTGGGGTTGAGCGCGGCCGAACCACAAACGATCCCGCCGACCCGCCCGCCCAACGCCGTGCGCCACTTCGAGAACACGAGCCGGTCCGCCAGCGCCAGTTGCACGCGGTCCGCCAGGGAAATCGTCTCCGGTGCTTCCGGGTCGATGCGCTCCGCCAACTCCAGGGCCCAGAAAAAGAGTTGCCGCCGCCGGCCCTTCAACTCGCTGCCCCGGGCAATGATCCGCTCCAGAATTTTTTCGAGCAGACGCGGCACGATGGAGAAAAAGTCGGGGTGAACCTCCCGCATGTTGTCCCCCATGCGCTCCAGGCTTTCGGCGTAGTAGATCGACATGCCGCTGTAGAAGTACGCGTTGGTCAGCGTGCGCTCGAAGATGTGGCAGAGAGGCAGGAAGGAGATGGCGCGCTCGGCAGGGCCGCCGCCGATCAGCGGCACGATGGCCAGGCAGTTGCTCACGAGGTTTGTGTGCGAAAGCATGACGCCTTTGGGCTGGCCGGTGGTGCCGCTCGTGTAGATGAGTGTGGCCAGATCGTCTGGCTTCACGGCGGCGGCAAGTTCGTCCAGCTTGGCCGCGGTGGCGGGCTTCTCGCGCAGGAGCGATTCGCCCAGGTCGCGCAGGTCCGTCCAGCACCGGATCTCCGGCTCCCCGGCCGGGGGCAGGTGGTAGGTGTAAATCTTCTCCAGTGCGGGCAGCCGGGACTGGATCGAGCAGACCATGGCTGCCAACTTGTCGCTGGAAGCGAAGATGAGCTTTGCGCCCGAATCCGCCAGGATGAACTGGCACTCGTCTGGAGTCAGCGTCGGGTAGATGGGTACGTGAACCCCGCCGAGTTGCATGACGGCCAGGTCGATGAAGTTCCACTCCGAGCGGTTTGTTTCGGTGATGTTCGCCACCCGGTCGCCCCGGCCAACGCCCGCCGCCTGCAACCCGGCCGCCAGCGCGCGGGAGAGATCCACGACCTCCTGCGTCGAAAACTTCTGCCACACTCCGTTGACTTTGTGAGCCACGGCATCGGGCTTCGGGTAGTGCTTGAGCTGGTGCGTGACGAGGTCGAAAACCCGCGTCGCATCAGCCACCGGCGTTCCGGCCTGGATGGGCGTGGAGGCAGGATCGGCGACGCGGTGGAAGGGGGACTGGAGCTTCATTCTCAAAGTCGGAAGTCGGGAGTCGGAACGCGGAAGCGGCTCAATCCAGGGCAATGGGTGCCGCCAGACACTCGGGCGGGACGCCAAAGGCATCCACCAGCGACACGGCTTCTTGGCGCACCTCGGTGCACAGGCTTTCCACCTGCCGGGTCAGCTCGCGCGAGCGGGCGGCGGAAAGCAGCCCGGTTTCCAGAAACCACGCCCGGCCTTTTTCCAGGTGGAAAAGCGCGAACAGGTCGCGCAAGCGGGTGAGGCTCGGACGGAGGGCGGCATCCGGGCACTCGCGGATGGCCTCGTCGAAATGCAGGTGCACCAGCCGCTCGACGTGCGCGAAGGCCAGCGTCAAGAGAGCGTTTTGTTGGGCCGTGAAAGCGGCGTAAGCAGTCATCTTGCCGCCTGCGGTCAGCGCGCGCAGACGCGCCCCGGCGGCTGCCAGGAGACGCTCCTCGCGCCGGGCGAAAAGGGCCTTCTGGGTGTCTGCGTCAAGCAGGTTGCCACCGTGCAACGCCCCGAACGGATTGCGGTCGGACGCGGCGGCCAACTTTTGCCCGACAGCCCATTGGACAAGCTGTCCCTTGGTTTTGCCTTTGAAGGTCGCGGCGTAATCCGTGAGCAGGTTCTTGGCGACCAGTTGCATGAGCACGGTATTGTCGCCCTCGAACGTCGTGAAGATATCGCTGTCCGCCTTGAGCGCGGCGAAGCGGTTGATGGCCAGATAACCCTCGCCACCGCACGCCTCGCGGCCGGTCTGGAGTGTGTGCGTGGTGTTCCAGGTGGAAAACGCCTTGAGCGCCGCCGCTGTGGTTTCCACCTGCCGGAACTCGCCCGGGCCCGTGGTCAACGCCGTCTTCGTGAGGTGCTTGAAGGCGGCGTCGAGCGCGTAAGCGTTGGCTAGCAGCGGCATGAGGCGGCGCTGGTGCGCGGGATAATCCAGCAGGATGGTCTCCGCCTGGCCTTCCGAAGGGCCGAATTGGCGGCGGCGCGCGCCGTAGCGCACGGCGATGGCCAGCCCCGCCTTGGCGATGGAGAGGCCACTGTGGCCGACGCTGATGCGGCCCGCCACCAGCGTGCCCAGGGTCGTGAAGAACCGCGCCGCCGGGTTCTTGATGCTGGAGGCGTAGGAACCATCCGGCGCGACCTGCGCGTACTTGTCGAGCATCTCCGCGCGGGGCACCCGCACGTGGTCGAACCAGATGCGGCCGTTATCGACCCCATTCATACCCAGCTTCTGGCCGTTGTCCTCCAAGCGCACACCCGGCAGTGGATAGCCCGCGTCGTCGCGGATGGGCACCACGAAGGCATGGACGCCTTGCGATTCGCCACCCGTCTGCAACTGCGCGAACACCGTCGCGATTTTACCGTGCACCCCGGCGTTACCGATGTAGTTCTTGCCCGCCGCGAACGTGGGCGAGTGGAGGTCGAAGGTCTGCGTGGTGGGGTCGTAGACCGCCGTTGTCTCGATGTCGCGCACGTTGGAACCGTGGCCGATTTCGGTCATGGCGAAGCAACCGGGCAAGGCCATCGTGGCCGTCGAAGGCAGGTATTTCTGGTGATGGTAATCCGTGCCCAGCCGCAGGACACTGCCGCCCCACAGGCCGAACTGCACCCCGAACTTGATCACCAGCGAAATGTCGTGGAATCCGAGCGTCTCGAACGCCGCCATGAACTGCGCGAGATCGTCCTGACCACCGACGCTTTTGGGCATGAACAGTCCGCCGATGCCCTGGTTGGCAATTTCCTTGGCCCAGCCGAACACCTTCTCCCGCAACCCTTCCTTGTCCGTGCCCTCGTAGTAGCGGAATTCCGGGCGGCACAACAGGGCGCGCACCTTGTTCTTGATGGCTGCCTGTTCGCCGTCAAGGAATCGGCGCATCGCCGCCACGCCGAAGCCGGGGGTCTCTGGCGCGATGGGCGGATAACCGCGCATCGCCGCGTCATCAATCGGCGACTGCCCGGTGCGCGGATCAGCCGCCGTGCCGGGGGCGGGGTCGCCGCCAATGGCAGAGCGGGCATCCGCCATGGCGTGCACGTTCGTCTTTTGCACGGCGGGAGCGTCGGCTTCGAGGGTATCGGAGGGGAGGGGAGGCATCGGAATCCGGGGGAATTAGCGCGGCGGTAGACAGGCGATTACACCACGCTGAGAGCAGGTTCTTCCTGCGGCGCGGTTTTGGCCGGGTTGTCCGCCTTGGACGGTGTGACCATGCTGTAAAAAGTCTTGCCCTGTGCGGCGAGGTCGCGCAGCAGCTTGGCCGGGCGGAAGTGCTCATCCGCCTGTGCGGCGATTTCCTCCAGGCGACGCACGATCTCCGGCAGGCCGCGCGCGTCGGCGTAGCGCAACGGGCCGCCGCGGAACGGTGCCCAGCCCGTGCCCATGATCATCCCGAAATCCACGTCTTCAGGCGCTTCGACGACGCCTTCCTCCAACACCCGGGCGGCCTCGTTGACCATCACGAGCACCATCCGGTCGCGCAGCATGGCGTCGTTCGCCGGATGGGCGGGCGGCGCAGGATGCTCCGAACGAACCTCCGGGTTGAGCGGCGGCTGGGATTCGTCTTTTTTCTTCTCGCTGTAGAGATAGATGCCCTTGCCCGCCTTGCGGCCCAAGGAACCGCGTTCCAGCATCGCGGCAACGGCCTTGCCCGCCCCGGCGTCGCGCGGCATGGAGCCGGGCAGGCGCTCGGTCAGGTCACGCGCGACGTGGTTGCCCACGTCCACGCCCACCTCATCCAGCAGGCGGAGTGGCCCCATCGGCATCCCGAAGTCGAGCATCAGGCGGTCGATGTGTTCGGCGGCGTAATTTTCCTCGAAGTACAGGCGGAGCGCCTCGCCCATGTAAGGCAGGAGGATGCGGTTGACCAGGAAGCCGGGTGAATCCTTGACGATCACCGGCAGTTTGCCGACGGCTTTGACGTAGCCCAGCGCCGTGTTGAGCGCCGCCGCACCCGTCCGCTCGCCGCGCACGAGTTCGACCAGTTGCATCTTGTGCACCGGGTTGAAAAAGTGGATGCCCACGACGTTCTCCGGGGCCTGGAGGCCGTCGGCGATGCGGTCGATGGACAGCGCGCTGGTGTTCGTCGCCAGGACGGTCCCGGCGCGCACCTGCGCTTCGAGGCTCGTGAAGATTTTCTTCTTGAGGTCCAAACGCTCGACGGCGGCCTCGATCACGAGGTCCACGTCGCGCATCGGCACGTCGTTCGCCGCCGGAATGACACGGTCCATGCCCGCCTGGGCGTCGGCCTGCGTGAACACCCGGCGCTTGGCCGCATCGCGGAAAATCTTGCCGATGGACTGGATGCCCTTGGCCAGCGCGGCCGGAGCGATGTCCTTGAGCAGTACGCGCATCCCGCGCGCGGCGCTCCACTGCGCGATGCCCGCGCCCATGAGGCCCGCGCCAACCACGGCTACCTTCGCCACCGGGGCAGGCTTGCCCATCTCGCCGAGGTCCGCCGGGAGCCGCAGCTTCTTGGCGCGCTCTTGCAGGAAGAAAATGCTCATCAGGTGCCGGGCCGCATCGGTCCGGGCAAGTTCGATGAACGCCTCGCGCTCCATACGCAGCCCGGCATCCACGGAGGTGCCCAGAGCGTTGACGGCCACCTCGATAGCGCGCGTCGCGGCCGGGTAGTTGCCGCGTGTCTTGGCGAGCGTGGACCTGCGGGCCAAGGCCGCGACGATGCCGCGCGCCGGAACGAGGTTCGTGTAGATCGTTTTGGGAGCCGGGCGCTTGCCCTTCTTGAGCATCCGCTCCGCCGTGGCGAGCATCCCTTCCGGATAGGCAATGTCGTCCACGAGACCACACTTCTTCGCGGGCACCCCGGCCAACTGCTTGCCGGTCAGAATGATTTCGAGCGCCTTGGGCAAGCCAATCAAGCGAGGCAGGCGCACCGAGCCACCCCAGGCGGGCAGGATGCCGATCTGCACTTCGGGCAAACCGATCTTGGTCGCCGAATCGTTGCAGGCCACCCGCCAGTCGCACGCGAGCGTCAATTCCGTGCCGCCGCCGACGCAGACCCCCTGGATCGCCGCCACCGTGGGCACAGGCAGTTTGGCGATCCGTGCGAAAGTCCGGTGGCCGCCGTCGATGATGCCCCCGAGACGCTCGTCGGTCATCGGACCGCTGGTGAACCCGTGCAGGTCCGCCCCGGCGATGAAAATCTTGCCCTTGGCCGAACGAAAGATCACGCCCTGAACGGGGCCGTGCTCGTGCTTCGTGGCCCCTTCGAGGAAATCGAGGTGGGCGTTGAGTTCGTCGAACGTCCGGGTATCGAAGATGTTGGCCGGGGAGTTGGCCCGGTCGAAGGTCAGCACGCAAACACCGTCGTTGCGGACCTCGCGCTGGATATTCTGGAAGTCCATAAAATCGGAAGTGAGAAGTGGGAACGAAGAAGTTAAACGGTTTCGACCCAGAGTGCGCCGCCCTGGCCGCCGCCGACGCACAGAGAAAGGAGCGCGCGCTTGGCCTTGCGGCGGTGCAGTTCCTTGAGCGCCGTCAGCACGAGCCGCGCGCCGGTCACGCCGACCGGGTGGCCCAGCGCGATGCCGCCGCCGTTGACGTTGAGGATTTCGTCCGGGATCTCGCCCAGCGCGCTGTCGCGGCCGAGCTTCTCCTTGCAATACTTGGCGTCCAGAGCCGCCCGCTGGCAGCCGACGACCTGTGCCGCGAATGCCTCGTTGATCTCGATGAGATCCGCGTCCTTGAGCCCCAGCCCGTGCCGCTGCTCGGCCTTGTGGATGGCGTACACCGGCCCCAGGCCCATACGCGTCGGGTCGCACCCCGCATACTGGAAGCCGACCAGCTTGCCCAGCGGTGTTAAACCACTCGCCTGAAGTGCCTTTTCGGTCATCATCAGGAGCGCCACCGCGCCGTCCGTGATCTGCGAGCTGTTGCCCGCCGTCACCGTGCCGCTCACTTTCTCGAACACGGGCCGCAGCTTGGCCAGGGCTTCCATCGTCTGCCCTTTACGCGGGCCGTTGTCCTCGTCGAGGTACGCCTGCCCGTTGCGGACCTTTGGTAGGTAAACCGGCGTGATTTCTTCCTTGAGTTTGTCCTTGGCGGCGACGGCCTTGAGGTGCGAGCCGAGGGCGAACTTGTCCTGATCTTCGCGCGTGATGCCGAAATCGCGCGACACATTCTCGGCCGTCTGGCCCATGTTCAGACCGCTAACCGGGTCGGATAGGCCCATCTGCAAGCCGATACGCGGCTTGAAGTCCTCGGGCCGGAAACTTGTCGTCACGGCAATCTTGTCCTTGAGTGATTTTGCGCGGGCCAGCGCCGTGAATTTGCGCGCCGCCGTGTTGCTGTAGAGTAAGGGCACGAGGCTCATGTTCTCCGTGCCGCCAACCAGGAACGTGTCGCCCCGGCCCACCATCATCTTTTCGGCCGCCTGGGTCACAGCTTCGAAGCCGGACGCGCAGTTGCGGTGCACGGTCACGGCCGACACCGTGTCGGGAATCCCAGCGCGCAGGGCGATCACGCGGGCAATGTTCGCGGCGTCCGCCGGCTGGGCCACACAGCCGAAAATCACTTCCTCAATGCTGTGCGGGTCCATCCCCGTCTTGGCGAGCAGTTCTGCTACCGCAGAGCGGCCGAGTTCGACGGCGTCCGTGTCGGCGAAGGCCGTGCCCATTTTGGCGAAGGGCGTGCGGATGCCATCAACGATGTAGATAGGTTCCTGCGAGTTCATGGGCAGAAGGGGAAAGGGGTGCGGCGCAGGCCCAGTATTGCGGGTGGCGCTTTTCCTAAATTAAACATTGTTCAACGGTTCGGGTCAATGCTAATTTTGAACATCGTTCAAATAATTTGAACGCCATTCAAACCATGTCCGAGGTCAAGACCATTGCCCCATCCAAACGCCGCCGGCCCGCACCGGTGGACAACGAAGAACGCCGCGCGCACATCCTGGCCGCGGCGCAACGGGTGTTCGAAGCCAAGGGGCTGGAAGGGGCCAACATGCGCGCCATCGCGCGGGAAGCGGGTTATACGCCCGGAGCCTTGTATTTCTACTATTCCAGCCAGGAGGATATCTACGCTGACCTCCTCTCGACCTCCCTGACCCGGCTGCACGCGTTTACCACCGCCGCCGGGACCGGGGAAACAACTCCCGGCAAGGTCGCAGTGGCCCGGACGATGGCCTTTTACGACTATTACGCCGTCCGGCCTGACGAACTGAGCCTGGGTTTCTACCTGTTCCGGGGGATTGGTCCGCACGGCCTGACACGCGAACTCAACGAGGGTCTCAACGGCGAACTCTGGGCCGCGCTGTCCGGGGTTTATCAGCCGCTAGTGGAATCAGGCAAGAAATCCGATGAGGCGCTTACGGATTTGACGGCTCTGTTCGGCCACGGCGTGGGCCTGCTGCTGCTCGTCCACACGGGTCGCATCCGCATGTTCCGTCAGGATGGCCGCGAGATGTTCCGCTCGTTCGTGGAAGAACGGGTGCATGGAAGTCGGAAGTGGGAAGTCGGAAGTGGGAAGTAACAGCCCGAATAGCTCGGAAACCGGAATTAGCCGCCTGCTCCCCCTTCCTTGTCCTCATTGCGCTTTCCGCCTTCCGCCTTTGATATGGCCGAATCCTTTCGCACCCGCCTGCTGCGCTGGAAGTTCAACCTGTTCCCTGCCTATCGGGGCAGCGGGGCGCGCGTCACGTACATCGACGACACAATGCGCGAGGTGCGTATTCGCCTGCCGCTCAACTGGCGCACGCGCAATCTCAACGGCACGATCTACGGCGGCAGCATCTACGCCGCCGTTGATCCCATCCATGCCGTGATGCTCATCCGCCTGTTGGGCCAGCAGGATTACGTCGCCTGGACCAAGGAGGCGTCCGTGCGCTTCAAGCGCCAGGCCCGCACGGACCTGACCGCCCGCATCGTGCTCGGCGCAGACGAGGTCGCGGCCATCCGCGAGGAGGTCCAGCGCAAGGGCAAGGTGGAGCGGCGCTACCAGGTCGATCTCATAGATGACCGCCACCACGTCTGCGCGACCTGCGATATCCTGATCCACATCCACGCACGCCAACGGCACGAACCCGCTCCGTCCCCAACGGAAATACCGACTGTGGCAGCATAAGTCAGTCAGCACCCTCTTTTTCCTAGCATGAAAGAATTTTCAGGCCGCACTGTTTTTGTCACCGGAGCCAGCCGCGGTATTGGCCGTGCCATCGCCGTCCGGCTGGGCCGTGGCGGGGCCAACGTGGTTGTGGCCGCTAAAAGTGACGAACCGCACCCCAAACTGCCTGGGACGATCCACGACGCTGCGGCCGAAGTGGCAGCCGCCGGTGGACAGGCGCTGGCCCTGAAGCTCGACGTGCGCGACGAATCAGCCGTGGAAGCGGCGTTTGCCTCGGTGGCGGCGCATTTCGGTGGGCTGGATGCGCTGGTCAACAACGCCGGGGCCCTGTCGTTGACGAACGTCGAGCACACCCCACCCAAACGCTACGACCTCATCCAGGGCGTCAACTCGCGGGCGGTGTACCTCTGCGCCCGGGCGGCGCTGCCATTTCTCAAGCAATCCGCCTGCGCACACATCCTGAGCCTGTGCCCGCCGTTGAACTTTGGCGGCCACTGGCTGCGCGACCACGCGCCCTATACTTTAAGCAAGTTCGGCATGACGATTTTGTCCTTGGGCATGGCAGAGGAATTCCGGCGCGCTGGGATCGCCGTGAACTGCCTCTGGCCCCGCACGCTTATCGCCACGAGCGCCGTCGAGTTCTCCATCCCGGGTGGCAAGGACCTCTTTCCCCATGCCCGTCACCCCGAGATCGTGGCCGACGCCGTGGCGGCAATCCTCCGAACGCCGCCGCGCGAACTCTCCGGGCAGTGCCTGCTCGACGAGGATTTCCTGCGCGCCCGTGGAGTGACTGATTTTGCGCCCTATGCGTGCGATCCTGCCCAGCCCGCCAACCGTCTGATCCCGGATTTGTTCCTCGACACGCCGGGCGCAAAGGTACCGTGAAAACGGGTTGGCGCTTTTGCCGCGATCATGCCCGCCGCTGCTTCCTCACACCACACAAACTGGTGCGCGGTTGACGGCGAGCAACACCAGCCGGCGGGAACCGATCTTTTCCTGACTGGAAGAGCACCACCCCCGGAGGCAGAAGCCGGGAAGGTGCGCAACCGGACGGGCTAGCAGGTTACAGCGAGTTCAACAGGCGTGTCGTCTCCCAGTCGGTCGTCGCCTTGTTGTACTGGAGTTCCTTGATGCGGTTGATGTAGAAATCCAGCGGGCCGTCCGCGTGCCCGGTCGTCACGCGGGCCTCGGAGAACTTTTCCAACGCGTCCACCAACCGCTTCTCGCGGTAGAAGATCACTCCGGTCCAGAACAGGTCGCGCCGCGCCAGCGCGTCGGGTGTCATATCCTGTGGTTCGCCAAGCAATTCGTAGACTTCCAGCCAGTTCTCGCCGATGCGGCGGCGCAACAGTTCCAGCGGACGTGCCTCGATGGTTGATTCGGCCAACTCGAACGTGCGCGCGCCGATCAACACCGTGGAGCCATAGATCAGGTTCGCCGCGCACAACCGCCGGGCGAAAGCGACTTCCTCGCCCGCCACGCCGAACCCGCCCAGCCGCCGCGAGCCAAAATGGCCAACGGCCATCTCGCCGCTGTTGACCCCGACCCGCACATCGCAGGTAAGCCCCGGGTGCTCCGCCTCAAGTTCCTGGTTCAGCTTGCGGATCTGCCGGGCCACCGCCAGCGCGGCGCGGCAGGCCACGGACGCATGGTTGGCGACGGGCAGCGGCGCGCCGAAGAGCACGCGCACGCCCTCTCCATCGCAGGCCGCCAGGGTGCCGCCCTGCTCGACCAGAGCATCCGTCGCGGCGTGCAGGAAGCGGTTGCTGACCGCGTTGTACTGCGTCGGGTCCAGCCCTTCCATGAGTTGCTGGTGGTTAAAAATCTCGCAGACCGCGAGCGTCAGTTCCTGCAACTGGCCGTCCACGGTGAGTTCCGCGCTGCCGTCCACCAGCGCGCGTTCCTGTTCGCCCGAAACCCGCGTGCCGAACTCGGCGTCCACGACACGTTGGCGCTGGCCGATCTGGCTGTAGGAATAGACCAGCGCCGCCGCGAACGACATCACGATGGCCGCCCCCGAGAGCACGGGCGAAAAATAAAAGTTGTAGAGCGTGGCCGCCAGCGCCGAAAAGGTGAACACCTCCGCCAGTGCCATGCTGGCCACGAGCGCCTTGAACGTGGGCCGGTTGATGTCGATGGTCGTCCACGCGATGCCGAACGCCAGCACGATGAAGGCGAGGTACTGGACCCAGGAATGGTCCTGCGCCTGCCCGGCGGCGAGGCCCAGGGTACGCGACATCGCGGCGTCCAGCGGCCGGATTAATCCGGGAGCGTACACGATAGCCAGCAGCAGGCTAACGTTGGCACCGATAAACAGGGTGAACTTGAGCGCGCGGGACACGGGGACGGAGGAGGGCAGGAATTTACGGGGAAACCACTCAGATTGATGAACAACGGCAGCCCGGCCCGTCAAGCCTCTTCGTGCGTGGTCCCGGAATCGGCGGCGGGATGACCCTGATACGATGCCACCACCAACTCGCTGATAAATTTATCAGGGTTTTCCACCGCCGCGACCGGTAAAACGAACTCCCCCTGGCCCGTGTTCTTCTGCACCAGCTTGAGTCCGAACTGATAATCCTTGAACATCCGCTCGCAGAGGTCGCGCATCGGCACGTCCTCCGCTTCGGCGCGCTCGGCGAGCCGGTGCGCGGCCTCGTCGTTGAAGCGGATCGTCAGCCCGTGCAACTGCGAGAAGCGGGCCGCGAAGCGGTGCGCCCGGCTCGCCAGATCGTCCTCCCGGCGGCCATGGCTGGCCGCCAGCAGCGTGCGGATGGCCGCCGCAGGGTCGGCGACGAAAGCGTCGTCCACCACCAGCCGCTCGGCCCCGGTGCCGGGCAGTTCGTACTTGGCGTCGCGCAACAGGCGCTCGGTCACGGTTACGAGCCCGCGCGCGCCGGTCTTTTCGTCCGCGGCCCGGGCCGCCAGCGCGCGCAACGCGCCGTCAGTGAACGTCGCCTCGATGCCATACGCACGGAAAGCACGCTCGTATTGGCGGATGATGCTGCCCTCGCTCTTCTGGAGAATCTCGTACAGGTCGCCGCTGGTCAGTTCCTCGCACACGACGCGCACGGGCAGGCGGCCGATAAATTCCGGCTCGAAACCGTAGTCGATGAAGTCGCGCGTCTCGGCCTCGCGCAGGATGGCCGCCGTGTCGTCGAGCGCAGCACCCCTGTCCGAGTTGAAGCCGATGGCGCTCTGCCGCAAGCGGCGGGCGACCTGATCGCGCAGTCGCTGGAAAGCGCCGCTGACGATGAAGAGGATGTGCCGCGTGTTGATCGTTTCCTTGCGCGCCTTGCCGTTGCCGCGCCGCTGAAACTCGAACGCTCCCTGGAGCTGCGACTGGATGTCCATGGGGTTGCGCACGGGCACCTCGGTTTCCTCCATGAGCTTGAGCAGGGTCGTCTGGACCCCACGCCCGCTCACATCCCGGCCGCCGGCGGAATTGGAAGCCGTGGCGATTTTGTCGATCTCGTCGATGTAGATGATGCCGTACTGCGCGAGATTGGTGTCGCCGTCGGCCTTGCCGACGAGGTCGCGCACAAGATCTTCCACGTCACCGCCGACGTAGCCGGTTTCGCTGAACTTGGTGGCGTCAGCCTTGACGAAGGGCACGCCGATCAGCTCGGCGACGTGCTTGACGAGGTAGGTTTTGCCGACGCCGGTCGGCCCGAGCAGGATGACGTTGCCCTTGGCGTATTCCACGTCGGCCGCTGCCCGTTCGTTGTCCGAGGCCAGTTGGCGGACGTGGTTGACGTGGTTGTAGTGGTCGCAAACCGCGATGGAGAGCACTTTCTTGGCTTCGTCCTGGCGGATGACGAACCGGTCGAGGTGCGCCTTGATGTCGCGGGGTTGGTAA
>CAXTVY010000003.1:0-10011 GCA_964247665.1 uncultured Chthoniobacterales bacterium | reverse complement strand
GTAATGGAAGTGGAAAATATCCGGGGGAGGCCCTCCGGTGGCCGGGACTTCCGGCGCGCCGCCGTCGGCGGGTTCAGGATGGGTGAACGTGCTGAACGAAACCTTGTCACCGAAGCTGCTCTTGAGAAATTCGCCGAGCTTGCGCTGCATTTCCTCCGGGGTCGGAAAGTTTTTCTCGCCGCCGTTCGGGTTGTCGGGTTCTGACATGGCTACACTTAACGTAGCACAAATGGAGGGCGGAAGGCAGCGGGTTGCAGGTGGTGTGGCCGCGTCTTTATCTCCGCCCGCAAACGCACCGCAGGCGCATCGCCACCCGCCATCCCTACGGCGTTGCCATCGGATTGGCGGCACCGGCACCACCAGTGAACTGCTCCATCTCCTTCTGGTACTCCGGTTTCGCCTGCACCGCCCGGGCTGCCAGCGCCCGCGCCTCGTTGGTCTGGCCACTCTCCAGCGCATAGTTCGCCGCCAGCCAACGACGGTCGGCAGCTTGAGCGGGGTTAGTGGCCGCATCGGTGTAATAAGCTGCGACGGCGAGGATTGCCTGCGGCGAAAAATCCGTCCACGGCACGCCGATGGTCCCATACGGCGTGCCCGCTTGCAGCATGTCGTTCGCGGCTAGTTGTAGGCCGCGCGGATAAGCGTTGCCGCGACGGCTGATGATGGGTTTAGGGTATCCACCGTGCCCGTTAATGTCGTTGATCAACGTCCGTTTGAAGGCGATCAGCCTGCTGGCGCGCGCCCGGAGAAGATCATGTGCGCGGTGGTAATCCGGGTCGGTGAACTGAACGTGATCCAACACCGCCTGCGCTTCGTCAAAACGGTTGAGCGCCACCATCCGCTCGTAGGTCTCCCGCACCGTTTGCCAGCGGACCGTCTCCGCGTCATGCACACTCTTGGTTACTGCTGGCGGAACGACCGGGGCGGGCGTGAGTGCCGGTGTCGGCAACGGCTGAGTAGCGACTGCGGCCGGGGCTGCCATCGGTCCCGGCGTGTCGATGGCTGCCGCTGCAGGGGGTTTGCCGATGTCGTTTTCCGCGCTGAAAAACGCTTCAACGATCCGGCCCGAGGTCTGAAGTTGCCCTCGCGCCTTGGCAAAATCCGCCTGGAGCAACGCCGGTGAGTCCGTGCCCGCTGCCTGCCGCGCCTTCAGCGGGGCGTAGAGACCGTAGTCATGGACACACTTGCGCGCAATCGGCGCATATTCGTTGATCCATTGGTATGGGGTGGGCGGCTTGCCGGATAGATAAGCCTCGAAAAGTCCGTCGGCGTCCTCAAAATCACCCTGTTCCCAATCCTTCAACCCGAAAAGGAACAGTGACGTGTTTTCAAAGGTGTCCTTGCTCCAAATCTTGACGGCACCGGCCGGGACGTTCTTGTCATCGGCGAGATAGCGTCCCGTTTCCGGAAAAAAATTCGCCAGTGCATGTTCGCCCGGCGCGGTGGAGAACAGGCCCGCGTGCTGGAGGTTACCGAAGATCGCCCGCGAATCGGACAATTGCTGGTTGAGCAGCGCGGTCATGCCGTAATGCAGCCGCGCCCAGTCGAGCAGAGGCTGGGTTAGATCAGGCCGCTGGAGGAGAGTTTTGAAGGCCTCTTGCGCGTCGGCATACTGCCCCGTGACGATCTGGTGCCGGGCGTCCTCGTAGGCAGCGTCAGCCGAGGCTTTCGCGTCGCTGGTCAGGGCATTCGCGGCGGTGGCGGGTGTAGCGTTTGCGTTGTCGCCTCCGAGAAAGCGGTCCCGGTAATACCACGCTAGGCCGCCGCCAACGATGAGCAGTGTCAGCAGGACCAACGTCAGGACCCCTGCGACGTTGTTTTGCCGCTGGCTCTCCACCACGACGCGCTCCCGGACCACGCGGGGTTTCGCCGTGTTGGCGGTCAGCGTGTCGATGGCATATTTGAAGTGGTCGGTCAGCTCGCCGTAGGACGCGTAGCGCTGGTTCGGGTCCTTGTGCAGCATCCGATTGATGACGTAGGCGGTCTCGCTGGACACGTCGGGCGCGAACGCCTGGAGGCTGACGGCGCGGCTCTTGAGATGCTTGAGCGCGACGAGCGAGGCGCTTTCCGCCTCGAACGGCGGGCGGCCCGCCACGGCGTGGAAGAGCGTGCCGCCGAGACTGTAGATATCGCTGCGGAAATCCTCGGGCTCGTTGTTGAGCTTTTCGGGCGCGATATAATACGGCGTCCCCCAAATTTCTCCCCGGGAATCCGCCTCGTGCTCGGCAA
Source organism: uncultured Chthoniobacterales bacterium (assembly GCA_964247665.1). GTDB lineage: Bacteria > Verrucomicrobiota > Verrucomicrobiia > Chthoniobacterales > SZAS-18 > CAHJWO01. The sequence continues at coordinate 7,782 of CAXTVY010000003.1, read as the reverse complement.
GCAGCGCCAGGCCGAAATCGGTGATCTTGGCCGTGTGCGCGTCGGCGAAGAGGATGTTGCCGGGCTTCACGTCGCGGTGGATCAATCCACGTTCGAGCGCCGCCTGTAAACCGCTGGCCACCTGGAGCCCCACCTGCAGCACCTGCAATTCCGCGATGCGGTTCTGCAACTGCATCAGGTCGTCGAGGGTCCCCTTGTCCACCAACTCCATGGCAATGTAATACTGGCCGTGGTCGCTGCCGAAGGAGAACACCTTGACGACGTAAGGGTGGTTGATGGAGGCCGTGATGCGCGCCTCGTCCTCCAGCTTGAGGATGTAGTTATCGTCCGCGCTGAGTTCACGGCGCAGGAGTTTGAGCGCCACCGGCCGGTTGAGGTTGCGGTCCAGCGCCTTGTACACCGTGCCCATGCCACCCTGGCCCAACGCCTCGATGATGGCAAAATGGTTGTACTGGCGGTTGGCGCGCATGGCCGTGCCGCACATCGGGCAATGGAATTTGGAAAGCGGTTCCTGGTCGATGATGTCCACGAGCGCGGCACAATTCGGACACGCTTGCACGCAGGCATCGCCAGGGGTGAGAGCCATACTTTTGCCAGCGTAGCACGAAAGCCGGGGGGTTCAATTCTTTCCCCGGAACACAGCGTCAGGCCCGGCAACTGCTTAACATGGCCTAAACGATGTGCAGGAATATGAGTATCGCAGATTGCTCCTTTGCGCCTCCGGACGAATGGATTAATCTCGGGCTTGCGCATCCCCTGGCCCCCGGGCCGTCCCGGCGGGATGCTCTGCTCCATCCCATGCTTGAACTGACCGTGCCGCCGACCGAAGCAGGCAACCGGCTGGACCGCTTCCTCGCCGGCGAATTGCCGCATCTCTCGCGTTCGCGCGTGCAGGCGCTCATCCGCGAAGGCCACGTGCAGCTCAACCGCCGCGCCGCCAAGCCGAGCGACTCGGTACGCACGGCTGACGTGGTTACCTGGGAGGAGCCGCCCACGGTGGACACCAGCCTGCTGGCTGAGGATATTGCGCTTTCCGTGCTCTACGAAGACGATGACCTCATCGTCCTGGACAAGGCCGCTGGCATGGTCACCCACCCTGCGCCGGGCAACGATGCGGGTACGCTCGTCAACGCGCTCCTGGCCCACTGCCCGACACTGTCCGGCATCGGCGGCGAACGCCGGCCGGGCATCGTGCACCGGTTGGACAAAGACACCACGGGCTGCCTGGTCGTGGCCAAGAACGACGTGGCCCACCGCGCCCTGGCTGCCCAGTTCGCCGCGCGCACGACCCACAAGGTTTACCTCGCGCTGGTGCGTGGCGTGCCGCGCCACGCGACCGGGACCATCGAAGCGCCCATCGGTCGGCACCCGGTCCAGCGCAAGAAGATGGCCGTGGTCCAGCCGCCGCGCGGGCGGGCGTCCCGCACCGGCTACCGCGTGCGCCGGGTTCTCCGTGACGCCGCCGGCAGCCCGGCCGCCCTGGTGGAATGCCAATTGCACACGGGCCGCACGCACCAGATCCGCGTGCACCTGAAACACTTGGGCTACCCGATCCTCGGTGATCCGCTGTATGGCGGCCCGACATCGTCCGTACGTCCGATGCTCCACGCCTGGAAGCTCGGGTTTGTGCATCCGCGCACGGGCCTCCCGGTGGAATTTTGCGCCCCGCTGCCCGCGGATTTCCTTGCCTTCGGTCTCGACGCCGACACGCCATGAGCCGCTTCCACACCGCCCTCGATTTTGTCCTGAGCGAACTGGACCGCCGCCGTGAGTCCGGATATGGTGACTGGCGTGCCGCCGCCGGTGCCGTCCAACGGCTCGGTGCGGCCCGGCCCCTGGGGGTTGTTCCGGTTCCGGCGGCGATGGTCGCTCCCGTGCCGCCCGGGCCGGAACCCGCCGAAAAAATTTCCGCAACGACGCCCATGCCCCCTTCCGACGATTCCGATGCCCTGCCCCTATTCGGGGACGAGGACGACGCCCTTGCTGCCGCCACACCCCGGTCCAAGTCGAAAAAGGTGCTCCCCGTCACCACGCCGGGCGCCTATGAGTCCGTGACCGACCCCGCCTTGCCCAAAGCTGAACGCCTGGGTCAGTTGCGTGCCTGTCCGCAGCGGATTCCCTGCGCCGAGTGTCCCTACGGCTCGGAACCGCACAATCACATCGTCTTCGGCAACGGCAACACCGACGCGGAATTGATGTTCATCGGTGAAGCGCCCGGCGCGGACGAAGATGCCAAGGGCGAACCTTTCGTGGGCAAGGCCGGGCAGCTCCTCAACAAGATCATCGGCGTGATGGGCTACAAACGGGAAGAAATCTACGTGGCGAACATCCTCAAGTGCCGCCCGGATACCCCCGGCCAGAGCTTCGGCAACCGTCCGCCCCGGCCCGAGGAAATGCAAAGCTGCCGCCCGACTTTGTTTGAGCAGATCGACATCATCCGGCCTAAGGCTATCGTGGCGCTGGGAGCCACGGCCATGAAGGGTCTGCTCGACAACGACGCCCCCATGCGAGACCTGCGCGGACGGTGGCACGATTTCCACGGAATTCCCGTCATGGCGACCTACCATCCTTCCTACCTCCTGCGAAACCAAGCACCGACCGAAAAGCGCAAGGTCTGGGAGGACATGCTGCTGGTCAAAGAGCGGCTCGGCCACGACATCACCGAGAAGGACCGCAGCTACTTCCTGACGAAAGGCTGAACGCCACTTCTTCCGTTTTCCGCGCCCGCCGTCATGCACGACCTCGCCGCTTCCACGCCGCCCCCGCAAACGCGCCGGATCACGGTGAGCACGTCCCCTTTGGGGTCGCGGCTGACAGGCCGTGAGACGGTTCGTCTCTCCGTGCCGGCAGCGGTGATTTCCCGCGCGGCGGATCTGCCGCTGGCCACGCCGCCCGACATCCCGGAGCCGCCACGGGCCGCGACGGCCAACCGTGAGGCGGCGGTCATGGCGGAACAGCGCCGCCTGCGCCGCCAGTTGGAGGCGAGCCTGCGCGAACAACTCCTCACCGGTGCGGCCACGACGGAAGACACCATCGTTTGCCAGCTCTGCGAGTTGCTCTGGGCCGACCATGCTTGTCTCTGGATGCTGCCCATGGAGCCCGACGAGGCTAACGACTGGAGCCGCCAGACCATCGTATCCGAAGCGGTGGCCGAATACTACCCGCTCGTTGGCTACTCCACCTGCACCCCGCCGGGGGAATGGACGCTTGATTGCCTGGAGCCTGCCCTGGAAACCGTCAGTGCGCTGCAACAGTCGAGCCATCCGTTTAATCCGCCGAAGGAGGGCAGCCCTGATCCCACGGCGTATTCGCGTTACCTGAGCATCGCCTTGCGCGGTCGCCCGGGGCACAGTTGGCTGCTGTTGCTGGAACGTTACGGCACCGCCGGAACCCCGGCGTCGCCGTGGACGGATTTTGACCGCGAACTGCTGGAGGACACGGCTGCCATCCTGGGCATCTCGCTGGAGAATAACCTGCTTTCGGCCCAATCGGCCGAGCGGGCGAGTTACCTGACGAACATGCTCAACTCGCTGGACGTGGCCGTCATGGTCATCGAACAGCCCCCCGCGCCCGTTCCGGCCGTCGTCTCGCTCGTCAACCGCTCCTTCTGCGAGTTGTTCGGGCTGGAGCGCGGGCAGGTGGAAAACAATAGCTACTTGCAATTCATGGAGTTGGTCCGCCCGATCCTGCCGGATTGGGAATCGCAGTTAACTATCATCGAGGAGCTGATCGCCGACCCCACGGCCGAGCGGATCGACGAGATCACGCTGGTGTCCAACGTGCCCGACGCCGTGCCGACTCATCTGCACCGTTTCGCCACGCCCGCGCGCGACGCTCAGGGGCAGATCTTCGGCCGGATGTTCTTCTTCCGCGACATCACCTACGACAAGGAGGTCGAGCGGCAGTTGGTCCATTCGCAGAAAATGGACAGCATCGGCACGCTGGCGGGCGGTGTGGCGCACGACTTCAACAACCTGCTCACGACGATCCTGGGTTACGCCGAATTGCTCAAACGCGAGCTGAAGGACAACGAGTCCAGCAGCCAGAAGCTGCTCCAGATCGAGAAAAGCGCCAACCGCGCCGCGGAACTCACCGGCCAACTGCTCGCCTTCAGCCGGCGGCACCCGACGGTCCTGCACATCTTCAATCTCAACGGGTTGGTCGGCGAGACGATGGACATGATCCGCTCGACGGTGCCCGCGTCCATCGACGTGCAGTTCCAGCCCTCGCTGGAGCTGCCGAACATCGAGGCGGACTCGACGCAAATCCAGCAGGTGCTCATCAACCTGATTCTCAACGCGCGGGATGCGCTTTGCGGCAGCGGCATGATCACGATCTCCACCCGCATCGGTACCGACGCGCAGTCCCAGTTGGATGGTTCCTCCGACACGCTCTACGCGATTCTGGAGGTGGAAGACAACGGCGTCGGTATCCCCAAAGACGTGTTGCACCGCATCTTCGAGCCGTTCTATACGACCAAGGAAGTCGGCAAGGGCACGGGGCTCGGGCTGGCGATGGTGTACGGCATCATCAAGAAGCACAACGGCTTCATCGAGGTGACCAGCGCGCTGGGCGAGGGGACCAAGTTCTCGGCGTTCTTGCCTGTCACGCACAAGGAAAACGGCGAGGAACTGCGCCGCCGGAGCGCCCGGCAGATCGCGCAACGCGAGTTGGTCGTAATGGTGGTGGACGACGAGCCAGACCTGCGGAACTTCTGCGTCACCGCGCTGGGCGAGGTAGCCACGGAGATCCTCACGGCCGCCAACGGCGTGGAAGCCATCGAGGAGTTCGAGCGGGTCGGCGGTGCGGGCAAGATCGACCTCGTGCTGATGGATCTCACCATGCCCAAAATGAGCGGGCCAGAATGTTTTCAACGTCTGCGCGCGATGGACCCAGAGCTACGCGTGCTCATCTCCAGCGGCTACAGCCTCGACGTGGACGCCGAAAACTTGCTCAAGGGAAAAGCGACCGGGTTTTTGCCGAAACCCTACGATCTCAATCAGCTTCTCGACAGTGTGGACCGGGCGCTCAACGCCGACCGGGCGCAGGTGGACGGGCTGACAGGGTAGGCGACGGCGCGTTGTTCCCGGCGGTTACCGGCGCAAACTCGCCCGCGCATCCGCGATGGGCACGCCCTGGCGCTTCCGGTCCAGGAAGAAGCTGACTTCCTTGTAACCGGCCTTGCCCAGAAACATCAGCGCATCCTGATAGTGGTCAGCCACCCGTTCGGGCTTGTGCGCATCCGCCCCAACCACCACCGGAATATCGCGCGCCTTCATCTCCTTGAGGATGGCAAAGCCGGGATTCATCTCGGGGATGGTTTTGTTGAGCCCGGAAGTGTTCAGTTCCATCGCCGTGCCCGTCGCGGCGATGCGGTCCAGCGCGCGTTGGATGTCATCCATGATGCGCGGCAAGATCCACTCGGACGGCTGCATGTTCTTGACGAGGTCCGGATGCGAGATGGTGTCGTAGAGCCCCGTTTCGGCGGCGTCGGCAAGATGGTCGAAGTAGCTACGCTGAAATGCGGGCCAGGAGCCATGGAAGCAGTCGTCCGTGTATTCCTGCATCTGGCAGTGCACGGAGCCGAGTACGTGATGGAGCTTCGCGCGCTGGTGCAAACTCTCGATCCAAGGCAGGAAAGTCGGCACGAATTCGCTTTCCAAGCCCAGTCGCACATCCACCCGGCCACGCCACTTTTCGGCGGCTTCCTCGACCATCGCCACGTAGCGGTCCCATTCGTCCATGCCCATGCGGTATGGGGCGCTGTAACCATCCGGCATTGGGGCGTGGCAGGTGACAATGATGCCTTTGAGGCCTTTCTTTTCGGCAACGGCGGCGTACTCGCCGGGTAAACCGACGGCGTGTTTGCACAGCGGGGTGTGCATGTGGGATTCGTAGAGCAACGGCTCCATCGGGGAACATGCCACGAACGGCGCAGAATTGCCACGGCCAAGCGGGTTTCCACTAGGGTCCGGCGGTAATTTCCCGCTGGCGGAAGCAGGCAGGGTCGTGGTCGTTGACCAGACCGACTGCCTGCATGAAGGCGTAGCAAATCGTCGTACCCACGAAGCCGAAGCCGCGCCGCTTGAGATCTTTGCTCAGGGCGTCGCTTTCGGTCGTGCGCGTGATCCGCGCGCTCGTCCCATCCGGGAGCAACGGCTTTCCGCCCACGAACGGCCACAGGTAGCCGTCGAAGCTGCCGAACTCGGTTTGGATTGCCAGGAAAGCCCGCGCGTTGTCCACGGCGGAAGCGATTTTTAGCCGGTTGCGGATGATGCCGGGATCTGCCAGGAGCACGGCCATCTTGTCCGGTCCGTACCCCGCCACTTTGGCGGGATCGAAGCCGTCGAATACCCGGCGGTAGTGCGCACGCTTCTTGAGGACGGTCTCCCAGCTCAGGCCTGCCTGCGCCCCTTCGAGAATCAGGAACTCGAAAAGGGTGCGGTCGTCGTGCTCGGGCACGCCCCATTCCCGGTCATGGTAATCCGCGAGCAGGTCGGTGGTAGCCCAGGCGCATCGTTGCATCGTCACGCTCCGCATACCGCACCGTCGGGAACGTGTAAAGTCGGGTTTGGAAATCCTAGCGCGGTACGGCGCTTTGCGGCTATGATGCCGCCCCGTGCCGACCGGGAACCCAGGGATTCGACTCGCCGAGGCGAGGGACGCCGCCGCCATCGCCGCGATCTACGCGCCCAACATCACCGCGGGCGTCGCTTCCTTCGAGTTGACGCCGCCCGACGCCGCTGAGATGGCCCGGCGCATCGAAGTAACGCTCGCCACGTATCCCTGGCTGGTCTGCGAACGCGATGGCAGGGTGACCGGCTACGTCTATGCCAGCGGGCACCACGTGCGCGAAGCCTATCAATGGTCCGTCAACGTGACGGTTTACATCGACGGCGCCTGCCGCCGCCAGAACATCGGGCGGGCGCTTTACGCCTCATTGTTCGAGTTGCTGAAGCTCCAGAACTTCTACAACGCCTATGCCGGCATCACCCTGCCGAACGCGGGGAGCGTCAGCTTGCACGAGGCCATGGGCTTCGGGTTGGTGGGCATCTACCGTGCGGTCGGCTACAAGCTGGACTCCTGGCACGACGTGGGCTGGTGGTCGCTGGCATTGCAAGAGCAACCATTTGCGCCGCCTGCGGCACCGCTCGGGGTGGCAGTGGCGCGTGCGCTGCCGGGGTGGCAGGCGGCGCTCGACGCGGGATTGGTGCTGCTCCAGCCCGGGGTAAAGGTCGCGCCACAGCTCAACGCGAGCACACGAACGCAGTCACTGACAGCCACTGGATAAGCCGAGCCAGCTATCGGTGCAGGAACAACGCGGCGAGTTCCACGATGAAGGCGGGCAGCGTCTCCGACGCGGCGGTTTGCCCCTCCAAAAAGATGCGGTGCACCGTGTACACTTTATCGACGAGCCCGCTGTGCACCTCGATCTGGTGAGTTTCCGGCAAGACGATCCAGTATTCGGGTATTCCTGCCGACGCGTAGATCGTCGCTTTCTGCCGGTCAATTTCCGCGCTGGAAACCGCGACTTCGATCACCAACTCTGCCGTGGTGGGATGACCATCAGCATAGTCGTCTTCCCTTGCTTCGACGAGTGCGAGATCTGGTTCTGGTTCTGATGCTTCGCATGTGATCGGCTGCTTCTGCCTCACATCGAAATCCCCTTTGGCCGCCGCGCGAAGTTTTCTCAGCAACTTTTGCGCGACTGAACTATGCAACGGCGATTTAGTTTCCATCTGCCGGGTTTAAACCCACCGTCTTTAGACGGTCTGCTTTGAG
>CAXTVY010000002.1:32666-49026 GCA_964247665.1 uncultured Chthoniobacterales bacterium | reverse complement strand
CCCTCGGGCATTCCCCCGAGAGCAAACCAACGGCAGCCCACAGCAACGCAACGCTAGTGAGGCGAATTTGAATTGCAACGGTTTTATCGCTGAAAAACTGAGCGCTGGCCGGGAGATTTTGTACCGGAGCAAAAGCCATGGCTTTTCCCGGTGGCAGCCTGAGAAACTGTCCAGCCGGGACGGAGTCAAAGACAGAATTTGCGCGGGTTTACCGGTCATTAGCGAAACTGATCGTAAGGCGTCTAGCCGGGCGGCGTCAACGGTCTTGTGAAAAATTTCACAAGCCTAGTAAAAAGGGCACTACCCTCCGGCCGCCGCTCGCATCTTCAACCGAAGCAACATCCAGTCGCCCGCCCTGGCCTCGTACTCCCTACCGATGGGTTTCCGCTGGCGGGAGACGACGCGCCGATCGGAGACCAGCGGTCCGTTGCGATAAGACTCATAACCGGCGGTCTTCGCCCGGTTGAACGCCGCGCCGACTTCCCCCCCGCGCACGAGCAGCCAGCCGTTCGGCGCCCCTAGATCGTCGAGACTCTGGAGATAACGCGGATCGGGATGCAGATAATAGAGGAAAGGAACGAACCCCGGCTGTAGCACGAACAGCGGAGCCGCCCGCATGATCGGATCGCCATCGGTGGTTACCTCTTGATTTAGAGCACGCGCGGCGGGCCGCACGCTCTCGTGCGCGCGCAGTTTCGGCACGACGCCCACGGCGTAATCCCACGTCAGCAAGGCCATCGCCGCCGCGCTGGCCAGGGCGAGCGGCAGCAGCCGGTGCGGCCGGACGCGCTCCCACGGCGGCGGTTGTTTCCACGGCACGGCCCGCCACACCAGCCACGCGGCGGCTCCCACGACCACCACCGCCACGATCCATCCCCCTATCCCACGTCCACCTGACCCCGCCGCCAGCGGCGCGAGCACGCCCGCCAGCCCGAGGCACACCGCCGCCGTGCGCGACCACACGTCGCCCAGCCACGGCGGCAGCGTGCCGTCGGCCTCCACGTTGTCCCAGCCCCGGCGGCACGCCAGCGCGAGGAGCACGCTCGCCGGGACGAGCAGCGGCAGCGTGTAGCGGGGCTGCCCGCCGGGTGCCAAGCTCACGGCCAGGAAGCAACCCAGGATCGCCCAGCGTCCCCCGACGAGGATCGCGCGGTCCGCGTTGGGCACCACGTCGGGCAGAGCGCGCCAGAGCAGCGGCAACAGCACGACCCACGGCAGGAAATTGATGAGCCCGCGCGGGATATTGAGCAGCCACACGCCAAAGTGGAACCCCTCGTTGACCTCCAATCGCCCCTGGAACTGCGCCCACCACACGCCGCCCGCGCGGTGGGCGGCCGTGTGCTGGAAATACGGCACGGCCCACAGGCCGAAAATCCCGAGCATCAGCAAAACCCCCGCCAGATGCTCCGCGCTGAAGAACGGTCGCCACTTTCCCGCGCAACCCACCACGCCTACGACGACCGCGTAGAAGAAAAGCAGGTGCAGCGGCCCCTTGGCCAGCAGGCCCAGCCCCAGGAAAATCCACGGTAGGGTCCACGTGCGCCAGGTGCCGCGCGGCGAGCCGCCGAGTTCCGCCGCGAGCGTGTCCCGCCGCCAACCGGCCAGCCAGAGCACCAGCGCGATGCCGTAGAGCGAGATGTAGAGCGCCTCGATCTCCGCGAGGCGGCCTTTTTCCATGAGCCCGATGTTCGTCAGCGCGACAATCGCCGCGAACAGGCTGCCCGCCGGGGTCAACATCCTCGCGAGCCCACCGGTCATCACCAGTCCGAGCGCCAGCACCAGCAGCACGCTCGGGGCGCGCGCGGCCCACTCGGAGCGCGTCCCCTGCCCCGCGAACACCGCCGCCACCCGCAGCGACGCGGCGGCCAGCCAGTTGACGAGCGGCGGCTTGCTCAGGTAATCGACGCCGCCGATCTGCGGGACGATCCAACTGCCGCCTTCGAGCATGGCGACGGCAGGCAGCAGGCGGCGGCCTTCCTCGCCCTTGATCTCCAGCGAGCCGAGCGCGGGCAGGTAGATCGCCGCCCAGCACAGGCAGACCAACGCGAGCGCCCGGCGGCGGGAGAGGGATGCGGCGAAGGGGAGGCTCACGCCCCCAAACAACGCACGGCCCGGGGGCGGAAGTAAATCTTTTCGTGCGGGGACTTGCGGGCCCGGAGGCGTTGGATTAGAGAAATGCCCTGTTTGCTGCCCTGTGGTGAAATGGTATCACAGAGGTCTTTGGATCCTCTTTTCATGGTTCGAATCCATGCGGGGCAAATTCCACGCCAGCGGCAAAATTGCCGCGGGAATAGGATGGGCTAAAACGATCCGTCCCACGCCGAGGCAGCCGTCCTCGCCCGAGGCGTGCGCGTTCACTTGCCCGCCCGGCACATCCGGCCGAGCTTTGGTCCAAGGCGCGTCCGGCAAAACATCCGCGAGGCGGCCACTCCAGCCGACGAGGAACTTCTGGCGGGCGGGCGCGTAATTTTGCGGCCCGTCCAGAACCTCGCCCGGCCTCCAAAGGCGGTTGGAAAACCATTGCAGCCATGCTCAAATCCGGAATCCTCAACCCGCACGTCAACTCGCTGCTGAGCCGGGTGCGCCACACCAATGCCCTGGTCATCGCCGACCGCGGGTTTCCCTTCTGGCCGCAGATCGAAACCGTGGACCTCTCGCTGGTCGATGGGGTGCCTACCGTGCTTCAGGTGCTCGCGGCGGTGCGGGCGAATTTCGTCCTCGGCCAGGCGTTCATGGCCGCAGAGTTCCTGGCCCATAACTCCGTCGAAACCCGCGAGACTTTTGCTCGCGCGCTCGCCGGGGTACCGCTAAACTACGAGCCGCACGAAGAGCAGTTCAAACCGCGCGTGCCACGGGCCATCGGCCTCATCCGCACCGGCGATTGCACTCCCTACGCCAACGTAATCCTCGTTTCCGCCTGACCCTTGAAGACCATCCGACTCGAAGAACCGGGCCGCTTTTTCCTAGCTCGCCACCGGGATGACCAGAGTCATGATTGAGACCGCATGAAAATCGACGCGCACCACCACTTCTGGGCGTATGACCCGGTGGAATACGACTGGATCAGCGAGGAGATGAGCGTGATCCGGCGTGACTTCCTGCCGGTGCACCTGGAACGAGAGATCGCCGACGCGGGGGTGGACGGCGTGGTCTCCGTGCAGGCCCGCCAGACGCTTGCGGAGACCACCGTGCTCCTGGAACATGCCCGCCGCCATGCGTTCATCCAGGGCGTGGTGGGCTGGGTGCCGCTGGTTTCGCCCGACGTGACAGGCCACCTGGAAATTTTTGCCGGAGAGCCGAAGTTCCGCGCCGTCCGGCACGTGCTGCAAGGCGAGCCCGACGACGCCTACATGCTGCGGGCTGACTTCAACGCGGGCATCCGCGCGTTGGGACAGTTCGGCCTCGTCTACGACCTGCTGATCTTCGAACGCCACCTGCCCCAGACGATCACCTTCGTGGACCGGCATCCGTCCCAGGTGTTCGTGCTGGACCACGCGGCGAAGCCGCGCATCGCGGCAGGCGCGCGGGAGCCCTGGAGCACCGGGCTCCGCGAACTGGCGCAGCGCGAGAACGTCTTCTGCAAGGTGTCCGGGCTGGTGACCGAGGCCGATTGGCAGGGCTGGACCGAGGCGCAACTGCGGCCATACGTGGAAACGGTGCTGGAGGCCTTCGGACCCGCGCGGACGATGTTCGGCTCCGACTGGCCCGTGTGCCTGGTGGCGAGCCCCTACCGGCGATGGCTGGAGACGGTCGAGCGTTTCACCGCCGGGCTGTCACCCACCGAGCAGGCGCAGGTTTTCGGCGGGACGGCGGTGCGAGCCTACGGGCTGCGTTGAAACCGTCCCCCGGACCATTCGATCTTTACGGCAGACCATCTACGCGCGGCAACGCTCCCGCCCTCTGACGCATGTTCTAAAGAACCGGAACGGCGCTCAGCCACCGGACGGCGACGCGCTTTCCCGCGTCTCCGTGCACCAGCGGTGCCACATCATCCGAAAAGCCGCTTCGAGGTGGGTGGCGAAGCGCGGCGCATCCATCAAGGGTGAGCAGCGCATCTGCTCGCGCAACCCGCTCCGCAGGGCCGCCAGCCGCGGCAGGTCGCTGGCCAGATCGGCGGCGATGTGCACGTACTCGGCCTCGTCCCGGGCGGCCAACCGCTGCAGACCAACGCACGACAGCAGGCTCAGACCGGTGCGCGAGACCGGCAGGACGCCCGGCAGAGTGATGACCGGCACCCCCATCCAAAGCGCCTCGCACGTCGTCGTCATGCCGTTGTGCGGGAACGGGTCCAAGCCCACGTCGATCTGCTCGTACAAACGCAGATACTCGCGCTTCGGCAGCCAGGGGGCGAAGCGCAGCCGCGCACCGTCGATGCCCTCGTGCGCCAGAATCGCCGCGGCCATGGGCATGGCGGCCGGTTCGTGGCAATGCAGCAACAACCGTGAGCCGGGCACCGCCGCCAACACCCGTGCCCACAGCCGCAGCACGCGCTCGTTGCACTTGCCGAACTGATTGAGCGAACCGAAAGTCACGCCGCCCGCCCCGCCGCTGGCGAGCGCCGGCAACGCGCGGACGGGAGGAGAGTCCACCGGCGGTTCGTAGCAGCACCAGCTATCCGGCAAGCGCACGGGCCGTTCGTGCGGCCCCGCTCCCCCGCTTTCCGCCTCGGGTGGGTCGATGAACGCATCGGTGATGCGGTAGCCGATCCCCTCCAGACCGGAGGTGCCGGCGTACCCCAGCCACGAGACCTGGACGGGCGCGGGTTGCCGCGCGAAGACGGGCAGGCGGTTTTTGGCGGAATGCAGGGTCAAGTCAACCAAGATATCGATTTCATCCGCGCGAATCCGTTCGGCCAACGCCTCGTCGGACAGATCGGCGACATCGCTCCAGACATCGACCAGACCTTGCAACCGGCGCGTGCCCTCGTCCGGCTGTTCCAGGGTCGAGTAACCATGGACCTCGAAGCAGACCCGATCATGCGCCGCGAACAGCGCAGCGATGAAATTGCTCACCGGGTGGTTGCGGAAATCCGGCGAGACGTAGCCGACCCGCAGACGGCGCGCCGGGTCGGGAGCGTTCGCGGGCGGACGCAGGCAGCCCCGCAGCGGCGCGGCGTGCCGCTGATCCCAGCGCGCGCATTCGGCCCGCAGCGCGGAGGGACCCGTTTCCGGGTCGAAGTGCAAAACGTAGATCAAGTTGCTGTGCATCCCGGGGAACGCCGGTTCCAGGGCGACGGCCCGGCGGCAGCAGGCCACGGCGGCACCGATTTGCCCCACGTCCTTGAGGACGGTTCCCAGATTACTGTAGGCCTCGGCGTCATCGGGCCGCACGTCGAGCACGCGTTGGAAGCACTGGCGCGCCTCGTCGCTGCGGTAGAGCTGCCCCAACACGATCCCGAGGCTATGGTTGGCGTCGGGATGGTCCGGCTGCAACTCCACCGCCCGCTCCAGGGCGGCGCGCGCCTCGGGCACGCGGTGGAGTTGCAGCAGCACGGCCCCGAGATTGCTGTGCGCCTCGACGTAATCGGGCTGCTGCCGCAGCGCGTGCTCGAAGCACTGGCGCGCCTCCTCCAGTTGGTTGAAGTGCGCCCGGACCGTCCCGAGATGGTGGTGGGCGGGAGCCAGCTTCGGGTTGAGCGCGAGCGCCCGTTCAAAACATGCCTGGGCCTGTTCCCACTCGCCCAAGGTGCGCTGGATTTCGCCAAAGCTGGAGTGCGCCGCGGCGTTGTGGGGATTCGCGGCCAGAGAGCGCTGGAGCAGCACGGCGGCTTCTTCGTGCTGGCCGGTCTGATGAGCCAGCACGCCGAGCAGATGCAGGGCCGCCGGCATGTCAGGCACCACGTCAAGGATCTGGCGGTAAATCGCTTCCGCTTCCACCCACTGGCCGGATTGATGGTAGGACAGGGCCGTCTGGAACGCCTGCCTGATGCCGACTTCGCTCACGGGCGGAGGTTGACATGCCGCGGCCCGGATTGCAATCTACCCCGAGAACGCCATGCTAAGAATCGTCGCCGCCACGCGGCTGGACAAAGCCTCGTTCGAACAACGGTCGCTGCTTTTCCGCTCCTGCGCCAGACTGCCCGGGGACCTCTCCATCCACCTAGCAGTGGCTTACCAGGCGGCCGGACCGTTGCCCGTGGTCTTCAACGCCGGGTTGCAAGCGGCGGCGGACGAGGACACGATTTTGTTCACGCACGACGACGTGTGGATCGACGACTGGCAGTTGCTGGCGCGGCTCGAAGAGGCTTTGCGCCAGTACGCCGTCGTGGGAGTGGCGGGGAACCGCCGGCGGCTGCCCAAACAATGCTCGTGGGCGTTTGGACGCCAGCCGGGGGATTGGGATGCCGAGTTTCTGAGCGGGTCGGTGGCGCACGTGGAAGATTCCATGTTCGGCGTGATGTCCTACGGCCCGGCACCGAGCCGGGTCCAACTGATCGACGGGGTGTTCATGGCCGCCAGGGTGGAAACCCTCCGCCGGGCCCACGTGGCATTCGACCCGCGGTTCGGCCATCATTTCTACGATCTTGATTTCTGCCGGACGTGCGAGTTGGCCGGCTTGCCAATCGGCACCTGGCCGATTGCCATCACCCACGCGAGCGGCGGGGCGTTCGGGTCCGTGGAATGGCAGCAGGCATACGCCGATTACCTGGCCAAGTGGGGCGAGTAGCGTGCGCCCGACGACGACCGCCGCCCGCAAGTGCAGGCCATGACGGCGCTAACGCCGCCCGGCGGCGTGCAGGCCCAGGCGGATGAGCAGCGCCAGAGCCCCAGCGTGCAGCAGCAGGCCGCCCACGGCCCACCGGGCGTAGCGGGCCGGGTGGATTCCTGCCAGTTGCGCTCCCAGGGCCGTCGGGACGCCTCCCAGCCACGGGATGCCCACCAGGATCACCCACGTCGCCCCGCCGCGCGCGAAGATTCGCTGCGTGCGCGCGGCCATCCGGCGCTCCCACCACGCCGCCACGCGCGGGCGCGCCAGCAGCCAACCGGCCAGGGCGCGCACCAGCAGGGTCTGGGTCGCGGTCCCCAGCACGGAAAGGAGCACGGCGGCAAGCGGGTTCATCCCCAGGGCCAGGGCGACGGGCACCGCCACGTTGCCCTCGGCCACCGGCAGAAAACCCAGGCCCAGCACGCTCGCCACTCGCCAGAGCGACGGCCACCCGGCAGCCGGGGCCGAAACAAGGCCGAAGAGTACCCCGGCGTGCATTCAGGCGGAAGTAACCGGCAGAACCCCCGCCCGGAGATCGGCCAGGCATGTCCTGCCAGCCGGGTCGGGGAACCCCGCAGGCCGCAGGGAGGAGGAACGTTGCTCACCTCGGGAAAGGACGGTCATCGCCTAGTTTAGCACCAACCGGCGGACGATGCCGGAGGGACCCGGCCCCTCTCGAAATGACCCATTTTAGCAGATGGCTTACCAGCGTCAGGGGGTTGTTCCGCTGCCCGCCGCGCGCAGGCGGATGCTGGACACGATCATCCCATACTTCCGGGTATCCCGGCCCAGCCCGAACTCCGCGGGTGAACCCGGCCGGGCGACGCGGAACTCCAGCGAGATTTGTCCGCCGCCCAAGAATTCCTTCGGGATGACCAGCTCGCGCCGGGACGGCTGCGGGTCCGTCCACACCCATTCTCCCACGGCGTGGCCGTTGGCGGAGACGCTGATTCTCTGTGCAGGCAGGCGGCGGTCCACCAGGAAGGCACCCGCCTCGACCTCCAGTACCATGTCCTGCGCGGGCGGCGGAGCAACGAAGTGAAGCGACGCCACCGGCCCGACGGTGCGCGACCCGTCCGCACCGGGCGTGGTGAACCCGCGCGTCGAGCCGATGCTCACCGGGTGCTGGTTCGCAACGAAGGAAAGCGTGTCGCCCCAGTGGTAATCCATCCGGCTCTCGTAGTGGAAAGGAGCCCGGGGCGCATGGGGGTCGGGCAGGACGGCGAGCGCATCGTGCAGAAAGCTGGTCAGGTGGGCCGCCGGGGTGTGCAGGGTTTGCTCGTTGACTTCGAGCACGAGGGCATCCGCCGCAAACACGTCGGTGTCGAAGTGGATCGGCGGCGCGGGCTTGGCAATTTCATGCTTCTCGCCATCGACCTGGCAGCTTTTGGATCGCCCGTAATAGAAGTATTGGTCCAGTTCCGAGAACTGGCCCGAAGCATCGAGCATACTCAGCAACTTCCAGGCAAAGCTCCCGCCGATGCAGACCACGTTGGGTCGGTAGGAGGGAGGCGGCGACACCGGCAGCGGTGTGACGCGGGCGACCGGATAATGCCACGGGAACACGATATTGATCAGACTGACCAGGTCGCGGTCCTGACCCTTGGGATCAGCGGAAACTTCCGTCTGGCTGTCCCGCATCGGCTTGACCTGCAACCCACAGCCAGCAAGCTGCTCCAGCACGGCGTTGGCCGTCGCCAGTGCGGCCGGGTCGCCCCAGTGGATGCCGCCGAGCGGAAAAACCGGGACCGCCGTGGCTCGCTTCATCTCGACGGCGATCCGGTGGCCGTCCACGGCGCGGACCCCTTTCTCCCGCAGCAAGGTGACGAACTCATCGTAGTACCGTGGCTCGGGCCGGAAACGGCGCAGCCAGTTCGCCGGCAGGTTCTCCGGGTAAACGGCCGCTTTGCTCGGAGTGATCACCAGCGCGAACGCCGTGCCGCGCGCGTCGCAAAAATCCTGCATCCTGCGCAGATCCTCGACCAGCGGCCGGAGCGTTTCCCCATCGCCGCGCAGGAGACAATAATCGTCCGCGTAGATCGGCTCGACGAGCGAGCGGTTCGGCCCGACCAGTACGCCGATGGGGGTGGCGTGGAAGGCGCGCAGGTAGAACTCGTCGATGCCGCGAATCAGCATTTCTCGGCCGACGAAATGCGCGTTAAAGCTGTCTGCCACGGCCGCCTGGTAGCTGGCGGAAAACAGCGTGGAGCGCCCGGGCGCGACCGGTTCCGGCGGCACCGGCGCACCGCTCAGCGTGCGGTTGCGCACCCAGCCGGGCACCCGGGCGGCCACGGGTGGCAGCCGCAGGAGCAGACCCGCCGCCAGAGGCAGCGCGAAGCTCGCCGCCAGCAGCAGCACGAGCCCTTTTTCAAGGAGTGTGATCCGGTGGGGACTCGTCAGGCGGCCTGGCATCGGGAGGAAAGCAAAGTAAGGAAGACGCCGACCATCCGGCAGGCCACGGACAAAAACAATCCGCCCCTGTTTGGACGAACGGTTGTTCACCCGCCCACCGGGAGCGGGGCGATCTTCGCGCTGACATCCGCCAGCACGGCAGGATCTCTGACCATCCAGGGATGGAGCAGGCAGAACACTTCCCGGCTGTCGCCCACGGGCCACCGGCAACTCGTCACGGGCACGATCATCAGGTCGCAGGGAGTCCAGTAGGAATGTACCGGGATGTGCCGCCATGCCTGGTCATCCTGGTTGAGGGCTTGCGTGAAGGCGCTGCGGTAGCTCAGTTGCCTGGTCCCACTCCCGTGCGCGAGCGAGGCCCAGAGGGTCCCATGGTTGGGGGTCGAGATCAGGAACACGCCGCGCACCCGGCCAGGTCCGGCGAGGTTCTGCACGTAATCGCGGGTGACGAGTCCGCCCATGCTGAAACCGACGAGGATGATCGGCTGTGAGGGGCCAAAGCGGGCGTCGATCCGCCGGGAGAGTTGCAAGGCCAACGCATGGATGCCGTTGCGGCAATCGTTCGGTGTGAGCGACGGGGCAAAGCAGCGGCACCCCCGTTGTTCCAACCGGCGGATCATGGGATCGAAGATTTTGCCGTGGTCGTAGATGCCGTGGACCAGCACGACGTTGACCGGACCGGCCGGAGCCGCCGCGTGGGAGGGAGTGATCTGACCAACCGTCACGGCCGCCAGCCACCCGGCCATCGCGGCGCGGGCACGGAGCCAGCGCGCGAGAACGGGCAGGCGGCGCAAAAGTTTCATGGTTTGAAGCAGCGTTAACCCGCCCGGCCAGCCAGGCTGGCGACCATCGTCAGCAACTCCGCCGGTTCCACGGGCTTGGTGACGTGCATCTGGAACCCGGCCAGCACCGCGCGCATCCGGTCCTCCGACCGCGCGTAGGCCGTCAACGCCACCGCCGGGATCGCCCCACCCCGCTCCGGGGTCAAGGCGCGCACCTGCCGGATCAGCGCATAGCCATCCTGCCCCGGCATTCCGATGTCGCTGATCAGCACGTCGAACCGTCCTGCCTCCAGGCTCGCCAGCGCCTCGTCAACCGACCCGGCTGCCGTCACGGATGCCCCCCTTCCTTCCAACAGGCGCTTGACCAGCGCCCGGGCGTCGGCCTCGTCGTCCACCACCAGCGCGCGTACATCCGCCAGATTCAGGTCGTTCACCAGGGTGGGCGCAGCCAACCCGCCGCCTTCAGGATGGCGGCGCGCATCGCCGTCCGGCTCCGCCCCGGGGTGAAGCACCGTCAAAGGGAGGGACACCGTGAACGAGGTACCCTGTCCCCGCCCGGCGCTGCCGACGCGCACCGTGCCGCCGTGGAGTTCGACCAGTTGCTTGACGATGGCCAGCCCCAGCCCCAGGCCGCCGAACTGGCGCGTGGTGGAGGCGTCCGCCTGCCGGAAACGGTCGAAGACGTATGGCAGAAATTCAGGCTCGATCCCCTGCCCCGTGTCGCTGATGCCAACCTCCAGGTGCGAATTAACCCGCTCCAGGAGCACCTGCACCCGGCCACCCTTGGGCGTGAACTTGATGGCGTTGGTCAGCAGGTTCCAGAACACCTGTTGCAGCCGGTTGGGATCGCCGCTGATCGGGCGCGCCGCCGGGTCGAGCACGGTCTGCACCCGGATGCCTTTGGCCGCGGCGGCCGGGGTCACCGTCTCGATGGCCGCCTCCACGATAGGCGCGAGGTCCGTGCGGTGCACGTCCAGCCGCACCTTGCCCGAGATGATCCGGCTCATGTCCAGCAGGTCTTCGATGATCTGATTCTGCGCCCGGGCGTTGCGCTCGATGATGGTCAGGCCCTCCATCATGTCCCCGGCCTCCGTGGCAGGGTCGCGCAGGATATGCGCCCAGCCCAGGATGGCGTTGAGCGGGGTGCGCAGTTCGTGAGAGAGGGTAGCCAGGAACTCGTCCTTCATCCGGCTGGCACGCTCGGCTTCCGTGCGCGCCGCGCGCTCGGAGTCGAGCAGCAGGGCATTCTGTTCGAGCAGCGCACGCTGCTCGTGGATGTCCGTGCACGTGCCGTACCACTGGACGATCTCGCCGTCCGGCCCACGGATGGCCAGCGCGCGCACCAGGAACCAGCGGTACTCCCCGTCCGCCCGCTCGACCCGGAATTCCGTGGCGTAGGGCTGGCCCGAACCGACCGACGCCCCCCAAACCGCCGTGGCCCGCGCGATGTCATCGGGATGCACGCGTTCGTGCCAGTCCGCCGGGGACGCTTCCGCCTCGGCTTTGGCGATGAACTCGTACCAGCGATAATTCACGTAGTCGAGCACCCCGTCCGGCCGCGCCGTCCAGACGATCTGCGGCATCGCGTCGGCAAGCTGGCGGAAGCGCGACTCGCTCGCGCGCAGGGTTTCCCCGGCGAGTTCCTGCTCGGTCACATCGCGCGCCGTGCCGTCAAAGCGCAAGGGTTCGCCGTGTTCGTTGTAAAACGTGCGCCCGGTGGCGAGGACACGGCGCACTTCCCCCCGGTCCGAAACCGTGCGGTAGATCACCCGATAAGCCTTGCCCTCGTCGATGCACTCCGCGATGGCCTGGCGGACGCCTTCCCGGTCGTCCGGATGGATGATGGCGTAAAACCGCTCGAAGTCGATCTCAGCGTCGGGCGGCAGCCAGAACAGCGCCTTGCAACGCGTGTTCCAGCGAATCTCGCGCGGCGGCATCGGGCAGTGGAAGGTGCCCAGCTCCGAGGCGTCGATGGCCAGGGCCAACTCCTCCTGAAGCTGCCGGCTGCGCGCCTGCTCCTGGCGCAGGGCGGTAAGCTGGTCGCGGATTTCGTACTGCCGCACGCGGCCCCGGACGGCCGCCTGCACCGCGCTGACGACCGAACGCGTCGGCGCGGGCCGCTCCAGCAAGGTCACGTTGCGCAACGCCGTGATGACCCGGTTGGCGACGGGTGACTGGTCGCCGCCCTTGACGAGCAGGATCACCGGCAGGTCCGACCACGACGGCTGTTGTTGCAGGGTCGCCAGCAGTTCCGCCGGGTTTTCCGCCATGACGGCCTCGCCCGTGGCCAGCACCGCGCCAGCCCCCACCGCCATTTCCCGCCGCAACCCGGCCAGGTCTGGGCAAACGACGCAGCCCAGCCCCGCCCGGGTCAGCAACGCCCCCGTGATCTCCGCGTCGCGTCGCGTGGGCGCGAGCAGGAGCACGCGCCGTTCGGGTTCACTGAAAGAGTCCGCCGCCATGCCGTTTGCCTGTAGGATCACCGGCCGTTCAACTGCGGGTCCACCTCCACCGGCACGCCGGTGAGGATGCCGCGGAAGTGCGCGAGCGGCTCACTCAGGTGGATGCCGTGCTGGTCGAAATGCATCTCCCGGATGCTTTGCTCGTGCGCGCCGCTGCGCTTTTTCATCACGGAAATCGCCTTCCGGACCTTCCCGCCGTGCTCGAAGTAGCGGAACAGGACAACCGAATCCGCCAGGTAACTCGCGTCCACGGGCGAGATCATGTTCACGCCCACCACGCCCGACTGCGCGACGACCAGGAGTGTCGTCACCCCCTGGCGGCCCAGGTAGGTGAGCAGTTCGTGGAGTTGCGCGGTCAGGTATCGCTCGTCGGGCATGGCGTTGAGGTAGCCATTGAGGCTGTCTAGCACCACGACGCGCGCCCCGTCACGCTCGACCGACTGGCGCACGAGATGGACGAACTCGCCCGGGGAAAGCTCCGCCGGATCGATCTGCTGAAGCCTGATTTGTCCGCTCTGCGTGCCCTGCACCAGGCCGATGCCCAGCCCGGCCGTGCGCGCCTCCAGGGTAGCAGCGCTTTCGTCGAAGGCGAAAATCGCCGCGTGGTCGCCGCGCCGAGCCGCCGCGACCGCGTACTGTACGGCCACCGTGGACTTGCCCGAGCCCGCCGGACCCATCAGGAGGGTGCTCGTCCCCCGGTCCAGCCCCCCGCCCAGGAGCGAATCCAGGGCGGCGACACCGCTGTGGATCGGCTCGCGCGGGAACGGCACACTGTGCTCGGCCGCGACGAGGCGCGGGAAGATGACGACGCCGCCTGGCTCGATGGCGAAATCATGGTAGCCGCCGCGGTAGTCCGTCCCGCGGAACTTCACCACGCTCACCCGCCGCCGCGCCGCGCCGTAGGCGGGGGAGAGCTGTTCGAGCAGGATCACGCCGTGGGCAATGCTATGGAGCTGGAGGTCGGCGTGTTCCGCGGTAAGGTCGTCGAGCAGCAGGACGGTGGTCTGGCGGCCGATGAAAAAATGCTTGAGGGCGAGGATCTGGCGGCGATAGCGCAGTGAGCCTTGCGCGAGCAGGCGCAGTTCGGACAACGAATCCAGGACGACGCGGGACGGGTTGATCCGCGTCACCTCGGCGAGCATCTTGCGCACGGTTTCCGTCAGCTCTACCTCGGCGGGGTGGTACATCGTCACCTCCTCCTCGCCGCCGGGTTCCTGCTCGCCCGAGATGAGTTCGAACACCTCGACCCCATCCAGCGACCAGCCATGCGAGGCGGCCCCGGCGACGAGTTCCTCCCGGCTTTCGGACAGGGTGATGTAGAGGCAGCGTTCCCCCAGGCGCACACCCTCTTGCAGGTATTTGAGCGAAAGGGTGGTCTTGCCGGCCCCCGGGCTGCCTTCGAGCAGGTAGAGGCGGTTGGGAATCAGGCCGCCGTTGAGGATGTCGTCGAGTCCGGGAACGCCGGTCTGGCTGCGCGAGTCTGGGGCGGCGGGCATGGCTGACGGGAGGCAAGGGAAAGGACGATCAGGGGGGCGTCAAGAGAGTAGGTACGGCCGGAGGGCAGGCGAAGACGCGGGACTCTAAGCGATGGCCCCGGAGGGCGCGAAAGGTTTTTCGTGCCGGGGGGCAGGCAGCGGCGGGGTGATGCAGAGCCCTTTCCCTACGCCGCCGCGTACGCGCTGTTGAGCCGGCCCAACTGCGCCACGAGCAAGCTCAGGAACAACCCCACGTCCGTGACCACGCCCACCGATTCCACCGAACCGCGGTCGGCCAGCTTCGTCACGACGGCCGGGTTGATGTCCACGCACACCAATTTTACCCCCGCCGGAGTCATGTTACCAACGCCAATGGAGTGCAACATGCTCGACAGCATCAGGATCATGTCCGCGCCCTGGATGAGCCGCGCGTAATCCGCCTGCGCCCGGAGAAGGTCCATCACGGTGTCGGGCAGCGGCCCGTCGTCGCGGATGGAACCCGCCAGCGAGAAAGGCACGCCCCGCTGCACGCACTCGTACATCACGCCGCCGCGCAGATCGCCCGCTGCGACCGTCTGCGCGATGCCGCCGTGGCCGCGCACCGTGTTGATGGCCTTGAGGTGGTGCCGGTGCCCGCCGTGCACGGACACGCCGCGCTTCATGTCCATGCCCAGCGACGTGCCGAGCATATTTTCCTCCAGGTCGTGCACGGCGATGGCGTTGCCGCCGAGCAGCGCGTGGACGTAGCCGTCGCGGATCAAGCGCGCCAGGTGCTCGCCGCCGCCCGTGTGGATAACCACCGGGCCTGCCACCACGACAACCTTGCCGCCCTGGTCGCGGATGCGCCGCAGCTCCCACGCGATCTGCTCGACCACCAACTCCACCCGGCGCTCGCTCGACACGCCCGCGCCCATGAACCCGAACTCGTCCGCCGCCACGCCGCTGGCCTCGACCACGCTGCTGTCGCGCGCTTCCGTCTTGCGCGGCATCCGGATGCCGTCCACGCCCGTCACGATCCGCTCGCCCACGCGCAGATCGCGGATGAGGCGGCATTCCGCCCGGCCGTCGTCGCCGACGACGATCACGCCGTCCATGCGCTGCCCCTCGACACGCGTCCAACCACGCGAGGTTTTCACCTCGGTCGGGTAGATCGTCGTGACGGAAAAATCCGCCGGGGCCACTCCGTCCCGGGTGACGGTTGCCAAGTGCGGTGCCCGCTCGCCCGCTTCGTCGCTCTGGCCCGCGCCGAGGACGATCAACTGGCCCATGATCCGATCCAGCGCGTCCACCGACGGCGCGGACACTTTGAGCCTCGCTTCGGAGGTGCTCTGGCGTTGCTTGCCGAGGTTGAATTCGAGGATCTGGAAGGAGCCCGCGCCGTCCACGACGAGGTCCAGCGCCTTATCGAGCAGCCCGGAGTCCAGGAGGTGGCCTTGCAGCCGCACCTCGCGGCTTTCCACGGTGTCGATGGCCCGGTTGTCGGCGCGCTCGGCCTCATCCAGGCGCAGGGTCAGGCACTTGGCTGCGCCTCCAGCCTTCATGAACTCGGTCAGCGGCGTCTCGATGACCTCGAACCCAGCCGTGCCAAGCCACGCACGGGTTTCCGCACCCGCCTGGTTGACGATGAGTTTCTTTCCCACGTTGACCGCGTTGCAGACGAAGCTGACCGCATCCGGCTCCGGCACGGCGAAGCGTTTGGCGGCGGGCACGCGGCGTTCGATGAGTTGGTTGGAGTACGCGTCGAACGCAGCCGGATAGTAAAGCAGATAGCCGCCCGCGAGCGGGCAGAAGCAGGTGTCGAGATGGTAGAAGCGTTTGTCGATGAGCCGCAACGAAAGCACCTCGATGCCGAGCCACCTGGCTAGGTATGGGTGGGAATCGAGTTCCGAGCGCGGGCCGTAGCCTGCCCAGAGCCAGCGGCCCTCGCGGTCGAGCAGAGCGTCGCCCGCGCCCTCGAAGGGGAGATCTTCGGGCAGTTCGTGCACGGTGAACCCGGCCTTTTCGAACCAATCCTTGAAATGCGGTTCCTCGCCCTGGCGTTCGGGATGGAAGAAGCGGCTGACAACGGCGGTTTTGCCGAGCACTAGGCCGGCGTTGGCGGTAAAGACCATGTCGGGCCAGCCTTGGGCAGGCGACACGAGTTCGACTTCGGCGTGGGTGCGCAGGACGGCAGCGAGGCCGCGCCACTGCCCTTCGGCGCGCTCGCGGGAGGAACGATCAACGTTGCCTTCCATCCAGACATTGATCACGTAATCGACCTGATAGAAATCAGGCTGGCACATCAGGAAACGGGGGGAGTCTGACATGCTTGAATGTAGCGGGGTGTTTCGTTTTGGCAAAGCGGGTGGCGGGTGCAACCGGCCTTCTCCAGAGTGGAAATAACTCGATTCCCATGGTAGTTTACCTCCCTAAATCCCATGCGCAGAATCGACTACCCGGAACCGCTCCAACGCCTCACCACCCAGCTCAAGCGGCTGCCCGGCATCGGGCCGCGCAGCGCGGAGCGGATCGCTCTCTGGCTCGT
>CAXTVY010000002.1:0-32656 GCA_964247665.1 uncultured Chthoniobacterales bacterium | reverse complement strand
CGGCGGCCCGCAGCGGCCGGACTCCGGCAACCGGGGCCGGGAAGTGGCCGAGTCCATTCTGGAGAGTGCCGCAAAGGTGCGTCCCTGCGCGGACTGCGGCTTCTTCACGACGGAGGAACGTTGCGACATCTGCCGCGACGAGAGCCGTGCCGACGGCCCGCTGTGCGTCGTCGAACAGGCCACCGACATCCTCCCCCTCGAACGTACCGGCGTCTTCAAAGGGCGCTATCACGCGCTCGGCGGGCGGCTCGCCCCGCTCGACCACGTCGGGCCGGAAGATCTGACCATCGATCACCTGCTCGCGCGGGTGCGCGAAGGCCACGCGACGGAAATCATCCTCGCCCTCGGTGCCGATGTGGAAGGCGAGGCTACCGCGCAATACCTCGCCGGATTGCTCCAGGAAGTCCAAGGCGTGACCATCACGCGCATCGCTCAGGGCCTCCCGGCCGGCGGCGGACTGGAATCCGCCGACGAATTGACGCTTTCCCGCGCTATGACGGGTCGGGTCGTACTCACCCGTTAGGTGTGGGCGGCCGGGTCGTCGGTCCGGCTTACTTATAAAAGGGGGCGAACTCTGGCCGGGAGTCTGCCTCCATAAACGTCGGATCATGCAGGACGACGTTAAATACCGTCGGGTCCGTCACAGCCTGCGCCTTCGTGACCAGCTTGGCAGCATCCTTATAGTTTCCCAACTTGATGGCCCGGGCGGCACCGGCAAAGAGCGCCGCGCTCGTCGGCTGCGCCGAAGCGAGGATGGCGTCGATCTTGGCTCCTTCACCGCTGGACCCTTCCTGATCCGCCTGGACCAGCGAGATCCAATATTTCAACAGGTAAAGGGGTTCGACGTTTTCGTACTGGTTGCGCACGAGCGCCGACTTGAACTTTGCCGCAGCCTGCTGCGGTTTGCCTTCGCGCCGCAGGTTTTCACCCCAGAGATAATAGATGTCCCCGCGCGCGGGGTCCGTCGCCACGGCAGCGGCGAACGCATCGTCGGCTGCGTCGTACTCCTGCGCCGTGAGGTGGAGCAGCGCCGTCAGGAATACCGCATCCGCCAGGGGCCGCTCCCGGGTAGCCTTGGC
Source organism: uncultured Chthoniobacterales bacterium (assembly GCA_964247665.1). Classification (GTDB taxonomy): domain Bacteria; phylum Verrucomicrobiota; class Verrucomicrobiia; order Chthoniobacterales; family SZAS-18; genus CAHJWO01. Next base: position 31,577 of record CAXTVY010000002.1, on the reverse strand, counting down.
CAGCAGGGCTTGGGTGCCCGGAAGGTCGTGTTGGTACAAGGCAGCCCGGGCCGCCTCGACTTCCAACGAGGGCCACTCGGGATGCTGAGCGTACAACGCCTCGAAATGCTGCCGGGCCTCGGCATACCGGGCTTGCTTGGTGTCGGTGAACGCTGCCTCAATGGCCGCCTGCGTGTTGGCCGGCAGCACGAGCAGAGGCAGGTTCTTCGTCGCGTCCGCGCCAGAGGCGGGAACCTGCACCGCCCTGGCCTGCGAGTGGCCGAGCAGGTAGCCCAAACCTCCCCCCGCTGCCAGCGCCACCACCGCCAGCAAGCTCACCGCTCCCTTGGACATCCCCTGCCGGGTGACGACCATGTTTGGGTCGCGCGTCAGGCGCAGGCCAGCCGGCAAGGCATCCTGCTCGGAGGCAGCGTACTCCACCGGGTTCTCCGCGATCAATCCCTCGCCAGGCATTTCCTCGACCGGCATCCCTTCGTAATGGTCGTGTTCGTCGGCGGCAGCGACATCCTCCACGGGTGAATCCTCGGCTGCGGCTTGATCGGATGCATAGATCGACAGCCGTCCGCGGCCCTGGGCGCGAAATCGGGACTTGCGGCTGGGCGAATTAAAACGGGCGGAATCACTCATGGCGGTCAGGGGAGAACCGGACAAAGTCAGCTTCAAGGCAAAGGGCGCATTTTTCAACCGCCAAAAACTTGCGTGGGCAGCCCTTCTTAGCGGGCATGGACAAAACGGGCGTCCTCCACGATACACCTCCGGTTCCACGCACCCCCCAGCTCATGCCGCGGCCTGCCTCCCTCCCCGCCCCCGCCCCGCCAGCCCCGGCTGAACCATCGCTGGAAACCGCCGCCCCGGACTCGGTGTTTCATCTCGCGCTCGGGTTCCTGCTGCTGACGGCGGGCCTGGAAATCGGGGAGGGTCTGCAACGGACGCTGCACCTGATCCTGCCCGGAAGCATCCTCGGCCTGTTCGGGCTATTGGCAGCCTTGGGCACGGGGGTGGTGCCGTCGCGCTGGGTGGAGTCGGCCGCGCGCTGGCTGCTCTGGCTCTTGCCGTTGTTGTTCATGCCGATCTTCACCCTGGCGTTGCGGGACCACCCATTCTGGCTCGCGCAGGGGCGGCAGATCGCGGGGTCCGTGACGGTGGCGACCCTACTGCTGTGGGTCTTCGTCGGCCATGCCGCACAGTGGCTGCTCGGGCCGCCGTCGGCAGCGGAAAGGCCCAAGGTCCGACCAACCAAGAACCAACCAGCCGGGGCTGGACGCACCCTCTGCCTGGTCCCGCTTCCCGTCCTTCTAGGCTTTGGACCCTGGGCGGCGGGCCTTCCGCAGACAGCGCTCTGGAGCCTGGTGACCGTGGCGGTGTACTTTGCGTGCCGATGGGTGTTCCTGCGGACGCGCTGGCCGCTGCTGTACCCGGCACTGACCGGCATCCTTTCCATGGTCGTCATTCTGGAGGGCACCGGCAGGGCATACCCGCAGTACGAGCACGCGACGGCCTGGATCAACTGGCTGCTCGGCCCGGCGGTCGTGGCGATGGCGGTGCCGATCTACCAGTTGCGCCGGACGGTGCGCGCCAACGCCCGTGTGCTCGCCCTCGCCATCCCCCTTGGCCTCGCCTTCGCCGTCCTGAGCACGACGGGCCTGCTGGCGGCGGCGGGCCGGCCCCGCGCCGTGATGGCCGCCGGAGCGCTCAAATCCATCACGTCGCCCGTAGGCCTGCGGCTCGCGCAGGACGCCCATGTCTCCACGGATGCCACGCTGGCCGGAATTCTCCTGGCCGGGATGCTCGGAGCTACCGTGGGAACGCCCGTGATGCGCTGGCTGGGCGTGCATGACGAGCGCGCCCTCGGGCTGGCGCTGGGCTGCACATCGCACGGGATCGGGGTGGCCCGCGCACTGGAAATCGGGCGCGCGGGCGGCGCGTTCGCATCTCTGGGGATGAGCGGCACGGCGATGCTCGGGGCACTGGTCCTGCCTTTTGTGTTGCGCTGGATCATGGACGCTGGCTGAATCACCTGTCTATGGAATCCCTTTTTGATCTGCGCGGCGAGGTGGCCGTGGTCATCGGCGCGACCGGTGCCCTGGGTGGCGCGCTCGCTGCGGGCCTGGCTGCCGCCGGGGCGGCCGTGGCCGTGCTCGGGCGCAACGCCGAGCGCGGGCAGGCGTGCGTGGAGCGCATCGCGCAGGCGGGCGGCACGGCGCGGTATTTCGCCGCCGATGCGCTCGATGCCGCCAGTCTGGCGGCGGCGCGCGGGGCGGTTGAGGCAGCCCTGGGGGCGGCGACCGTGCTCGTCAACGCGGCCGGGGGCAACGACCCGAAAGTGACCGTGACGCCGGAACACCCCTTCGAGGCCATCGCCACGGAGGATTGGCGGGCGAACTTCGACCTGAACCTCGTCGGCGGCGCGCTCCTGCCCTGCCAGGAGTTCGGCCCGGCGATGTGCGCGCGGGGCCGGGGCAGCATCATCAACGTCGCCAGCGTGTCGGCGCACGTACCGCTCTCGCGCGTGGCGGCCTACTCGTCGGCCAAGGCGGCGGTGCTCAACCTGACGCAGTTCCTGGCGCGCGAGTGGGCGACCAGGGGGGTGCGCGTCAACTCCTTGACGCCCGGGTTCTTCCCGGCGGAGCAAAACCGGCGGCTCCTCTTCAATGAGGACGGCACGCCGACGGCTCGGGCGCAGTCCATCCTGGGCCATACCCCCATGGCACGGTTCGGCGAGCCGGGCGAGCTGGCTGGCGCGGCAGTGTTTCTGGCCAGCGCGCGGGCAAGCGGCTTCGTCACCGGCATTGACCTGCGCGTGGACGGCGGATTTCTGTCGCAGACGATCTGATGGCGGCCAGCGCACGCTTTGAATAATGATCTGAAATTAACCGGCGGCAACCCGCCCTTTAATTTCCAGTTGTTCAGGATATTCAGGTTGTTGCAAAGTAGCAGCGGACTAGTTCGTCCTAGAAATTCACGAAGTAGCACCACCGCCAACCAGTAAAGATTCACGAATTTTTTTGCATTGGCCGACCGGCCGTCCCTCCCTCCATTTTGCCTCCATGTCATCCCCCGTCCTTTCCGTCACCCAACCAGCGGGCAGCGTGAGCCGCGAGGCAGCGGCCGACCTCGTCGCCCGCGCCTGTCCAGCCAATGAGTACCGGGGCAGGAAGGTCCTGCTCATCGTCCCCGACGCCACCCGCACGGCCCCGGTGGACGTGTTCTTCCGGGCGCTGCACGCCCAGATCGGCGCGGCGTGCGCGCGGTTCGACGTGATGGTGGCGCTCGGCACGCACCCGCCCATGCCGGAAGCGGCCATCTGCGCGCGGCTGGGCATCACCCTGGAGGAACGGCGCGGCCCGTATGCGGACGTGCAGTTGCTCAACCACGACTGGCAGGACCCGGACACGCTCGTCTCGTTGGGCACGATCCCGGCGGCGGAGATCGACGCGCTTTCCGGCGGCCGGTTCGCCATCGACGTGCCCGTGCGCGTTAACCGGCACCTGTTCGAGTACGACCAACTGCTCATCGTCGGGCCGGTGTTCCCGCACGAGGTGGTGGGGTTTTCAGGCGGCAACAAGTACCTGTTCCCGGGGGTCAGCGGGCCGGAGGTGCTCAACTTCTTTCACTGGCTCGGGGCCGTGGTGACCAACCCCATGATCATCGGCCACAAGCACACGCCCGTGCGCCGGGTGGTGGACCGCGCGGCGGCAATGGTGACCGTCCCGAAGTTATGTTTTTGCCTGGTGGTGCGCGGGGAGGAACTCGCGGGCGCGTTCGTGGGTGACCCGGAAGCGGCCTGGGAGGAGGCCAGCGAGCTTTCGCGGCAACTGCACATCACGTACAAGGAACACCCGTTCCACACGATTCTTTCCTGCGCGCCGCCGATGTACGACGAACTCTGGGTCGGCGGCAAGTGCATGTACAAGCTCGAACCCGTGCTCGCGGACGGCGGCGAGTTGATCATCTACGCGCCGCACCTGCACGAAATTTCCACGACGCACGGCGCGATGATCGAAGCGGTCGGCTACCATTGCCGCGACTACTTCCTCGGACAATGGGAGCGCTTCAAGGACCTGCCCTGGGGCACGCTGGCGCACTCGACCCACGTGCGGGGCATCGGCACGTTCGTGGACGGCGTGGAGCACTGCCGCGCGCGGGTGACCCTGGCGACGGGCATCCCGCGCGAGGTTTGCGAGCGCATCAACCTGGGCTACCGCGACCCGGCGACGATCCGGCCGCAGGATTACGCGAACCGCGAGGACGAGGGCGTGTTGCTCGTCCCGAAAGCGGGTGAGATGTTGTTCCAACTGCGCGAACCGGCGGCGTGGGCGAGCGGGGTGGCCTGAGATTTCCGCCACAAGCGGTGGCTGCTTCTTTTTTCGTCTAATAAACTCGCCGTTCGCGCGTTGACTCCCCAGAGAGACTCTTCCCTGGGACATGACCGACGCCACCGCTTCCTCCCCCACTCCCGGTAGCGAGCCCCCTGCCTCCGCCCGCCCACGCGGCGACGAGTGGACACGCGCCGTCGTGCACCGCTACGAGCGGCCGCTCACGCAGTACGCCGCACGCATCACGGGTTGCCGGGAGCGGGCGCGCGACGCCGTGCAGGATACGTTCCTGCGCTGGCAGCAGTCCGCCCCGGCGGACCTGGCCGAGGGCGACCTCCCAAAGTGGCTCTTTACCGTGTGCCGCCACCGCGCACTCGACCTCTGCCGAAAGGAACACCGCATGACCTACCTCGACCAGGACGCCACCGCCGCCGAACCCAGCCCGGAGCCGGGTCCGGCGGAATCATTGGCCCGCAAGGAGGCGGCGGGCTTTCTCTTGCGCATCCTCGAAAAATTGCCACCGCGCCAGCAGGAGGTCATCCAGCTCAAGTTCCAAAACGGGCTCAGTTACAAGGAAATCAGCGAGGTGACGCAGTTATCCGTCACCAACGTGGGTTTCCTGATCCACCAGGGCATCAAGGCCCTGCGCCGACAGCACGCCGCGCTCGCCGGTCAGTACATCTCCCTGCACGCGGGCCCCGCGCCCGCCGCCGCTTCCATTTTGCCCCTCACCGCCACGCTATGAGCACCGACGAAACCCTTTTCAATTCCGACGACCCCCGGCTGACCGCCTACGCCCTGGGGGAACTTTCCGACCCCGCCGAGCGCGCGCAGGTCGAGCAACTCCTGGCCGCTTCGCCCGAGGCCCGCACCGAGTTGGCCGACATCCGCAACCTGACCGCCGAGCTGACGGCCGAGTACGAGCAGGAGCGCCTCGCGGTGGAGACGACGCCTGCGAACATGGTTGCATTGCCCCGTCTGCGTCCGTTTTCCTTTGGCCCGTGGCTCAAGGTCGCGGCCTTGTTCCTAATTGTGGGCCTCGCGGTAGGGATTGCGCTTCCGGTCTATCATTCCGCGCAGGTGCGCTCGCGCAAACCGCCAGTGGCCGTCTCGTCGGAGAAAGTTCCGGCGTACGCTGCCCACGCGATGAGCAGTCGGCTGAACGCCCCAGCCCCCGCCGCCAGCGCGTCGTTGCTTGCCGATGATAAGGACCAGCAACCAACGATAGAGGCGGAAGTACGCAAATTGGTCGTGCCGCCGGGGCAACCTTTGCCGACCAGTCTGCCGCCAGGCACAACGGCGGTTTATGGTCCGCCCGCAATCAGCGGCGTGGTGGGCGGCAATCCGCTAGCTCTAGGTGCGAGCGTCGAAGACAACTCGCTGCTGTTCGCCAGAAACAAGAAAGCTTCGCCCCCTTTCATCAGCGATAAGAACACAGCCGCTGCCTCGCCGTCCGGCGCCGATGGCGCGCAAGGCAGGGACGCCCAGCTTCGCGCACCGCTCATTGCCGCGGCCGCCCCGCCTGCTCCGCCGAGCAGCGCCCCGGGGTCATCTGCCACCACTTTCACGGGAACCAAGGCCGTCGCAGCAGGCACCCTGACGTTGGACAGGGTGGTTCCCACCCCCATGGCGGATCAGCCTCCCGCTCCGGCGCGCGCCAAAGCCCCCGGGGCTACTTCCTCCCGGTTGCTGGCGCAGACCCGTTCGGCAACCCGCCGGGATGCGGCGGACCGGATCGTGGTGACAGGCGGCAACATTCCCACGTCTGAGGAAGTCGGCATCTCTCCGGTGGACACGGTGGATCAAGCCACCCGCGACCGCACCGGACAGAAAGACAGGCTGAACGTGCTGAAACGGTCTCCTGCCGGCATTCCATCCGATGGGGGACAGATCGCGGCGGCTCCCGTAAGCCCCGTTGAAACCGCCCCGATGCTCGGCGACGTGCCGATCACAGGCCGCCTGTTCAAGGATCAGGCCGAGCAGTTGCGCGCCAACACCGCCGAGTACACCCACCTCGTTGAAAACTCCTTTCTCGCCGCGAAGGAAAACCCGCTTTCCACGTTCTCCATCGACGTGGACACGGCCAGCTACGCCATCGTGCGGCGGTTCATCGACGCGGGCAGCCTGCCGCCGCCGGATGCCGTGCGGGTCGAGGAAATGCTCAACTACTTCCCCTACGCCGACGCCCCGCCCGCGCCGGAAAGCGACCAGCCCTTCGCCATTCACCTCGAAGGGGCCGCCTGCCCCTGGAACACCGCGCACCGGCTCGTGCGGGTCGGCATCAAAGCCAGGGAAATGGCTAACGACAAACGCCCGCCCTCGAACATTGTGTTCCTGCTCGATGTCAGCGGCTCGATGATGCCCGAAGAACGGCTGCCGCTCATCAAAAAATCCCTGCGCCTGCTGGTAGACCAACTGCGCGAGGACGACCACGTCGCCATCGTGGTGTACGCCGGGGAAAGCGGGCTGGCCCTGCCGCCGACCAGCGGCGACCACCAAGAAACGATCCTGCGTGCCATCGAAAACCTCCACGCGGGCGGCTCGACGAATGGGGCGTCAGGCATCAAGCTCGCCTACAACGTGGCGCGCAAGGGATTCATCCAGGGCGGCACGAACCGCGTGATCCTCGCCACGGACGGCGATTTCAACGTGGGCGTGACCAGCCACGGCGACCTGCTGCGCCTGATCGAGCGCGAGAGCAAGGACGGCGTGTTCCTGAGCGTGCTAGGCGTCGGCACGGACAACCTCAAGGACTCCACCATGCAGACCCTCGCCGACCACGGCAACGGCAACTACCACTACATTGACCGCCTGGAGGAAGCGCGCAAGGTGTTGGTCGATCAGATGAGCGGGACGTTGGTGACGGTCGCCAAGGACGTGAAAATCCAGGTGGAGTTCAACCCGGCGGTGGTGGCGTCGTACCGTCTCATCGGCTACGAGAAGCGGCTGCTGCGCAAGGAGGATTTCAACGACGACAAGATCGACGCGGGCGAGATCGGCGCGGGCCACCACGTGACGGCGCTGTATGAGATAGTGCCGGTGGGCCAGCCCGGGGGCGAGGGGACGGTGGACCCGTTGAAGTATCAGCCCGCGCCCGTTGTGACGGATGCCGCCGCGCCGCGCACGCACCAGACTGCCACGCCAGAAATGCTCACGGTGAAGATGCGCCACAAAGCGCCGGACAGCGACCGGAGCGAGCGTTCCTACGAGGAATCGCTCGTGGACCACGGCGCGCCGGGTGACTACGGCAATGCTTCGGCCGATTTCCGGTTCGCGGCGGCGGTAGCGAGCTTCGGGATGATCCTGCGGGACTCGCCGCACCGCGGCGACGCCACGCTGGGCAGCGCGCTCGAATTGGCGCAGGCTGGCAAAGGCGAGGACCCGAACGGATACCGCGCCGGGTTCATCGAACTGGTACGGCAGGCGCGGGCGTTGCAGCAGGGAGAGCGTTGAACGGAAGACGGATGACAACCGCCTGCGGTGGAGCCTGGAAGGCACGGCGCTGATCCGCTGGCGTTCTCCCCGTTGCCTGCATCCTGCTGCCTTCCCCCTTCACGACATCCGCAACCCGCGCCGGACGAGGTTCACGGCGATGGCCGCCAGGAGCAGGGCGACGATCTTGGAAATCGCACGCATCGCGCGCAGCCCGAGTAAGCGCTGGAACCAGATCGCCGCCCGCAGGGTGATGAGCACCACCCCGAGATTGGCGATGAGCGCCACCAGGGTCATCCCGAACCCGGCGGAATCCACCAGCGTCAGGATCGTCGTCAGCATGGCCGGACCGGCGATGAGCGGCATTCCCAGCGGCACCACGCCAAAATCCGTCCGCGCGTCGGCGTCGCGCCGGTCCGTGGCCAGGATGTCCTGCGCGCCGAGCCCGAACAGGATCAGCCCGCCCGCGATGCGAAAATCGTTGTCCGTGATGCTCAGCGCATGAAAGATGAACCGGCCCAGGAACAGGAACGTCACGCTGATGAGCAGCGCCGTCACCACCGCTTCGTTGACGACCAGGTTGCGGCGCTCCAGCTTCGTGCCCTGGGCCATGCCCAGGTAGATCGGGATCAGCCCGATGGGGTCCAGCGCCACGAACAAGGGGATGAACGTGACGACAAAATGTTCCAGCCAGGAGGGCAGCATACAAGGACGTGTAACGGTCGGGGCGTGGAACTTACGCTGGCAGGACGCAGCCGCAACCAGGGGCGTGCCCGCCGCAACCCACGCTGGACTTCCCGCACTCAGCGTTGCAGAGTCCCACGATGTCTTTCGCCGACCTTTTTCCCGGTTCCCAGACCTCCACGCCTCCGCCCGGCGGCGCGGAGGGCGGCAGCTCGTGGCACGGCAAGCAGGTGCTCGTCACGGGCGGTCTCGGGTTCATCGGCTCGACCCTGGCCGTCCGGCTCGTGGCGGAAGGGGCGCACGTTACCCTGGTGGACAGTCTGATCCCCGAGTACGGCGGCAATCCCTTCAACATCCACGATGTGCGCGGGCAGGTGCAGGTCAACGTGGCCGACGTGCGCGATGAACACAGCATCGAATACCTCGTCAAGGGGCAGGATTACCTCTTCAACCTCGCCGGGCAGACGAGCCACATCGACTCCATGCGCGACCCGCACACGGACATGGAGATCAACTGCCGCGCGCAGCTTTCCATCCTGGAAGCCTGCCGCCGCAAGAACCCGGACATCAAGATCATTTTCTCCAGCACGCGCCAGATCTACGGTGTGCCGCGCTACCTGCCCGTAGACGAGCAGCACCCGCTGGCCCCCATCGACATCAACGGCATCAACAAGGTCGCCGGGGAAAGCTACCACCTCATCTACCACCGGCTGCACGGGGTCCGCGCCTGCGTGCTGCGGCTGACGAACACGTATGGCCCGCGGATGCGCGTCAAGGACGACCGGCAGACATTCCTGGGGGTGTGGTTCATGCGGCTGCTCAGCGGGCAGCCGCTGCGGGTGTTCGGCGACGGGCTGCAAATCCGCGATTTCAATTACGTGGACGACGTGGTGGACGCGCTGATACTCTGCGCGGCCGATCCTCGGGCCGACGGGCAGGTGTTCAACCTGGGCGCACCGGATTACCTGAACCTGCGCGACCTCGCCGCGATGATGGTGGAAATCCACGGCAGCGGACAGTACGAGGTCGTCCCCTTCCCGCCCGACCGCAAGGCCATCGACATCGGCAGTTTCCACAGCGACTACCAACTCATTGCCGAGCGTCTGGGCTGGCAGCCACGCGTGTCCATGCGCGAGGGCATCGCGCGCTCCCTGGCCTTCTACACTGAACACCGCAAGCACTATTGGACCGTCTGAAAGGCGGAAGGCGGAAGGCGGAAATCGGAACCAGCAAAGACGGAGATCCGCCAGCCGACTAAGTTTTCATGCCTTCCGCCTTCCGCCTTCCGCCTTTCCCTATGACTCCCATCCCCCAGACGAGCCCCCTCGCTTCTTACGAGGCCCAGGCGGACGAGATCGGCGACGCCATCGGGCGCGTGCTGCGCGGCGGGCGCTATCTGCTCGGACCCGAGACGGAGGCGTTCGAGCGCGAGTGGGCGGGCTACGTCGGCAGCGAATACGCCGTGACGTTGGCCAGCGGCACCGAGGCGCTCCACCTGGCGTTGCGTGGGTGCGGGGTCAAACCGGGCGACGAAGTGCTGACCGTGTCGCACACCGCCGTGGCGACGGTGTCGGCCATCGAGCTGGCCGGGGCGACGCCGGTGCTCGTGGACATCGACCCGGCGACGTACAGCATGTGCCCGCAGCGGCTGGCGGCGGCGCGTAGCGACCGGACGCGGGCGGTGGTGTTGGTGCACCTGTACGGGCGTCCGGCGGAGGTCGGGCCCGTGCTGGCATTCTGCCGGGAGCACGGGCTCAAGTTCATCGAAGATTGCGCGCAGGCGCACGGTGCGCTGTACGATCACCGGCGGGTCGGCAGCTACGGCGACGCCGCGGCGTTTTCGTTCTATCCCACCAAGAACCTCGGGGCCATCGGCGACGGCGGCGCGGCCGTGACGAACGACCCGCACGTGGCGGAAACGATGCGCTCGCTACGGCAGTACGGCTGGCGCAAGGAACGCTACGTCAGCGCCGAAGCCGGTTGGAACGGGCGCATGGACGAGATCCAGGCGGCGATCCTGCGGGTGAAGCTGCGCACGCTCGACGCCGACAACGACCGGCGGCGCGCGCTGGCGGCGCGGTACGACGAACATTTGGCGGGCATCCGTGGCCTGACCCTGCCGCTGGCCGACGACAGCGAGCGGCGCAGCGTGTACCATCAGTACGTGGTGCGTTGCGCGCAGCGGGACGCGCTGGCGGAGCACTTGCAGGCGGCGGGCGTCGGCACGCTGGTGCATTATCCGATGCCTATCCACCGGCAGCCGGCCTACGTCGCGCGTGGGTTGGCGCGCGGGCCGATGGACGCGACCGAGCAGGCCGCGAAGGAAGTGCTCTCCCTGCCGATGTTCCCGCAGCTTCCACTCAAAGAAGCGGACCAGGCGGCGGCGGCCGTGCGGGAGTTTTTCGGAGCTTGAATCCACCCTGTTCTACGACGCGTCCACTTGGTAGAACAGAAAAGACGGCATTGCTCTCCTTTGGGTGCATCGACGTTGCTTCGCATGAAATTTTTTCGCCGTTTCCTGGTCGGGCTCTTAGCAATCGCGTTGGCATATGCCGGGCTGGTCGGCCTCTGGTACGCGGAGGAGGATTATCGCGGTGCCCGGATGTGGGCCGACACCCAGCACCAACTGGCGGCGCGTGGTGAATCGTTGGCCGCCGCCGACTTGATCCCGCCGCCGATTCCGGACGACCAGAATCTGGCCATGGCCCCGTTTTTCGTGCGGCTCTACCGGTATCAGGTCGATCCAGCCACGAAGTTGCTGACGTTCAGGAAAGACAACCCCGAAGCGACGCATTTCTTCGATGCCTTCCCTTTCGGGCCAAGTGACGTTTCATCCGTCAAGCGCCCGATCTCACCGGGTTGGACGACCGCCGAACCCTACGATCTCACCCGCCTGCAAACGTACTACCGCGCGCGGCCTGATTTTCCCCATGCCGCCGAGCCGCAAACACCTGCGGATGACGTGCTGTTGGCCCTGACGCGGTATGGCCTGACCCTGGACGAGCTTGCCCGTGAGGCTGCCGCCCGCCCGCTGGTGCGGTTCCCCGTCAATTGGGCGCAGCGCCCGGTCTGGACCATCACGTTACCGCAGGGATTATTCGTCCACAAGATCAACCAGACATTGCGCTTACGCGCGTGCGCCGAGCTGGCTGGCGGGCATCCGGAGGCCGCTGCCCGGGACGTGTCCCTGGGTCTGCACCTGAGCCACGCCATCGGCGAGGAACCTTTGCTCATCTCGAACCTGATCGAAGTGACCTGCCTCAACGTGCAATTGCAACCGGTCTGGGAAGGACTTGCCACGCAGCGTTGGACCGCCTCCCAACTGGCTTCTCTCCAAACCCAGCTTCAAAAGGTGGACCTACTCAAGGATTACCAGAAATCTATCCGCGGAGAGCGCGCACTGTTTGTCGTTCCAACCTTGGCGGATCTACGCAAACCGAACGGGCTCGGAAACCTGGCTGCTCTCAGCGACGCCTCGGGTGAAGGCGCAAAATCATCTGGCTGGACGCTGGCTATTTACAGATTATTCCCTTGGGGCTGGGCCGACCGATCCGTGGCGATTACCTGTCAGGCTCAACAAACGGCGGTGATCGATTGTGTGGAGGCCACTGCTCACCGCGTAGATGCGGCGAAGTTCAAGGCGAGGATGCAGGCCATCGAGACACTTCCCGCGTGGCCAACCAACGTGCTGGTGAAAATTACCCTCCCGGTTTACACCTCTGTCACCATCAAAAGTGTCCGCACACAAGCAGCCGTGGACGAAGCGTTTACCGCCTGTGCCCTGGAGCAGTATTATCTCAATCAACATGCCTATCCCGCCAGTTTGGACGCCCTGGTGCCCGCCTATTTGCCGCGCATCCCCACGGATGTGATCGACGGCGCGCCGATGCGCTATTTGCGAACGTCCGATGGCCGCTACCGGCTCTGGGAGGTCGGTTGGAACGGCCGGGACGAGGGTGGTGTCGCCGCCTGGACCACGGACGGCAAAAGACTGGATGACCAGCAAGGCGACTGGGTGTGGCAATATGAGCCGATGGCCGCCACCAAAAACGAAAAACATTGAACCGGCGAAAGCTCTTGTCGGAGCAGGAATTTTGTCGAGTTTCGTCAGAACGTGCGGTTTTGACGTTTGACCAGTCCTTGACGCTTCTTTACATACAACCTGCTTGAACACCCCCGCTGTCCCCGTCGTGCCCCCCCAGGCGAAGCTCCGCAGCATCTCGGCGTTCTTCCCCGCCTACAACGATGCGGGCACTATCGCGTCGATGGTCGTCACCACGTTAATGACCTTGCGGGATTGCACGGATGATTTTGAAGTCATCGTGGTTAACGACGGCAGCCCCGACCACACGGGTGAGCTGCTCGATGAACTCGCCCGCCACCACCCGGAGTTGCGCGTCATCCACCACCCCCAGAACCGCGGCTACGGCGGAGCCCTGCGCACGGGCTTTGCCGCCGCGCGCAAGGATTGGGTCTTCTACACGGACGGCGACGCGCAGTACGACCCGCGCGAACTGCGCCTGCTCGTCAACGAATGTGCCGCCCGGGGACAGGAGGTGGACGTGGTCAACGGCTACAAGATCAGCCGCAACGATCCCTGGTACCGGCTGGTGATCGGGCGGGTGTACCACCATGTGGTCAAGGCCATGTTCGGCTTCCAGTTGCGCGACGTGGACTGCGACTTCCGCCTGATCCGGCGCGCGGTGTTCGATGCCGTGCCGTTGCGCTCGGACAGCGGCACAATCTGCCTGGAACTGGTCAAGAAGCTCCAGGATGCGGGCTACCGTTTCGCGGAAGTGCCCGTGCACCACTTCCACCGGGCGGCGGGCCGCTCGCAGTTCTTCAACTTCGCGCGGGTCCGGCGCACGCTGGTCCAGTTGCTCGGCCTGTGGTACGAACTCGTGTGGAAAGGTGGCTCCAAACGCAGCCTGCCCCCGGCTCCCGGCGCGGAGAGCCGCATGGACGCGCCGGACGCTTCCACCGACGCGCGCTGATCCACTTCCCTGCCGCCAACATGCCCAACCCCTCTGACTCCGCCGCGTCCTCCCCGGAGGTCGCCGACCGCGCGTACCACATCATGCGCGAGGTGGAGGATCACCATTGGTGGTTCGACGGCATGGAAACCATCACCCAGCGGATGCTCGACGCCACCGCTGGAGCGACCGGGCAGGGCCGGACGGTGCTCGACGCCGGGTGCGGCACGGGGCGCAACCTGGGCTTTCTGACGCGCTACGGCGAGGTGACCGGGATGGACTTCTCGCCCGTGGCGCTGGAGAGCTGCCGGGAGCGGGGCTTCCTGCGCCTGCACCTGGGCAGCGTCAACGAATTACCGTTCGCCCCGCGATCCTTCGACCTCGTGACGAGTTTCGACGTGCTGACCAACCGCACGGTGGTGGACACGACGGCGTTGGCGGAGTTCGTGCGCGTGACGCGGCCGGGTGGCACCGTGCTCGTGCGGGTGGCAGCCTACGACTGGCTGCGCGGCCGGCACGACGAGGAATGGAACGTCGGACACCGGTTCGAGCGCGGCGAATTGCGAGCCAAGTTCGAGCGAGCGGGGCTGGAAGTGCGGCTGGCTAGCTACGCCAACATGTTCCTGTTCCCGGCCGTGTTGCTGAAGCGGCAACTCGAACGCGTGTTCCCGCCCAAGGCTGGGACGAGCGACCTCCAGGTGGGCGCGAGCCGCAGCCTGACCACCCGCGTATTGGGCACGTTGCTGGCCAGCGAGGCGCGCTGGGCCGCGCGGCCGGCGGGTTTGCCTTTCGGGCTCTCGCTGTGCGTGGTGGGGCGCAAACCAGCCTGAACTTTTCCGCTCAGAGCAAGGTCCGGCCGCTCGTGCGGGCTTCCAGGTCGAGCAGGGCCCGTTTGCGGGTCATGCCGCCGCCGTAGCCGGTCAGCGCGCCGCTCGCGCCGACGACCCGGTGGCAGGGCACGATGATCGACAGCGGGTTGCGGCCGTTGGCCAGACCCACGGCGCGCACTGCCGCCGGCTGGCCGATCCGCCGCGCCAGTTCGCCGTAGGAAATCGTCGCGCCGTAGGGAATGTCGCCCAGCGCCGCCCACACCCGCCGCTGGAACGCGGTGCCGCCGGTTCCCGCGAGGTCGAGCGGCAGATCAAAGACGGTGCGCCTGCCCGCGAAATACTCTTCCAGTTGCGACCGGGCGGCGGCGAACCGGGCATCGTCACGTAGCCAGCCGGAGCGCTCCTCCAGGGTGGGGCCGTGGCGGTGCGCCTCCATGTAAACGCCCGTCAAACCGGCGGCGGTCCCGCGCAGGTTGACGACGCCGACCGGGGAAGGAAATTCGGTGCAGAAGTGGGTGGTGGTCATGCCGGGGAGGGTCCTTTTCTTTCGAGCGACTGCCAGAGGTGGAGCACGGCGTAGGCGCGCCACGGCCGCCACGGGGCAGACCGCGCGGCGACCTCCTTCTCGCTGGCGAGGGTTTTCCCGGGCGGCGCGAGCGCCTTGCGCAGGCCGAGATCAGCGGCCGGGAAAGCGTCCGGGTAGCGCAGGGCGCGCATGGCCACGTATTGCGCGGTCCATTCGCCGATGCCACGCACCCGGCGCAGGGTGGCCACAGCACCGTCGATGCCGTCGGCGGAGCGGAAATCCAGCTCTCCGCGCACGGCGAACGCCGCGAGGTCGCGGATCGTCTGCGCGCGGGCGCGCGGCAGGCCGACGGCGGCGATTTCCTCGGCGGGCGCGCCCGCCAGGACCGCAGGCGTGGGCGCGAGGCGGTGCAAGGCATCGAACGGCGTGGACAGCGCCTCGCCGAAGCGCGCCGCCAGCCGCCAGGCGAGCGTCGTCGCACCGGCCACGCTGACCTGCTGGCCCAGCACCGCGCGCACCGCCAGTTCAAACGGGGTCCACGCGCCCGGCACGCGCAGCCCGGGATGGGCGCGCACCGACCCGGCCAAAAGCGGGTCGGCGCCGAGGTGCTCGTCGATGCAGGCCGGGTTCGCGTCGAGATCGAACAGGGCGCGCAGCCGGGTAAGGACGGTCCAGAGCCCATCGGCAAAGCGGGCGGGCGTCCGGATTTCCAGCGTGTGCCCGCGGGCGGACGGCACCACGAGCACCCAACCGGTCTTGCCGCCGAGGTCTACCGTGCGTCCGTAACTGCCGCGTTCCGGGTCAACCCATTCAACCCCTGGCACGGCGCGGCGGGTGAGGTAGGCGAGCAGTTCCTGCCAAGCGAACGGCGGCCGGTATGCGAGGCGCAACGTCAGCACGTCGGGGGCATCGAACGTGGCGAGCACGGACGGCACCCCTTTTCGCCGCAACTCCGAGGGCGAAAGGCGGTAGCGCTCGCGGAACAGCGCGTTGAACCGCCGCAAACTGCGGAACCCGGCGGTCAGCGCGACCTCCGTGATGGGCAGGTGAGTCTCGTGGAGCAGTTTCTTTGCGAAAAGCAGGCGCTCGGTCTGCAGGATTTCCACCGGGGTGACGCCAAACGCTCGTACCGTCAGGCGGCGCAGTTGCCGGAGGCTGTAGCCGGTCGTCCCGGCGAGTTCGCGCACGGAATCGCCCCGCGCGACCCGGCCGCGAATCGCCGCGAAAAGCGCCTGGGCCAGCGGCGGACCGACCGCCCCGCCCGGCGCGAGTTCGGGCCGGCAGCGCAGACAGGGCCGGAACCCCGCGCGCTCGGCGGCGGCGGCCGTCGCCAGGAACACACAGGATGCCGCCCGGGGCGTGCGGGCCGCGCACACCGGGCGGCAGTAGATGCCCGTCGTCTTCACCCCGACGAAGAACTGTCCGTCAAAGCGCGGGTCCCTCGCGCGGAGCGCCTGGTAGTAGTCGAATCCCGTCTCCGCCATGCACCGACCATCGCCTGGAAACGGCTGGCTGGCTCGCCGTTTTCGGCCATGAACATGGCGGCCCGGCGGGGAACATCAAATTCCGAGACCGGCGCGATGATGCGGCGCAGCGAGGTCGAGCAGCGGCCCGGCGGGGACGATGCGCGTCGGGTTGATCTCATCGTGCGTCATGTAGTAATGCCGCTTGATGTGGTCGAAGTTCACGGTGTCCGCGATGCCTTCTTGCTGGTACAGATCACGCAGGTAGCCGGACAGATACGGGTAATCGACGATCCGCCGCTGGTTGCACTTGAAGTGCCCGTGATACACGGCATCGAAACGCACCAGCGTCGGGAACAGCCGCCAGTCCGCCTCGGTCTGTCGCGCGCCGAGCAGGTAGCGCCGCGTCGCCAGCCGCGCATCGAGTGCGTCCAGCGTCTCGAACAGCGCGTGGAACGCCTCTTCATAGGCCGCCTGCGAACTGGCGAACCCGGCGCGGTACACGCCATTGTTGACCGTCTCGTAAATCGTCGCGTTGAGCGCGTCGATCTCCCCGCGCAGGTCCGCCGGGTAGAAGTCGTAGGGGTTCGTGGCAAACTCCGCGAATTCGCCGTTCAACATGCGCAGGATGTCGTCGTCGGAGTTGCTGACGACACGGCGGGTTTCCTTGTCCCAGAGCACCGGGACGGTCACACGGTCGTCGTAAGCGGGATCGGTCGCGCGGTAGGCTTCGCTTAGGAAGTGGAACCCGTTGATGGGGTCGTGGGCATAGCCCGGCCCGTCGCGGAACGCCCAGCCGCGCTCGTCACGGAGCGGGTCCACAACGGTCATGCCGATGACCGGTTCCAATCCCTTGAGCCGCCGCAGGATGATCGTCCGGTGCGCCCACGGACAGGCCAGCGAAACGTAGAGGTGGTAACGTCCGGCGGCGGCGGGATAGCCGAACGAACCGTCCCGCGTGACCCAGCCGCGAAAGCGGTCTTCCTGGCGCTGGAACTCTCCGGAGTCGGACTGCTCGTCAGGAAATTGGGCGGGTGGGGTCATTAGAATGTGGAACGGGAGGGGTCGGTGGTCTTCCGGCGGGAAAACTGTCAATTAGTCAGCGGCGGTCGGCTTCGATCCCGGGCGAAGTGAGCCGGTGCCCGGCCCCGGCTCCGTAAACCACGGTAGCCCCGCCTACGGCTGCTCCGCCAGCGCAATCACCGGGGCGGAGGGTACGAACACGCACGCCATCCCGGCCGCCGCCGCCGCCGCCACGCCCGCCGGACTGTCCTCGAAAACGACGCAGTCGGCCGGTGGAACGCCGAGGCGGCGCGCCGCTTCGAGGAAGGGGTCGGGGAACGGTTTGCCGCGCTGGTAATCCTCGGCGCACACGATGGCGTCGAACCACTCCTTTGCACCGACGGCTTCCAGGGTCAGCTCGACGTACTTGCGGTAGCCGCCGCTGGCCACGGCCATCGGCACGCGTCCGCGCATCCGCCGGGCGATGAGCAGCACGGGTTCAATCGCCTGCACCTCGGCGATGAGTTCGAGGTAATATTCCTCCTTGCGCCCGGCGCTGGCGGGCACATCCATCTTCAGGCCCTGGCGCTCATTGAGCAGTTCGAGGATTGCCTCGGTGGTCTTGCCGCCGAGCCGGTAGAAAAGTTCCTCGGGGAACTCGCCGCCGTTCTCGTCGAGCAGGCGTTTCCAGGCGCGGTAATGCAGCGGCATGGTGTCGGCCAACGTGCCGTCGCAGTCGAAAATGTAGCCCGCGAACGCGCGGTCGGGGATCTGGAGTTGCATGGGGCGGGCGCATCCTGCCACGGTGGTGCACTCGGCGCAACAACCGGGAACCGTGCTCGGTCCCGCGTCCATAAAACTTCAACCCGTTCCCCGGGAGCGGATTGCGGTCTGATGTGCGTCTGGCTGGCGTCTTTGCTTGGCGGTCCGGCACGCCTTGGGCTAATCTCGACGCACATGAGAGACGTTCCCGGCACCCTGCGCGGCGGACACGGCTCCTTTGACACCACCCACTGGAGCGTCGTGTTCGCGTGCGCCCGTGGAGAGGGGGACCCGGCCGGGGGCGCGCCGGCCGCCCTGACGCGGCTCTGCCAGGATTATTGGCCGCCACTCTACAGCTTTGCCCGGCGGCGCGGCTACCAGGCACCCGACGCGCAGGACCTGACGCAGGATTTCTTCGCCTACCTGCTGGAAACCCGCGTGTTCCACCGGGCGGACCCGGCCCGGGGCAAATTCCGCTCCTTCCTGCTGACGCTCTTCAAGCGCTTCCTGGCGAATGCCAACACGCGCGAGCGCCAGCAAAAGCGCGGCGGCGGCCAGGAGTTCGTGCTGCTCGACGAGGAAATCCAGGCCGTCGAGGCGCAGAGCAGCCGCACGCCGGAACTCGCGGCGATGGACGAGGATCGCTACTACGAACAGCGTTGGGCCGAAGCGCTCGTCGCGCGCACGTTCGACTTCCTGCGACGGGAGAACGCCGCCGGGACGAAGGGGAAAATCTTCGGGGCGCTGGAACCCTTTCTGCGGGGTGGCCACGGCCTGCCGAGCCAGCAGGAAGTGGCCGCGCGGCTGGACATTCCCCTGGGCACACTGCGCAGCCACCTCTCGCGGCTGCGGGCGCGCTACCGCGAGGTCATCCGCGCCGAGGTTTCCCGCACGGTAGCCGCGACCGAAGACGTGGACGAGGAACTGCGCTACCTGTTCCGCGCGCTCGTGGCCCGGACCTGAGCCCGCGCCCTCTCTCCCCTTCCATGGACAGCCTCCTGACGTGTGACCAATGCGGCACCGCCCTGACGGCCGGGGCGGACGGCTGCCCCGGCTGCCTGCTGCTCGGGGCCCTGGACGAGGGCGCGCCGCCCGGGCCGACGCCGGGGGAGCGGCAGTATCAGCACTACGAGATTCTCCGGCGTCCGGACGGCACGCCGTGGGAACTCGGGCGCGGCGCGATGGGCGTGACGTACAAGGCCCGCGACACCAACCTCCAGGTGCCGGTCGCGCTCAAAGTCATCGGCGCGGACTACTCCGCGCGGCCCGAGGCACGCGCCCGGTTCCTGCGGGAAGCGCGAGCGGCGGCGCGGCTGCGGCATCCCAACGTCGCCAGCGTCTTCCACTTCGGCACGACGGAACCCACGGTGGGCGGCGCGCAGTGTTTCTACGCGATGGAGTTCGTCGAGGGCGAAACGCTGGCGCAACGGGTCCGCCGCGCCGGGCCGCTCGCGCCGGACCTGGCGCTGGCGGCGGCGGCGCAGGTCGTCCGCGCACTGGCGGCAGCAGAGCGGCGCGGGCTGGTTCACCGCGACCTGAAGCCGGGCAACCTGATGCTCACGGACACGGCGGAGCCCGGCGGTGCTGCCCCGGATGGCGACGGCGAGGCGTGGGTCAAGGTGATCGACTTCGGGCTGGCCAAGACGGTCGGGGCGGCGGGGGCAGACCTGGACCCCGAAACTGCCGCCACGCGGCATGGCGGCTTTCTGGGCACTCCGCAATTCGCCAGCCCCGAGCAATTCGCGGGCGGGGCGGTGGATGCGCGTTCGGACATCTTCTCGCTGGGCGTGACGCTGTGGTATTGTCTGACGGGTGAGCTGCCTTTCGACGGCCAGTCGCTCGCCGAGATCCACGACCGCCAACGCCACCGGCCCCTGCCCCTGGCGCAACTGGCCGACGCCGGGGTGTCCGCGCCCGTGGCGGCCTTGCTGGAAACGATGCTCGCCGCCGACCCCGCGCGGCGTCCTGCTTCGGCGGCGGCGCTGGCCGAGGCGCTCGCGCGCTGCCGGGCCGCCCTGGCTCCCATCCCCGCCCCCGCGCCGGTGCCGCCGCCGGCGCGCGCGGACAAGCCTGCCCCCACCCGCGCCACCCGCCCGCCAGCCGCCAAGGGCATCGCTGTGCTGCCGCTGGAAAGTTTTTCCCCGCACCGGGATGATGCCGCGTTCGCCGACGGCCTCCAGGACGATCTCCTCGCCAGCCTGGCCCGCATCCGCACCCTGCGCGTGATCGGCCGCTCCAGCGTGCGGCAATACGCGCCGGGGGCGGGGCGCGACCTGCGCGCTGTCGGCCCGGCGCTGGGGGTGCGCTACGTCGTGGAGGGCAGCGTGCGGCGGGCGGGCGAGCGGGTGCTCGTCAACGTCAGCGTGACGGATTGCCGCACCGGGCGGCAGCTCTGGGCGGAGCGGTACGACCGCACGCTGGCCGACACGATCACGCTCCAGGGCGAACTGGCCACGGACATCGCCCGGGAACTGCGCGCGACGCTGACCCCGGGGGAGCGCGAGCGGGTCAACGCCAAGCCGACCGGCAACGCCGACGCCTACGTGGCCTACCTGCGCGGCCGGGAACTGCACACCCGGCCCGCGATGCTGCTTCAGGATTTCGAAGCGGCCATCGGGATGTACCGGCGGGCCATCGCGCTGGACCCGGGCTTCGCGCTGGCGCGCGCCCACCTCTCGCAGGCGCTCTCCTACCTGTTCCTGGACGTGCAGCCCACGGCCGCCAACAAGGCTGGCGCGCACGCCGAGGCGGAGGAAGCGTTGCGGCTCCAGCCCGACCTGGGCGAGGGCCACCTAGCGCGGGTGTTGTACCTCTACTTCGTGGAAAAAAATTTCGCCGGGGCGTTGCGGCAGCTCGATCTCGCCGCCCCGCTCCTGCCCAACAGTCTCGACGTGGAGCTGGTCCGGGGCCGCATCCATCGCCGGCAGGGGCGCTTGCGCGAGGCGCTGACGTATTTCCAGCGCGCCCGCGCGCTCGACGGCCACAGCGTCGCGGCGGCGCGCGAGGTGGGCATCACGGCGACGAACCTGCGCGACTGGCCGCTGTCGGTCGAGGGTTGGGAACGCACGATTGAGTTGATGCCCGACGTGCCGTTCTTCCACGTCTGGCGCGCCTACGTGGATTTCTGGCAGCGCGGCGACCTCACACGGATGCGCGCCGCCGCGGCGAGCCTGCCGGCGAACCTCGACCCGGACGGCGCGGTTTCCTACCTGCGCTGGGACGCCGCCCTGCTGGCGCGCGATTTCGACGCCGCCGGGCGCGCCGTGGACGGCTGTCCCCTGGAACCGCTGCCCCCGCCCTGCATGGGGCCGCCGCTGGAGAAATGTTACCTGCACGCCTGCATCGCGCTGGCGCGCGGCGACACGGTCCGGGCCGCCGTGCTGTTCGAGGCTGCCCGGCCGGGCATGGAAGCAGAGGCAGCGGCGCACCCGCTCAACGCCTCGCGCCACTCCGCGCTGGGCCTGCTCTACGCCTACCTCGGACGCAAGGAAGACGCCGTGCGCGAGGGCCGGCGCGGGGTCGAGCTCATGCCGGAAAGCCTCAGCGCCTACGACGGCGCGGTGCTCGCCAGCTTCCTGGCGTTGATCTACGCCCGGGTGGGGGAAGCTGGCCCCGCGCTGGACCTGATCGAACGGCTGCTGCGCCAGCCAGGACCCATCCAGTGGTACGACGCCAGCATCACGCACGCGGACCTGCGCACTCGCTGGCAGTGGGACCCGCTGCGGGGATTGCCGAGGTTCGAGAAGATCGTGCACGCACCGGAACCGACCACGGTTTACTGACCCGGCTTCTCTCCGGGCAAAAACCGGGCGGTTCCACGCTTTTTTTGCAACGGGGCAGGATTTTTTTTGAAGTAACGAGTGTGAACTCGTTTGCCTTTGCGCGCGCCACGACGCGCGTCCTGCCGCCGCGCCGCCCGGCCCCGCCCCGCCCGGCCGCCAAGGAAACGCTGCCCTCCCCGCCCTTGGCCGACCGGGAGCTCCCGCTGGTGCCGCCGCCCGCGACGGAACGGCCGGCCCGGCATTTTCTGCGCGTATGAACCGCCCTTCCCCTGTCGCCATGCTCGCTCTTTCTCCTGCCACCTTGCCCTCCCGCAAACGCTTTGCGTCCGGCCGCACTGCGTCGGTGCTGATCATGTGCCCGCCCCACCCGCGGCCGTTGGTTTTCATCGTGGACGGCGCGCCCGCCAGCCTCGCCGTGGCGGCCCGGGTGCTGGCAGCCGGCGGATGCGACGCGGCAAGCGCGGCCACCGGCGAGGACGCCCTGGCACAACTGGAGTTCCTGCAACCTGATGTCGTCGTCCTGGAGACCTCGCTGCCCGGCCGCCTGGACGGCTACGAGGTTTGCCGTCGTTTGCAGGCCGACGACCGCTGGCGGCACCTGCCCGTGGTGTTCCTGAGCGCGTTTCCGGACGCCGCCAGCCGGGTGCGTGGTTTCGAGGCGGGTGCCACGGACTGCCTCGCCCGGGCGATCCATCCCACCGAACTGGTGGCGCGGTTGCGGGCCCACGCGCGCACCGGCAGCCGGTTACGCAAACTCCAGGCGCAAAACGCCGACCTGCGTGGCGAGGTGGCCCGAAGCCGCGAGCACGAGGATTATCTGCGCCGATCGCTGGACCGCGCCGTCATCACCGGGGTGGATCGCCGCGTCGGCTTCTGCACGCTGCCCGCGCGCCGGTTGCTGGAACGCTTTTTCCCGGACCATCGTTCGCCGGACGTTCTCCCGCCCGCGCTGGCCGCTTGGCTGGCCGACGGCGCGCTCGCCCCCTGGCGGCTGGAGCGCGACGGCTGCCGCCTGGAAGTCTCCCTCCAGAGCGGTCCGCCCGCGGCCACGGCGGGCCGCCGCTTCCTGCTGACGCTGGTGGAACACTTGCCCGCCTGCCCCGGCGAGGGCCCCGCCAGCCTCGCCCGGCTGGGCCTGACCCCGCGCGAAACAGAGGTGCTCTACTGGATCGCCCACGGCAAGACCAACCCGGAAACGGGCATCATCTTGCGCGCCGCGCCGAACACGATCAAGAAGCACATGCAGAACATCATGCTCAAGCTGGGGGTGGAAACCCGGCTCGCGGCGGCCTCGCGCGCCCTGGAAGTGATTGGTCTATCGTGAGGGAGTGCCCTGCCGTGGCTAGGGAAAGAGGTTTCCACCGGCCGCCCGTGCGTGCATGGTAAAGGGGTTCACCCTTTCCCCGCCGTGCCCCCTTCCTCACACCGTTTCCCGCTACTCCTGGCCTGCGCCGTCCTGGCGGCCCTGCCGCGTCCTGCGTGCCGCGCCCAGGGGCCGGGGGCCGTGCCCGCGCCAGACCAAGCCCTGCAGACCGTGCGGCCCGGGTTGTACCGCATCGGCCCGGTGAGCATCGACCGGGAGGCGCGGCAGGTGCGCTTTCCCGCCGTGGTCAACCAGGTCGAGGGCGCGGTGGAATACCTCCTCGTCGGCAGCCAAGGCAAGACGCACGAGAGCGTCCTGCGCACGGACGCGGAGCCCGTGCAGGTGCACACGGCCATGCTGCTGCTCGGCGTGGGCAAGGTCACCACCGGGGGCGGACCCGCGCCCGCCCTGCAACCGCCCAGTGCCATCGACGCGGACTACCTCGCTACGGCCAAGACTCCCGAAGGCGTGCCGGTGACGATCCTCGTGCGGTGGCAGCTCATGGACGGCGGCGAGGCCGTCACGCGCAGCGGGGAATCCCTGCTCGACAACAACCGCGCGCACGCCCCGATGAGCGAGGGCCACTGGCTCTACAACGGTTCGTACTTCTCCGAAGGGCAGTTCGCCGCGCAGGCGGAGAAATCGTTCGCCGCGGTCATCACGGACCCGGCCGCGCTGCTCAACAACCCCCGCCCCGGCCACGAGGACGAAAGCCTCTGGACCGCCGCCACGAAGCGCCTGCCCCCGACGGGCACAGCCGTGGAGTTCATCATCCAGCTTCCGCCGGCGACTCCTTGAAACTCCTTTTTTGCATGAAATCCCGCCTGCATCTTTCCCTCCTTGGCGGCGGCCTGTTCGCCGCCCTGATGGCCGCCGCGCCTCTCGCCCACGCGCAGACACCCGCCGCCTCTGCACCCGCGCCCGTGCTGGCCGCGCCGAACCAGTCGCTGCGGCAGGAGGTCCAGCACTCCATCGACGAGGGGTTGGCCTGGCTCAGGGCGCAGCAGAACCCCGGCGGCTGGTGGTCCAACCCCGACTACCCGGCGCTCACCGCGCTGGCGATGACCGCGCAATTCGGTGATCCGGCGCGCCGGGGCGAACCGCTCGGCGCAGACGCCCGGGACGAGGGGTTGCGCAAGGCGCACGACTATCTGTTGGGCTGCGTCCAGCCTGACGGCGGCATCTACCGCAAGGGACTCTCCAACTACAACACGTCCATCTGCCTCGTGGCGCTGCTCGCCGAGCGCGACGCCCGCAACGACGATCTCCTGCGCCGGGCGCGCCGGTTCATCGTGAGCACGCAGAAGCACGGCCCGGAAGGCGACCCGGGCGACGGCGGGTTCAGCTACGACCCCAACGGCGACCACGCGGACCTGTCCAACACCGTGTATTCCATGGAGGCGCTGCACCTCAGCCAGGGATTGCTGGGTTCGAGCGACGCGGCGAAGGACCCTGATCTCGACCTGAACGCAGCGGTCGCCTTCCTCCAACGCTGCCAGAACCTGCCCGGGTACAACCAAGCGACCTGGGCCACGGGCGACGCGCCCGACAAGGGTGGCTTTGTTTACCGGCCGGGCGAGACCAAGCCGATGCCCGCGCCGAAGCCAGGCGATCCGCTGCCCAAGGTGCTGCGCCCCTACGGCACGATGACCTACGCGGGCCTGTTGAGCTACGTCTATGCGGACCTCAAGCCGGACGATCCGCGGGTGCAGGCCGCGCACGAGTGGCTGCTCGTCAATTACACGCTCGACGAGAACCCGGGCATGGGCAAAGCGGGGTTGTATTCCTACTACGATCTCATGGCCAAGGCGCTGTCCGCCTACGGGGTCGGGGAGATGGAACTGCCCGGCGGCAGGAAGGTCGATTGGCGCGAGGACCTCGCCACGAAGTTGCTGAGCCTCCAGACGAAGGAAGGCGCGTGGCAGAACGGCAATGGCCGCTGGTGGGAAAAAGACCCGGTGCTGGCGACGGAGTACAGCCTCATCGCGCTGGAGTTCATCTGCCGCCGGTTGTAAGCCGTGCCGGCGGGGGCCTGGTTGCTGCCCCCACCTCAGCCCCTGGGATGGGCCGTGGAGCGAAAACAGGGTGGCAGCCGCTCCATCGATCCGAAAATCGCGGCAAGCACTTACCCGCTCTTTTTCCCGGTCTCGTCGGCCGGTGGCGGCGTTGCCAGCAGCTTGCGCACGGTGTCGGCCACCTCGGTTTCGCCGCCAGGCTCGAAACCGGTCCATACCCGGGCCACCTTGCCGTCGGGTCCAATGACCACCGTGTGCGGGATCGCCTCCGCGCCAAATTGCTGGCCGACCCTCTGCGCGCCGTCCATCGCCACGGCCAGCTTCCAGCCGCGCGCCGCCAGGAACCGCCCCACCTGCCCGACAGATTCCGCTTGGTCCACACCCACGAACCGCACCCGGTCGGCGGGGAGCGTGGTCATTGCCTCGATCAAACCCGGCAACGACTGGACGCACGGCCCGCACCACGTCGCCCAGAAATCGAGCACCACCACCTTGCCCCGCTCCTGCGCCAGATCGAATTCGCCGCCGCCGAGCAACGGCAGATGAAACGGCTTCGGCTCCGTGCCCACGAGTTCCGCGCCCGGGCCGCTTTCCTGCGGCAGCACCGGCTCCGGCGCGGGGACGAGGTGCCAGTCCGCCAGCAGCTTCACGGCCGGGTTCGGCTCCGGCGCGGTCGTGCGGATGGAGGCGACGGCCGTCAACGGAATCCGGCAGAGCCCGTACACCGGATGGTGTCCGGTGATGAAATCCCGCTCGAAACGATCCACTGCCAGCCCGAGGCGCGTGCCGTCCGCCAGGGTCAGCCAGGCCGTGGGCGAGCCCAGGCTGCCGCCGAAATCCGTGCGCAGGACGTCCGTGAGCTGACGCTGGTTTTCGGGCGTGTTGATCATCATCATTTCCCGGCTGTCCGCGTCCCAACGCGCCGCGGCACCCTCCGGGAACGTGAGGCCCTTCGCCGTCAGCACTTCCTGCGCGGTCGCCGGGCCGGGAAAAGCGTCCGGCTTGAGCCAGTCGATGACCTGCTGCATCCCGGCGGGCGGCGTCCCGGCGGCGGCAACGACGACGGTGTTCCCTTCCAGTTCGTAGACCATGCCGAACGCCGTGCAGACCTGGTTGAGCCCCTCGCCGATGGTCGGCTGGTCGAAGCGGATGCGCTCCCGCCGCTCGGGTTCGCGGTCACGAAAGCTGGCTTTCAGGTCCGGGTCCGCTTGCAGCACCATGCCGACGTAGTCGCGCAGCCGCATGCTGGAATATTGTCCATTGAGCGGGGAGCGCTTCGCTAACTTGGGCGAGGCGGCGAGGTCCGCAGCGGGAGGAGACGCGCCCGAGGACGAGGTCTTTAGCCACACCGCCGCCCGCACGCGGTCGCGCGGCACGCGCAGGGTTTCGAGACCCGAGCGGAAGGCGAAGTAACCGGGTGTGGCCGCGAGCAGCTCGCCGCGCAGCACGTCGCCGTTCGACGCAAGGAGCGCCTGCCGGGGCGGATCGTCCTGGCGGAAACGTGGCACCGTCAGCGCCTGGCGCTTGGCCTCGGCGTTCACCGTGGGCAGCCCGACGTGGCCGGCCACGAACTCCGCGTGAAAACCCGCCAACTCGACCGGGTGGAGCGGGCTGCCGAACATCGAAGCGGGTTCGAGGACCAGGCCGCTGCCCAACCGCCGCGAGAGCGGCACCACGTACGTCTCCAGCCGCCGACCCGCCGCGAAGAGTTCCACCTGCTGATCCGTGACCACGAGGCGGATGGGCACGGGACCCTCGGCCGGGAGGTTGATGCCCTGCTGGCTTTCCATCTGGCCTTCGGCCGTTTCCAGCCCGTAGTAGAGCGATCCGGCCGTGTGCATCAACGCGAGGTTGATCCCCTTCGCGTCCGCCCCGTCGCCGTCCGGGGTGAACAACCGCAGCCGCACGGCCCCGGCATCGGCGTTAACGAGGTTGAACCGCAACTCGCTGCACTGCATCACCGACGGGTGCCCGAGCGCCGTACCCGGGTCCAGCCGCAGCGTGCCGCCGTGGCGCTCGATCTTCGCCGCGTCGCCCTTCGCGGGTCGCCAGCCCGGACCGTCGAAGCCGTCGATCCCGGCGGGCACGTTGGCGTTGAACTGGATCGCGTTCAGGTCCCCGGGGCGGAGCTTCGTCGCCGCGACGTAGTCGCAAGCGAATTCGACCCCGGTGCCGTCGAGCGAGCGCAACTCGCCCGGCAGGATGTCGCCCGCGCCCGTGTAGAACAGCGCCGGGGCCGGGGGGCCGTCCTTGATCGTCGGCCGGGCGCGGCGGATCTCGTAGGCCATCCCGTGGGCGGGCCGGGCGGGTTGCCGGCCGCCGAGGGGCAGCCAGCGCGGCTCCCGGTCGTCCGTGCTGGCCAGATCACCATGGAGCGTCCGGTTCCCGACGATAAGTTGATCGTGTGCCGTCAACGGGGATTCCGGCGCGGCTGTGAGCGCGGGCGCGGGCAACTGGAGCCGGCGCAGCCCTTCCACCCGCGCGGCGAGCGGGGCGTCGGCGGCGGCGACGCGGAGGGCAGCCCGGCCGTCCGACAATCCGACGATCTGACCGCTCAGGAACGTGCCGTCGGACCAGGTCATGGTCATGCCGGGAACCGTTGGTGGCTGCGGGGCGTCGGTGGAAAACACGATGGCGTCCACCCCGGCGAGCCCCACGCTCGCCACGGCGTCCGCCCCGCCGAGGCGCACCTGCAAGGCATCTGCCGAGCCATCGGTGATCTCACCCTGGATCGTGCGTCCGTCCGCGAGTTCGACCCTCGCCTGCCGCGGGTCCAACGTGGGGGGCGGCACGCCGTCCCAGGCCGCGACACGCAATAATTCCAGCGCGAGATCGCGCCCCTTGTTGCGCAGCACAACCCCGGAGCGGACGTGCCGCCCGCCTTCCTCCCGCACGACGGGCGTGGGCTGCCAGCGCCAGTCCGCCACGAGCCCTCCGGCGGGCGTGTAGACCCGGCAGCGGTTCGCCGTGCGGTCCCAACACAGCCGCAGCGCCACCTCACGTTGTGGGTCCGCGAGCTGGCCCAAGCGGTGGAACTGGTCGCCCGAGGCGACAACGAGTTCATCATCCCAGGTTTCCACTTTCAGCGTTTCCCCGGCCGAGGGCTCGACCGAAAGCAGGAAATCGGGGCGGGTCGCCCCGCGCACGCGGAACTCCAGTTCCAACCGGTCGGGCAGATCCATCGCCCGGAACGCGGCCGTGTTCCAATAGGGCATGGCCAGCGCCCCGCCCGGCCCCGTGGTCAGCGGCGAAACGGCGGACGGCGGACCCACGGCATATTCCGGCCGCGCGCCGTCGTCGCCCGGCTGGTCGGAGAGCAGCCGCCAGCCGACCTCGCCCGTCGAGCCGCCCACAGGCAGGCCATCGCGGTCCACGCGGCGGACGCTCAGGACCTCGGCCCGCCGCAGCAGCGCGTCACCGTGGCGCGCGCTGCGGATGGCGAGCGTGTCCGCCGTGACCGCCACGAGATCCCCGTACAGGTGGCCGCCGTCGCGTAACTCGAAGGCGAACGGGTCGGTCGGGGACACGGGCTTGAGCGGCCGGTCGTAGCCCTTCAGAGCCGCCCAGTCCAGGACGAGCGGTTCGTCGAAGAGCGGCGTCTTCCAGGTCAGGGCATCGGCGGAGGCTCCCGCGAGTTCCCCGGGGAGCACCTCGCCGTTGCGCCAGCGCAGCCTGCCCGGCGCACCCGGGATGCCTTCGAAGGCATCGAAGGAAAACTGGTCCACGGAACCGGACGTGAGCAGATCCGTCGCCTGCCCCCCGCCAGCGATCCGCGTGACCACCGTGTGCCGCGGCAGCACCGGCGCGGCGGGCGCGGCGGGCGCGGCGAGCCCCAGCAGCCCGGGCAGGAGAATGGCGAGGACGGGCTTCATCGTTCGTAGATGGGCAGAAAGCGGTAATTGAGCGCCAGCCCGAGGAGCGACATGCCCGTGCCATAGGCCCCGTTGCCGAAGGAGCCGTCCTCGTGCTGTGTTTCGCTCAGTTCACGCACCTTGCCCGCGTTCCACTTCTGCCAGGCGGCGTAATCGCCCTGGAAGAGGGCCTGCGCCATGTAGTAGCGGAAATATTCGGGGTAGGTCGTCTCGTGGTGTTCGAGGTTGTCCAGGAGCCGCCGGAGGCTGGCGCGATACTGGTCGTTGTCCTTCGTCCGGGACACCGCGCCGACCAGCGTGGCGATGGCCGTGAGGTTCATCGAGCCGCCCAGGCTGCCGAACCCGCCCGAGTAGGCGACCGAACCGTCCGTGCCCGTGGAACGGCGCGCGTACTCCAGCGCGGCGTTGACGGTCTCGTCGGGCACGTCCATCCCGGCGTTGCGCGCGGCCAGCAGGCCCATGAGCACCGCACCCGTCACGGACATGTCCGCGTCGGTGGCGTCGGGCGAGTAGCGCCAGCCGCCCCAGCGGTTCTTCTTCTGCGCGGTGGCGGCGCAGCGGATCGCCAGGTCCAGCGCCTGGGCGACGGAGCGCGGTGCTTTCTCGCCCTCCCACAGCAGCGATTCGTCCACCGCGCCGTAGGCTTCGGCGAGGGCGAGGGTCCCGAAGCCGTGGTGGTACATGCTGCCGGGCAGGTAGCCCGTCGTGGCGTCCTGCGCGCGCAGGATGGCGCGCAGGCCGCGCCGGATCGTCGGGGCGTGCCGTCCGTAATTAGGGTCTTCGCCGCTGGCCAGGAACGCCATCAGGCAGATGCCGTCCACGCCGCAACCCTGCTCGTTGCCTGCGCCCCAACTGCCCTCTGGCGATTGCGCGGCCGTCAGCCACGCCAGCCCCCGCTCGTACACGCGTTCGACCTCCGGCGGCACCTGCCCGCCGAACCGCAGCGCCGGGTCCTGCGCCTGGACCGGCACGGCCCCCCATGCCGCCCAGCCCAGCAGCGCCGCCGCCAGCCAAGGGCGGACACCCCGCCGCCTGCGAGTCTGCGCGGCCGGGCTCACGGCTCGATCTCCTTTTTCCGTTGCTCGTGGAATTGCATGATGTTGCGCCAGTAGTTCTGGCCGTTGGCGTGTTCCTGGCTGGCGGTCCAGCGATCCGAGCGATCCTTGCCGAGGACGGCCTGAAAGGTCTCCTCGGGGATGCCCTGCAACGGCAGAAACATCGTAAAGCTCTGGAAGTACCACGGGATGTTGCCGGCGGAATAGATGAACATCCGGTGGATATCCGGGCCGTAGCCGCGCATGACCTTCCCGAGCAGCGGCAGCAGCGTGTCCCACTGCGCCGCCGTGAGTTGATAGCGGCGGTCGAACTCCGCCAGGACGAGCGAGACGATGGCGGTGTCGCGGTACGCCGACCGGGCATCCACCTCCTTTTGCCACGCGTCGCGCTCGGACCGGGTCAGTTCGCGGGTGACGGTTTTGTCGAAGAGTGTGGGGGCAGGCTCCTGCTGCGGGTAACCCTGGGAGAACTGGAAGTCGGTCAGACCGGCGAGCATCGTGCGGAGGTTTTCCTGGTCGCCGTTCTCCAGTTGGCTGCGCACGTTCTGGGAAATATTCGCCTTCCAACTGGCCAGCACCTCCTCCGCCGTGCCGCGCGCCGCCGTCCGCAGGCGGTTTGCCACCGCTTCGGCCAACCCGGCGACCCGGACGGCGTCCTCCACCTTGAGCAAACCCACCGCGAGCAGGCGCTGGCGTTCCTCCCGCGTCCTGGCGTCGAGCCCGTCCGAGAGCTGGCGTTCGATCTCCTCAGGCTCCAGGGGCTCGGGCGGCGGGGCGTTTTCCTCCGGCAGGCCCGGCGGCGGGAGGCGACGCAGCAGGGGATTGCCTTTGCCGTCGGCGGCATCCCGGCACGCCTGCTGCCAATGCTGCCACTGGGATGCGTCGAGCACCGGCCCGGCTTCCGCGGCCGTGACGCGCCCGGCCGCCGCGAAAAATGCCTCGCGCGGGAGCAGGTAAAAGCCTTCCACGTCATCAATCGGGAACAGCGCCGCTTCCTGCCGCACCGCCCGTTCGGCCGCTTCCTGGAGCCGCGCGCGCTGCGGCGCGGTGAAAGCGACGTTCTCGTCGAGCACCGCCAGCAGCATCTGGCCCAGCACGCGGACGCGCCGCGCCTGACGCGCGTCCTGCAACTCGCGCAGGCGTTGGCGGTCGGCCGGGGTGAACAGCGCCTCCAGCCCGGCCTTCCAGACGGGCTGGCTGGTCGGCCCCTCGTCGCCCTGGGTGGCGAGGGGCAGGCGGTTCGTGGCGAGCACGCGCGGGCGCTGTTCCGGCGGCTGGATGCTGCGCAGGGTGCGCGCGGCGGTGAGGTGAAACGCCTGGAGGGATTGCTCGACGGCGGCGCGGCCCAGGGCGGCGAGTTTTTCCGCGCGGTCGGCGGGCAGGTCCGAGTGCACGACGAGGCCCAGGTCGGGCAGGTCGATGCCGCGGGCTGCGACGTCGGTGGCGACGCAGACCCGGGCGCGGCCGCGGCGCAGGGCGTCGAGCGCCTCGGTGCGCTCGGA
>CAXTVY010000001.1:53846-54473 GCA_964247665.1 uncultured Chthoniobacterales bacterium | reverse complement strand
GCTCTACCCACCCGACCACACCTATCCGGGCCACGCCTGGGGCATGTCGATTGACCTCAACACCTGTATCGGCTGCAACGCGTGCGTCGTCGCCTGCCAGGCGGAGAATAATATTCCCATCGTGGGCAAGGGCGAGGTCATCAACGGGCGCGAGATGCACTGGATTCGCGTGGACGGCTACTACAAGGGCCCGGACCTCGACAACCCGGAGATGTACCACCAGCCGGTGCCCTGTATGCACTGCGAGAACGCCCCGTGCGAGGTCGTCTGCCCCGTGGCGGCCACGCTCCACAGCCCCGAGGGCTTGAACGAGCAGGTCTATAACCGTTGCATCGGCACGCGCTATTGCTCGAACAATTGCCCGTACAAGGTGCGCCGGTTCAACTTCTTCCAGTGGCCGGACAACACGACGCTGACCTTCAAGATGCAACGCAACCCGGACGTGTCCGTGCGCTCGCGCGGCATCATGGAGAAATGCACGTACTGCGTGCAGCGCATCAACGAGGCCAAGATCACCGCCGAGAAGGAAGACCGCCCGGTGCGCGACGGCGAGATCAAGACCGCCTGCCAGCAGACCTGCCCGACGGCAGCCATCGTCTTCGGCGACATCAACGATCCCAACAGCCG
>CAXTVY010000001.1:0-53836 GCA_964247665.1 uncultured Chthoniobacterales bacterium | reverse complement strand
ACTACGGGATGCTCGCCGAACTGAACACCCGGCCGCGCACGACCTACCTCGCGCGCGTCACCAACCCCAGCCCGGAGGCGGCTGCCTGACATGCCGGGCCTGACCCAACCGCCGCCCACCGACGCCGGCCGCAAGGACGCGCCGCCGCGCGAACCGCGTTCGCCGCTCGGCTATCCCGACCAGATGATGGGTCCGGGCGAGACGTACAAGAGCGTCGCGGTCAAAATCGGCGATATCGTCATCAAGGGCCAGCACCCGAAAAGCTGGTGGCTCGGTTTCGGGATCGCGTTCTCGCTGTTGATGGTGTTCCTGTACGCCGTCACTTACCTGCTCTACAAGGGAGTGGGCATCTGGGGCATCAACATCCCGGTGGCCTGGGGCTTTGCCATCGTCAATTTCGTGTGGTGGATCGGGATCGGCCATGCGGGCACGTTCATCTCCGCCATCCTGCTGCTCGTCTTCCAGAAGTGGCGCAACTCCATCAACCGCTTCACGGAAGCGATGACGCTCTTTGCCGTCGCGTGCGCGGGCATGTTCCCGTTGCTCCATCTGGGCCGCGCGTGGGTCTTTTACTGGATTGTGCCCTACCCGAACACGATGGGCCTGTGGCCGAATTTCCGCAGTCCGCTGGTGTGGGACTTCTTCGCTGTGTCCACGTATTTCACGGTCTCGCTGCTGTTCTGGTACGTCGGCCTCATCCCCGATCTCGCCACGTTGCGCGACCGCTCCACCGAGCGTTGGAAACAGATCCTCTTTGGCATCGGCGCGCTGGGCTGGCGCGGGTCCGCCGTGCACTGGCAGCGGTACAAGATCACGTATTTATTGTTGGCCGGTCTGGCCGCGCCGCTGGTGCTTTCCGTGCACAGCGTCGTCTCCTTCGACTTCTCCGTGGCCATCCTGCCCGGCTGGCACTCAACGATCTTCCCACCTTTCTTCGTGGCGGGGGCGATTTACTCGGGTTTTGCGATGGTGCTCAACATCATCATCCCCGTCCGCAAGCTCTACGGCCTCCAGGCGTACATCACCGAGCGCACGCTCAACAACATGGCCAACATCATGCTGGTCGTCGGCCTGATCGTCGCCTACGGCTACCTGACCGAGGCGTTCTTCGCTTGGTTTAGCGGCGACCAGTACGAGCGTTTCCAGGCGTACAACCGCGCGTTTGGCCCCTACGGCTGGACGTACTGGCTGCTCATCCTCTTCAACGTGGTCATCCCGCAATCACTCTGGTCACGCACCGTGCGGACCACGCCGGTGCTGCTGTTCTTCGCGGCTCTGTCCGCCAATCTGGGCATGTGGCTGGAGCGTTTCGTGATCGTCATCGTCAGCCTGCACCGCGATTTCACCCCCTCGGCCTGGAAGATGTACTACCCTTCCTTCTGGGACTACGCCACGCTGGCCGGGACGATTGGCCTGTTCTTCACCCTGCTCCTGTTGTTCATCCGCTTCCTGCCAATGATCTCCATGACCGAAGAGCGCGAACTCGTCGCGGAAGGCGCGAGCCCGCCCGTTCCCGGACCCGCGCTGCCGCCCGTGTTCGCCCGGCTGGCGGACCGCCCGGATACGCTGCCATGAACCCTGCCACCGACATCGGCCCCGACACGGCCCGGCAGCACCTGCACGGGCTGGTGGCTGCGTTTGATTCGCCCGAGCTTCTGCTCGCGGCGGTCGAGAAAGCCTATGCGACCGGTTACCGGCGGATGGACGCTTACAGTCCCATCCCCATCGACGGGTTGGCTCAGGCCATGGGTCGCGGCAAGACGTGGATGCCGTTTATCTTCCTGACAGGTGGCATCATCGGCGGCACGAGCGGGTATTTCATGCAGTGGTTTTCGATGGTAATCGATTATCCCTACAACATCGGCGGACGGCCGTTCCACAGTTGGCCGATGTTCATCCCCATCACGTTCGAGTTGACGGTGCTGCTCGCGGCGATCAGCGGCGTGGTGGGCATGTTGTACCTCAATGGGTTGCCCCGGCTGCACCACCCGATCTTCAAGGCTCCCGGCATTGAACGGGCGACCGTCGATCAGTTCTTCCTGTGCCTGGAGACGACCGACCCGCTGTGGAGCCGGGACGGCACGCGGGCGTTCCTGGAAAAGGAACTCCGGGGCCACGACGTGGCGGAGGTGGAACGATGAACGCGCGCTTGCGGGTTCTCGCCGTGGCCATCGCGCTGGGCACGTCCGCCTGCCGCCAGGACATGTACAATCAGCCCAAGTACAAGCCGCTCGCCGCCAGCGAATTCTGGGCGGACAGCACCGCCGCCCGGCCGCTGCCGCCGCATACCGTCGCGCGCGGCCACCTCAACGAGGACACGGTCTTTTTCGTGGGCAAGCACGACGACGGCACGCTGGCCGAGAGCTTCCCCATGCCCGTCACGAAGGAACTGCTCAAGCGCGGACAGGAACGCTTCAACATTTACTGTTCCGTCTGCCACGGCGCGGAGGGCGACGCGAACGGCATGATCGTCCAGCGCGGCTACCCGGCACCGCCTTCCTACCACATCGACCGCCTGCGCAACGCGCCGCCCGGCTACCTGTATTCGGTCATCACGAACGGCTACGGCATCATGTATTCCTACGCCTCGCGCGTGGAACCGGCGGACCGTTGGGCCATCGCGGCCTACATCCGCGCCCTGCAACTCAGCCGGGACGCCCGGCTGGATGATCTGCCACCCGCCGAGCGCGCCAGCCTGGAGAACCAGAAACCATGACCACGCTCACCCGGGAACCGGCGGCCCCGGCCGCTTCCGCGTCGCGCGAGCTGTTCCGTCGCCCGCTGTTGCTGGCGCTGGCTGTCGGCGTCGCCGGACTGGCCCTGTGCGGGGTGGGGGTGTTCTTCGATCCCGCCCAGTTCTTCTTCTCGTACCTCGTCGGTTTCGTGTTCTGGACGGGCCTGTCGCTCGGCTGCCTGTGCATCCTGATGCTGCACCTGTTGACCGGTGGCGGCTGGGGCTACATGATCCGCCGTTTCCTGGAGGCGGCGGCGAACGTTTTACCTGTGCTGGCGGTGCTTTTCGTGCCGCTGTGCTTTGGCCTGCACCGGCTCTATCCGTGGGCGCAGCCGGAGATGGTTCGGCACGTCGAAGCGCTGGCGAAAAAACAGGCTTATCTCAACCTGCCGATGTTCTCGGTGCGCATGGTCCTGAGTTTCGCCCTGTGGATCGGTGCGGCGGCCCTGCTCCGGCGCTGGTCTTACGCGCAGGATACGGCCGCCGACGCCGCGCCGACGCGCCGGATGCGGAGTTTCAGCGGCCCGGGCCTGCTGGTGTTCACCCTCGTCAGCTCGCTGGCGGCCGTCGATTGGGTCATGGCGCTGGAGCCTGTTTTCTACTCGACGGTGTTTCCCGCCCAGGTGATCATCGGCTGGATTCTCGTGACTTTCGCGTTCTGCACGGTGGTTCTCGCCGCCGTGCGCAACCTGCCGCCCTGGAAGGGCGTTGTCCGCACGGAGCACTTCCATTCGCTGGGTAATTTCCTGCTCGCGTTCGTGATGATGTGGGCCTACCTCGCCGTGTCGCAGTTGATCGTGATCTGGTCGGGCAACCTGCCCAAGGAGATCGGTTGGTACCTGCACCGGGTGGCCGACGGCTGGAAGCTGGTGGCAATTTTCCTGGGCCTGTTCCACTTCGCGCTGCCTTTCATGCTGCTGCTCTCGCGCGAGGCCAAGGAGAGCGTCCGCCGCCTGGGCTTGCTCGCCGGCTTCATCTTCTGCGTGCACATGGTGGAGGTGTACTGGCAGGTCGAGCCTTCGCTGCGTCCCGCGCATTTTCACCTGAGTTGGATGACTCCGGCCGCGCTCGTGGGCGTGGGCGGTGTGTGGCTGGCCACGTTTTTCTGGCTGTTGGGGCGGGGACCGCTGATCCCGCAGAACGATCCGCGCATGGAGGAGGCGCTCGCCCATGGACACTGAAAAATACCCGCCCATGCCGCAGAACGCCGGGGAACCGGCCATGGATGATCCCACCGTGCGGGCGGCGGTCCGCGCCCATCACGAAACGACGGATGTCAACATCAAGGGGCTTTTCATCTTCGCCGGTTCGTTGCTCCTGTTTCTCGGCGTGGTGTTCGTGGGGTTGGTGGTCCTCTTCAAGGGGAACCAGTTCGTGGACCACTGGCTCGACGCCCGGCGCGCCCGCACGGAACCAGGGGGAGAGTCGCGCGTCCACACGCAGGCGGATTACCGGGGACCGCTGCTTCAGGTGAAGCCGGAGGAAGATCTGGCCTGGATGCGGACCCACAACGCCGCGGATCTTGCCGGTTACGGCTGGGTGGACCGTCAGAAGGGCGTCGTGCGCGTTCCCATCGACCGCGCGATGGACATGATCGCCGCGCGGGGCCTGCCGCCCGTCTCGCCCGGGCTGACCATCGAGGCCATCCAACGCCAGCGCGCCGACCCACAGGTGTATGGCCAGGTACTGAAGCCATGAACCGCCCTGTTTCGATCCGCTTGGCCTGGTTCGCCGCCGCTTTCCTGACGGTGCTGCCCTGTGCCGTCCGGGCGGACGTGCCGCAGGTGGCACCCGCCACCGCCGCGTCGTTGACCTCGCAGGTTTCCTTTGACCAGAACCTGGGCGCGACCGTTCCGCTCGACGCCGTGTTCCGCGATGAAACCGGCCAGCCCGTGTCGCTGGGCTACCTGCTCGATGGCCGCCGCCCGGCCGTGCTCGTGCTCGGCTACAAGGAGTGCCCGATGCTCTGCTCCATGGTGCTCGGCGGCGTGACGGAATCACTGACCCAAATGCGTGCCACCACCGGCCGGGACTTCGACGTGATCGACGTGAGCATCGACCCGCACCAGTCCTGGCAGGACGCCGCCGCGCAGAAGCGCCTGTACTACAAGCGCTACGCCCGCCCCGGGGCGGATGCGGGCTGGCATTTTCTCACGAGCCCGGACGACGCGACGATCCACCGCCTCGCCAATGCCGTCGGTTTCCACTACGCCTACGATCCTACGATCAAGCAATACGCCCACGCGAGCGGCCTCGTGGTGCTGACGCCCGAGGGCAAAGTGTCGCGCTACTTTTTCGGGGTGAACTTCGAGGCGCGCGACCTCCAGAACGCGCTGAAAGCGGCCGGCACCCGGGAGGTCAGCTCACCCATCGCCAAGTTGCTGCTCGTCTGCTTTCACTACAACCCGGCGACGAGCCCGCACGGCGCGCTCATCATCAACGGCTTGCGCGCCGCCGGTGTCCTGACCCTCGTCGTCCTCCTGGGCGGCATCGCGCTGCTCCTGCGCGGCGAACGCCGCCAACCGCCCGCCGCCTTGCCGCCCCAGGCGCGCCCCTACGCCTCCACGCACACTCCATGACCACGCCCACCCCTGACCCGGCCGCTGCCTGGGCCACCGAATGGCTCGATGCCGTTGCCTCCGGCACCGATGCCACGAGCCAGCGCCAACTCGCCGCCGTTCTGCAACGCGGCGGCGGCCTGCCTGCCATCCGCACGCTCGCGCGCTCGCGCGGCCTGCACCTGCGCCTGCTGACCGATGACCGGGGCGACCGCCACATCGCCGCCAGTCTGCAACCGTTCCCGCCCGCCCGCTGAGCACCGCTCACGCCCTCCTTTTTCGTCGCCTGCCGCCATGAACCTTTCCCTCGCGCCCGAACAGGCCTCTTCCATGGCGGGGCAGGTGGACCTGTTGTTTTATTTTCTCGTCCTGCTGACGCTGGGCATCCTGGGCGTCGTGTTCATCCCGATGGGCTGGTTCCTGTACGCCTACCGTCAGGGCAGCAACGCCGACCGCACGCCGCCGAGCTTCAAGACATGGAAAGTGGAGGTCGTCTGGAGCGTGATCCCGCTGCTGATCGTCATGGGCATCTTCACCTGGAGCGCCGTGCTCTGGGTGCACCTCAAGACCCCCCCGACCGTGGGTGATGCGCTGGAGATCAACGTCATCGGCAAACAATGGATGTGGAACGTCCAGCACCCCGAGGGCCACCGCGAGTTGAATGAACTCCACGTGCCGATTGGCCGCACGGTGCGCCTGCAAATGACCAGCCAGGACGTGATCCACGATTTTTACGTGCCTGCTTTCCGCATGAAGGAAGACGTGGTGCCGGGCCGCTACACGGCGCAGTGGTTCCAGGCGACGAAGCTGGGCAGCTTCCACCTGTTTTGCAGCAAGCTCTGCGGCATGGGCCACGCGGAGATGGTCGGTTGGGTGACGGTGATGACGCCGACCGACTACCAGTCGTGGCTCAACAACAGCGGTGCGCAGGCGAACCTCGTCGCGCGCGGCGAGCAGCTTTTCCGCACCCTGGGTTGCAGCGGCTGCCACGGCGAGAACTCGCAGATCCGGGCCCCGAGCCTGCACGGCCTCTACGGGCATCCGGTGCCGCTCGACACGGGCGAGATCGTCACGGCGGACGACCGCTACATCCACGATTCCATCCTGCTGCCGCAAAAGCAGATCGTCGCCAGCTACGCGCCCATCATGCCCAGCTACTACGGGCAGATCGGCGAGGAGGAAGTCTTCCAGTTGCTCCAGTACATCAAGAGCATGGCCCACGACACGCCCGACGAATACCTGCGCCAGAACGAGCAGCTCAACGGGCAGACGCAGGTCCACGTGCCCACCACGCAGACGCTCCCGCCCGGCGCGACGCCCGGGCCCACGGCTTACCCGGCTCCGGGTTCCACCTCCCCGTTCCTGCCGCCGTCGGCCGCCCCGGCCCCGACCCCGCCCGGGGGAGCGCCCGTCGCGGCGCCCGCCATCGTGATGCCCGCGCCTTCGCCCCAGCCCCTGTGAATCCATGATAACCGCCACCCCAACCGCCCGGCCGCTCCGGCCCACCCCGCCGGCGAAGACCTACCTCAACGAGGGCAACACCGTCCGCTCGTGGCTGCTGACGACCGACCACAAGCGCATCGCGTTGCTGTACCTGTTCACGATCCTGATTTTTTTCTTCATCGCCGCCGTGGCTGCCGGGTTGATGCGCCTGGAACTGTTGACCCCCAAAGGAGACCTCGTCCTCTCGGAGACGTACAACAAGCTGTTCACGATTCACGGCGTCCTGATGGTGTGGTTCTTCCTGATCCCGTCGATTCCCAACGTCCTGGGCAACTTTTTGATCCCGATGATGATTGGCGCGCGGGACCTCGCTTTCCCCAAGCTCAACCTCGCCAGTTGGTACATATTCATCTTCGCGGGCCTGTTCACGTTGTACGCCGTCGTCGCGGGCGGGGTGGACACGGGTTGGACCTTCTACACGCCGCTGAGCACGAAGTACTCGAACTCGCATGTGTTCGCCATGGCGGCGGGCATCTTCGTGTCCGGTTTCTCGTCCATCCTCACGGGCCTGAACTTCATCGTCACGATCCACAAGATGCGTGCACCCGGGATGTACTGGATGCGCCTGCCGCTCTTCTGCTGGTCGCTCTACGCCACGAGCCTCATCATGGTCCTGGCGACGCCCGTGCTTGCCGTGCTCATGCTCCTGCTCATGGTCGAGCGCCTGTGGGGCGTGGGCATCTTCGATCCGTCGATGGGCGGCGATCCCGTGCTGTTCCAGCACCTGTTCTGGTTCTATTCCCATCCGGCGGTGTACATCATGATCCTGCCCGGCTTCGGGGTCATCAGCGAGCTGATCACCTGCTTCTCGCGCAAGCGCGTTTTCGGCTACCGCTTCATCGCCTTCGCCAGCATGGCCATCGCCATCCTGGGTTTCGTCGTCTGGGGCCACCACATGTTCGTCAGCAGCCAGTCCGTGTATTCGGGCATGGTGTTTTCCTTCCTGAGCTTCGTCATCGCCATCCCCTCGGGCATCAAGGTCTTCAACTGGACGGCCACGCTTTACAAGGGGTCCATCACCTTCGAGACGCCCATGCTCTACACCCTGGGCTTCATCGGCCTGTTCACCCTGGGTGGCCTGACGGGCCTCTTCGTCGCCGCACTCGCTACCGACGTGCACCTCACGGACACGTATTTCGTCGTCGCGCACTTCCATTACATCATGGTCGGCGGCATGGTCCTCGCCTTCATGGGCGGGCTGCACTTCTGGTGGCCCAAGATCACCGGGCGCATGTACCCGGAGCATCTGGGCCAACTCGCCGCCGTGACGACGTTCATCGGCTTCAACCTGACGTTCTTCCCGCAGTTCATCCTGGGCTATCTGGGGATGCCCCGGCGCTATCACGCATATCCCGCCGAGTTCCAGGTGTGGAACGTCCTGAGCACCGCCGGGGCGTCGATCCTGGCCGTGGGCTATCTCATGCCCGTCTTCTATCTGGTCTGGTCGCTCAAGAAAGGCAAGAAAGCGGGCGACAACCCCTGGGGCGCGACGGGCCTGGAGTGGCAGACCACCTCGCCGCCACCCAAGCACAACTTCGAGGAAACGCCGGTGGTCACGGAAGAGCCTTACGGCTACCCGCTGCTCACCACCACCCACAACAAGCACGCCGAAAACCGCGAACGCGAACTCAAACATGCCTGAGGCGACCGCTACTCCCACCGTTGCCCGCGGCCCCGTCGAGCCGCCGCCCGAACTGCGCCCGGCCCTGGAGAAGCAGTTCGACGACATGGCCCAGCAGACCGAGACCGCGCACCTGGGCATGTGGCTGTTCCTGTCCACGGAGATCCTTTTCTTCGGCGGCCTGTTCGCGGCGTACACGGTCTATCGCGTGACGTGGCCGCGCGCCTTCGCCGGGGGCAGCCACGAGTTGATGATGTGGGCCGGGGCGCTCGACACGGCGATCCTGCTCACGAGCAGCTTCGCCATGGCGCTGGCGGTCCACGCGGCACAGGCGGGTTCGCGGAAGTGGCTGGCGTTCCTGTTGCTGGCGGCGGCGGGCATCGGCGCGTGCTTTCTGGTGGTGCACGGCTACGAGTATTACCGGGATTTCGTCGAGCACCACGTCCCGGGCAAGGGCTTCCACTACGACGGCCCCGCGCCGGACAACAAGGTGCAGCTTTTCTTCGTCCTGTACTTCTGCATGACGGGCCTGCACAGCTTGCACGTCATCATTGGCATCTGCATGTTGCTGGTGCTGGCGTTCCAAGCGTGGCGCGGGAAGTTCTCGCAACATTACTACAATCCGGTGGAGATCGGCGGCCTTTACTGGCACTTCGTGGACCTCGTCTGGGTGTTCCTGTTCCCGTTGTTCTATCTCGTCGCGGTCCGCTGAACCTTTTG
This sequence comes from uncultured Chthoniobacterales bacterium, assembly GCA_964247665.1. GTDB lineage: Bacteria > Verrucomicrobiota > Verrucomicrobiia > Chthoniobacterales > SZAS-18 > CAHJWO01. The sequence continues at coordinate 44,700 of CAXTVY010000001.1, read as the reverse complement.
CCCCGTACCGTATGCCCACGGAAACCGTCCAGCCGAAAACCTATCTCAAGACGTTCGTTCTGCTCCTGGGGCTGCTCGTGCTGACCGTAGGCGCGAATTTCATCAACCTCGGCCCCTTTAACGTGGCGGTGGCGATGCTGATCTCGGTTGGCAAGGCGGCACTGATCATCCTCTTCTTCATGGAAGTGCGCTACAGCCCGCCCATCGTCTGGCTGTTCGCGTCGGCCGGGTTCGTGTGGCTCGTGCTCATGCTCGTGATGATGCTCAGCGACTATTACACGCGCGATTGGGTCGGGCCCGATTGGCGGGATGCCAACGGGGGCAAGAACCACGTCGAGTTCGCGCGGCCGACCCCGTCGCGCTAACAAGCTGGCGGCTGACGGCGAAGGGCGCACGGCAAGTTCGGCCAGGAAAACGGCCAGCGCCGGTGGGGCAGGCGATTCCCTTCCACGGTCCCTGCTGTTTTCCCTGATTTTTATGCCCGACCCGGCCCCGCCCACCGCCAACCCGCCCCGCCCGCGCCTGCTGCTCGCCGACGTGGACGGCACGCTTGTCACCAAGGAGAAACTCCTCACCGACCGCGCACAGGCGGCCGTGAAAAAGCTCAAGGCGGCCGGGATCGAGTTCGCCATCACCAGTGGCCGGCCGCCGCGCGGCATGGCGATGCTCATCGGGCCGCTCGCGTTGACGACGCCCATCGCAGCGTTCAACGGCGGCCTGTATGTGAAGGAGGATATGTCGATCATCGACCAGCGCGTGCTCGGCCGCGACGTGGTCGAGCCGGTCATCAAGATCATTGAGGAACACAAGCTCGACGTGTGGATTTATAAGGGCAGCGACTGGTTCGTGCACGAGCGCCACGGCGCGCACGTGGACCGCGAGGAATGGACGGTAAAATTCTCGCCGACGGTCGTTTCCAGCTATGAAGACAAGATGGATGACGTGGCCAAGATCGTCGGCGTCAGCGACGACCTGGACGCCGTGGTGAAATGCGAGCAGGCCGTGCGCGCAGCGTTCGGCCCACAGGCGGGCACGCAGCAGTCCAGCCCACCCCGCGACAGCCACCCGACGGTCTCCGCGGCGCGCTCGCAGCCCTATTATCTCGATGTGACGCACCCGGATGCGAACAAAGGCGGGGTGGTGCTAACCTTGGCGAAGATGCTCAACCTCCGGCCCGAGGAGATCGCCACGATTGGCGACATGGCCAACGACGTGCCGATGTTCGAGAAAGGTGGCCTGTCCATCGCCATGGGGCAGGCGAGCGATGACGTGAAGAAGTCGGCTCGCGAGGTCACGACCTCCAGCGAGGACGAGGGGTTCGCCAACGCGATTGAGAAGTTCATCCTTGGCAATCCGTGACCCGGCAAACGGTCACGCTTCTAACAAACCGCCAGCGTCGCACGCATCTTTTACCAGAGCTGCCCCGACCAACGAAACGATTCAGTTCTTGAAAGAAAGAACATGAAGATCAGCCCATTAATCGTTTCGTTGACCGCCTTCGCGGTTTCCGGTTGCACTCAAGGCAGTACGGCAAGCCGTTCACCGGTGCGCCCGGATTACTTCAGGAACCGGGTGACCTACACGGGCTCCAACATCCCGCAGCCCCGCAACCAGATTCCAGATCGCCCGCTCTCGGCGACGGCTCCAGTGGATAGTTTCGCGCGGGAATACCCCTCGTTTTATCCCACAGACCCTGTGGTCGGAGCCAACGCGGGACCCGTCGAGCCCGGCAGCACCGGTCCGAACCGCAACGTCGGGGCAGGCCCGGCGGGCTCTGCCTCACTGCCCGGCTCACAGTAGGATGCTTCCGAGATCGCGCCAACACAACCAGAGAGATACCCATTTTACTATGCAATCCACCAACCGCGTCAAAGAAATCCTCTCTTGGTACGGCAGCGAGAACCCGGGCACGCTCTCCAGCCTCGCCCGCATCATGAACACCGGCCGCCTCGCGGGTACGGGCAAGTTCGTCATCCTGCCGGTGGACCAGGGCTTCGAGCACGGACCCGCCCGGTCGTTCGCGTCCAACCCGCCCGCGTATAATCCACTGTACCATTTCCAGTTCGCCATCGACGCGGGCTGCAACGCCTACGCCGCCCCGCTGGGCTTTCTGGAGGCGGGCGCGCGGGAGTTCGCGGGCGACCTGCCGTTGATCCTCAAGGTCAACGACCACGACATGCTCCACGGCGACGACAAAGACCCCGACCAAGCACTCACGGGCAGCGTGCACGACGCCCTGCGCATCGGCGCGGTGGCGGTCGGGTTCACGATCTATCCCGGCAGCGAACATTCGCAGAAAATGTACGGGCAGATCCGCAAGATTTCTGCCGAAGCCAAGCGGCACGGGCTGGCCGTGGTCATCTGGAGCTATCCGCGCGGCTCCGCGCTGAGCAAGGAAGGCGAGACGGCCATCGACGTGTGCGGCTACGCGGCGCACATCGCGGCGGAACTCGGCGCGAACATCGTCAAGGTGAAGATACCGACGGCGCACCTGGAGCAGGAAGCCGCGAAGGCAGTGTACGAGAAGGAGCAGGTCCCCATCGGCACCATCGCCGAACGCATCAGCCACGTCGTCAAATGCGCGTTCGATGGCCGCCGCATCGTCATCTTCTCCGGTGGCGCGCACGAGCCGGACGACAAATTGCTCGAACAGGTGCGCGGCGTCGAGGCGGGCGGCGGCTTCGGCTCCATCATCGGGCGCAACAGCTTCACGCGCAAAAAGGAAGACGCGCTCAAGCTGTTGGGCACGATCATGGACATCTACGCCGGGAAAGAGAAATGACGCGGCGCGGCGCGGTGGGGAGGTGGCGTGCCGGGCTGGCAGCGGCGTGCTGGGCGGTGTGCCTGCTCGTTGCCCGGCCTGCGTCCGCGTGGTTTGCGGCGGGGCACATGATCGTGGCGCGTATCGCCTTCGACCAACTGCCCCCTGACGCGCGCCAGCAAATCATGGCGATCCTCGCTGCTCATCCGCAGATGGGCGAGTGGCGTAAGCACCTCGATTTCGCCCCGGTAGGGGAACGGGACGCGTTCCTCTTCATGAGTGCGAGTACCTGGCCCGACGAGATCAATCGCGCGCCGAATCCCTACGCCCATCCCGCGTGGCACTACATCGATTATCCGCTGACCCCGCCGGACTTCGCCTTTCAGGCTGGTCTCGCACCGGACAACAACGCGCTTTTCGCCATCACGCAGAGCACAAAAACGCTGCGTGACCCGGCGGCGGGTGACGAAGCGCGGGCAGCGAGCCTGAGCTGGCTGATCCATCTCGTTGGCGACCTGCACCACCCACTGCATTGCGCGGAATTTGTCACGCCGCAGTATCCACCGCCGACCGGCGACCGGGGCGGCAATCTGTTCTTCGTGGCGGTCGGGGGGCAGCCGGTGAACCTGCACGCCTTCTGGGATGCGCTGCCGGGGAGCGCGAAGCATCCCGACGAGGTGTTCGCGCAGGCGGCCGACCTGGAGAAACGTTTTCCGGCGGCGTCCCTGCCTGAACTCGCCACGGCGGCGGACGCCACGGCCTGGAGCCTGGAGGGGCGCGCCGTGGCCATCGACAAGGTATACCTCTGGGGCACGCTCCCCGGTTCGTCCGACCCGCACGCGGTCCCGCCGCCGTTGCCCGACGGTTACGTGGCCCAGAGCAAGGCGGTCGCGGACCGCCGCCTCGCGCTGGCGGGCTACCGGCTGGCGGTGTTGTTGCGCGGGGCATTGACGCCTTCCGGACAGGCGGTTCCGACGGTCGTTAAATAAGGTAGGAATGGCTCTCCGGGCCACGCCCAAACTGTCAGCCCGGCCGCCCCCGGTTTCACGGATGCTTCAAGTAGATCGTGCGCGACCCGAAGTCGATGATCGCACCCCAATGCACGAGCCATTCCAGTCCGAACAGGCCGACGACCGCGCCGCCGCTGCTCGTGTGCTCCGAGAAAAGGCCGCTGTGGAAATTGCCCGCTCCGACGGTGGCACGCGTGATGGGGAACGCGCCGATGTTCCAATGTTCCAACGGCACCCAGGCCACGACGTTTACTCCTCCCAGGGTTCGCATGGTGGATACCCGCGCTGGCCGCGCGAGTACCTCTGGAGCCACGACGCTGCGCTGGACGACGGTGAACGGTGAGCCGGTATCCACGACGAGGCGGTAGGGATCGTCTTGCAGGATGCACGGCACGGCGAGGTGGATGCCGCTGGTCGCTGACATGGCGACCGCCGTGTACCCGTCACGCGCGGCCTGCTGCGCCAACCGGCGGCGGCTGTCGTGGGTCGCGTCGAGCGAGAGCGTGCGGCGGCCGAGGTCGATGATCGCGCCGTCGTGCGAGAGGAGGTCCGCACCCAGGATGCCGTCCGCGCCGGCGAGCCCGCCCGGATCGAACCGGTTGCCCAGCACGGTGCCGAGGCTGGTCACGGCCACGGCCACGTTGCCGAGCACGACCCCGCCGACGCGCAGATCCGCGACTCGCCCGACGCTGACTGCCTGGCCATTGAGCGATCTCAGCCGCAGGGTACGGCCCTCCGGCTTTACCCCGGCGTCCGTCGCGGCGAGGCGGCGATATGCCCGATCATCGATGACCGTGACCGGACTGCCCGTGTCCACCACGAGCTGCAACGGTTGGCCCTGCACGCTGGCCTGGACCACGAAATGGCCTGTTCTGATTCGTGTCAGCGCCGCGTCCGGCGAGCCCGCCCGATCTGTCGGCACCGGGTGGTCGGCTCGCGCGCCCGGCCCGACCGCGAGCAGCAGGACCGGAGCCAACCACGCGGCCAGCGACAGCAGGAAGCTGGACCATCGAACGACTCCGGCGGGATGCGGCATGGGGGCACCGTAGCGGAAACTTGGTCACGCCGGAAGCGCGTTTGAGCGAGATCTCGCGGCGGGTACGTGAGAAATGCCGTTGTAACGACGCAGTGGAGTCATTTTCATGCGGCAACTTCATCATTGTGAAAACTGGCCAGATGTAGTAGATTTTGGGCTACCATAAGCCACATCTTGCGCATATTATGCCTGTACGCCGCCCAGTGACAGAGAGGTTTTCCGGCCTCTCCCTCGTAAATTCCCGTATGCCAGACCGCCCCACCGCCAACGGCCCCAAGAACGATCCCCTGCCGCTCGGCCCCATCGCCCAGGCACTGACGCCCGGCCTGCCCGTGCGCCATCCGCTGCCCGCCGACGGCCTCGTGGCGGCCGACACCGTTCCCCCGGCGGACGACCAGCCCCTGCCGGAGTTCGCCGACATGCTCCCGGACGGTGCCGGTGGCGACGGCGCGTCCCTCCCTCCCGGCGGCCCGGGCGGCGAGCCTCCGCACGCGCCGCCGCCGGACGATCCGCCCTTCCGGGCGTTGATGGACCGTAATTTCCTTTCCTACGCGAGCTACGTCATCCGCGACCGCGCCATCCCCGCGTTGGAAGACGGGCTCAAGCCCGTGCAGCGGCGCATCCTGCATTCCATCCAGCGCAACGACGACGGCAAGTTCATCAAGGTCGCCAACATCGTCGGTTATTGTATGCAGTTCCACCCGCACGGCGACGCCTCCATCGCCGACGCCTTGGTGACGCTCCAGCAGAAGCGTTACCTCATCGAGGGTCAGGGCAACTTCGGCAACATCTACACGGGCGACCCGGCGGCAGCCTCGCGCTACATCGAGTGCCGCCTGACCGACCTCGCGCGCCACGAGATTTTCAACGACCGCCTCACTCCGACGATCCCCTCCTACGACGGCCGCAACAAGGAGCCCGTCACGCTGCCTTCCAAGCTGCCGCTGCTGCTCATGCTCGGCGCGGACGGCATCGCCGTGGGCCTGAGCACGCGCGTCCTGCCGCACAATTTCTGCGAGCTGATCGAGGCGCAGATCGCCATCCTCCAGGGCAAGCCCTTCGACCTGCTGCCCGACTTCCCGCAGGGCGGGCTGATGGATGTCAGCGCCTACGCCAAGGGCACCGGCAAGGTCAAGCTGCGCGCCGTCATCGAGCCCAAGACGCACGTCGCGGGCACGCTGGTCATCCGCGAACTGCCCGCGAGCACCACGACGGACGCGCTCATCGCTTCCATCGAGGACGCCGCGCGCAAGAAGAAAATCCGCATCAAGTCCATCGACGACTTCACGGCCGAAACGGTCGAGATCGAGATCAAGCTGACGCCGGGTGAGGACCCTGGCAAGACCATCGCCGCGCTGTACCTGTTCACCGAGTGCGAGCAGTCGATTTCCACCCGCCCGATCATCATCCGGGGCGACCGTCCCGTGGAGATGGACGTGGAGGAAATCCTGCGGACGAACACGGTGCAGCTCCTGTCCCTGCTCAAGCAGGAACTCGAAATGCGCCGCGCCGACCTGCTCGACAGCATCCCCCACAAAACGCTCGCACCGATTTTCATCGAGAACCGCATCTACAAGCACATCGAGCGGTGCGAGACCTACGAGGCCGTGCAGGGGGCGGTGCTCGGCGGGGTCAACCGCTTCCGCGACCGGCTCCGCCGTGACGTGACGGCCGAGGACGTGGAAATGCTCCTGGGCCTGCGGATCAAGCGCATCTCGCTCTTCGACATCGCGCAGAACAAGCGCGAGATCGACGAACTCGTCACCCAGTTGGAGGAGACGGAACGCAGCCTCAAGGGCCTGACGAAGCACGCCATTGCTTACCTCAAGAACCTGCTCAAGACCTACGGCAAGCTCTACCCCCGGCTGACGAAGATCGGCACGTTCGAGGAGGCCGACGCGCGGCAGGTGGCCGTGCGCAACCTCGCCGTCGCCTACGACCCGGTGAAGGGCTACCTTGGCTACGGGGTCAAGGGCGAAGGCCTGGAGCCCGCCTTCCGCGCCTCGGAGCTGGACCGCGTGCTGACGGTCACGGCAGACGGAAGCTACAAGGTGATCCCGCCGCCAGAAAAACTCTTCGTGGACCGGGATTTGTATCACTACGCGTTGTTCGCGCGGGATGCCGTGTACACGCTGGTTTACCAGACGCCCTCGGCGACGTACCTCAAGCGGTTCGCGTTCGGCGGCACGATCCTCAACAAGGAGTACCAGTGCGTGCCGCCCAAGGCGAAAATCCTCCTGTTGACGGCCGAGCCGCTGGATCGGGTGTACATCAAGTACAAGCCCTTCAAGCCGGGCAAGCGCGGGGGTGGGGGAGCGGACGCCAGGCAGCCGGACGAGCAGGTCATCGAGCTGGCCGAGTTGCCCGTGCAGACGCCGAAAACGCTGGGCAGCCTGCTGAGCCACAAGGCCGTGGACTGGCTCAAGACGACCCGCCCGCGTGGCTGGAGCGAGGCCGGTGGCCCGCCGATGGGTCCATTATTTAATTGAAATTCTGTGGCCGGGTCTCGTCAAATGGCGTCCTGGAGCAGACGATAAGACGCTGGCTGACGAACAGGCAGCTTTTCTTCTTTGGGGATGGTAATCAGGATGGCGTCCACGCAAGAAGGCGGGTAAGCTGAGCGCATGACTTGGGATGAAGTCTGCGCCAACCGCTACTTGCAAGACTTGCCTTTCCGCATCGAGACGAACCGCTGGGGCCAGATCGTCATGAGCCCTCCGCACAACGATCACAGCCTCGCGCAATCCTCCATCTACGATCTCTTGAAAAAGAAGATGCGTGGTGGCAGAGTCTTACAGGAAACCGTCATCGACACCGAGGATGGCAACAAAGTGGCCGGTGCCACCTGGATGTCGTTGAGCCTCTTCAAAGCGAGCAAGGGGCAGGGAAGCTACCGGCGAGCCCCGGAAATCTGTGTCGAGGTAAAATCACCGGGCAACACCATGGGCGAGTTGTTGGAGAAGAAAGAGCTTTACCTCCAGGCGGGCGCGCAGGAGGTCTGGGTTCGTGAGCAGTCGGGCCGGATGCTCTTCTTCGACGCCGACGGCCCAATAAAGCATTCGGCGCTCTGCCCGGGCTTCCCGCTTACCGTCGAGATTTGATTCCAGGCCGCTTCGGCGGTTTGTGGTAAGGTTCGCCTTGCCTCCGTCGGCAATCCTCTTCTCTCTATGCGCGTCCTCTTTCTCGACTGTTTTTCCGGCATCAGCGGCGACATGACCGTGGGCGCGCTCTGCGACCTGGGTGTCAAGCCTTCGTCGTTCGAGTGGGAACTCTCCAAACTCGACATCGGCGACTTCCACATGCATTTCGAGCGCAAGCAGCGCAAGAACATCGAAGGCGTCAAGTTCGGCATCCACGCGGGCAGTACCCACACGCACGATCAGGACGAAGACCCGGATGAGCACGGGCAGGTGCACGCTCATGCCCATGAGCACGAAAGCGAGCACGAACACGAGCATGGCCATGCACACGAGCATGAACATGACCACGACGAGCACGAACATAGGCACGGCGTTGAGCCCCACGCGCATGATCACCACGGTCACGAGCATGGGCCCGGCTGCGACCACGCCCATGCTCACGAGCACGAGCACGAACTCGACGAACACTCTCATGGCCGTTCCTACGTCGAAATTCGCGCCCTGCTCGAATCCAGCGACCTCTCGGACTTCGTCAAAAAGCACGCCCTGAGCATCTTCCATCGCGTCGCGGTGGCAGAGGCGAAAATCCACGGCACGCCCGTCGAATCCATCGGCTTCCACGAGGTCGGCGCGCTGGATTCCATCGCCGACATCGTGCTGGCCTGCGCCGGGATCGAGGAACTCGGCGTCGAGCGCATCTACGTGGGCAAGCTGGCCGATGGCCACGGCTGGGTGGATTGCGCGCACGGCCGCTTCCCGATTCCCGCGCCCGCCACGTTGGAAATCCTGCGCGGCATTCCGGTCGGGCAGATTGACGAGCCCTTCGAGTTCATCACGCCGACCGGCGCGGCCATCGCGGCGGAGTTCGGCCATGGCTTCGGCGTCATGCCGCCCATGACCATCGGGAAAATCGGCTACGGCTTGGGCAACCGCCAGTTGGAGAACCGGCCCAACGTTCTGCGCGCCGTGCTGGGCGAACTGGCCACGGACGACGCGGCGGCGACCCCCGCCGCAAACGGCGGTGGTTTCGCCACGGATACCGTCACGCAGATTGAGACGAACATCGACGACCTGTCGCCCGAGATCGTCGGCGCGACCATCGACCGCCTCCTGGCCGCCGGGGCGCTGGACGCCTTCTTCACGCCCGCGCAGATGAAGAAGAACCGGCCCGGCGTGCTCCTGACCGTGCTTTGCGAACCGGCGAAGGTGGACGCTTTGTCTGCCCTGATCTTCCGCCACACGAGCAGTTTCGGTCTGCGGCTGAGCGAGAAGCGCCGCCTCAAGCTGGAGCGCCGTTTCGAGACCGTGGGCACCGCCTACGGAGAGATCCAGGTGAAGCTCGGTTTCGACGCGGGCGGCAACCTGTTGCAGGTTTCTCCCGAGTTCGAGTCCTGCCGCGTCGTCGCCGAGCGCGCGGACGTGCCGTTGCGCGAGGTGTACGCCGCGGCGGTCCAGGCGCAGCGCACCCGGTCCTGAACGAAGAGGCTGCCGATGCGCAACCACCCGTCACGGCTGGCCGTTCTGGCGCTGCTGTTCCTGGGCGTCGTGGCCACCGTGCCCGCGCTGTGGGCCGACGATCCGCACGCGGAGAACGTGCGCCGGGTGGTAGCGTCCGCGATGGAGCAAACGCGGACCACGCGAACGTATGATCCCGCCTACGTGAAGCTGACTTATCCCGGCGGCGACGTGCCTGCGGATCGCGGCGTCTGCACGGACGTGGTGATCCGTTCCCTGCGCGCGGCCGGGGTGGACCTGCAACAGGCGGTCCACGAGGACATGAAGGCGCATTTCGCCGCGTACCCGCACGAATGGGGCCTCACGCACCCGGACCCGAACATCGACCACCGCCGGGTGCCGAATCTGGCGGCGTACTTCAAGCGGCAGGGAAAATCGCTGCCGGTGACCACGGCGGCAGTGGACTACCAACCGGGCGACATCGTGAGCTGGCAACTCCCGGGCGGTCTGGCGCACGTGGGCGTGGTGGTCGCGGCGGTATCTCCGGCTGACCCGGCCCGGCACCTCATGGTCCACAACATCGGCGAGGGGGCTCGGATGGAGGACGTGTTGTTCGTCTATCAGATCACGGGGCACTTTCGCTGTTTCGCCGGTTCGTAGAAAGACGACAGGTGGCAGGATGGAGCCCTTGCCTTCAGAACACCTGCACCCTGCCGCCTGTCAGGGCATGAAAATGGCTTCCTACTCTGGAAGACCGGGGTTAAAACACATCGACGCAGTGAACAGCAGTCCATCATTCCAACCCGCAACCGTGCCACCCGGCAGAGAGGTCCACCGGCTTTTCGAGGCGCGGGCGGCTTGCACGCCGGATGCCCCTGCCGTGACGCTCGCTGACGAGACATTGACCTACGGCGCGCTCAACCGGACTGCCAATCAACTCGCGCGGCATCTGCGGGCGTGCGGCATTGGCCCGGACGCGCTGGTAGGGATATGTCTGGAGCGGTCGCCGGAGGCTCTCGTGGCCATCATGGCTGTCCTGAAAGCGGGCGGCGCTTACGTGCCGCTGGACCCGGCTTATCCCGAGGAACGGCTGACTTACATGCTGGAAAATTCCGGCGCGCGCGTGCTCATCACCCAGGCCGCGATGGTCCGCGAGTGGCCCGCCGGATTGCGGACGGTCCATCTCGGGGGAAGCGGCGGCCTGCACCTCGATGCCTACGACGACCGTGACCTCGACGCTGCCGCGAGCAACGATGCAGCCGACCCGCTGGCATACGTGATCTACACGTCGGGTTCCACGGGACGCCCGAAAGGGGTGGCGATGGGGCACGGTCCGCTGATGAATTTACTGCGCTGGCAGGCGCGCATATGCCCGCTGGAACCGGGCAGCCGCGTGTTGCAGTTCGCGCCGCTGAGCTTTGACGTTTCGTTCCAGGAGATTTTTTCGACCCTCGGCGAAGGGGGCACGCTGGCGCTGATTTCCGAAGGGTTGCGGCGTGACCCGCGCGGGCTGCTGCGCTTGATCGCGCGGGAGGGGATTACCCGCGTGTTCGTGCCACCCGTGATGCTCTACCAACTGGCCGAACAACACGCGGCCGGCGAGCCCGCGCCCCGCGCCCTGCGGCAGGTCATCACGGCCGGCGAGGCGTTGCGGATCACCCCGGCCGTGGCGGGATTTTTCGCGGTGCTCCAGGCCGCCGGGGGAGGTGCCTTGCACAACCACTACGGACCGACGGAAACCCATGTCGCCACCGCTTACACGCTGCCGGGTCCGGCGCAGGACTGGCCCCCGCTGCCCAGTGTCGGACAACCCATTGACGGGGTAAAAATCCGGTTACTGGATGACGGCGGCGAGGCGGTCGAACCCGGTCAGCCGGGCGCGTTGTACCTCGGCGGCGTCTGCCTTGCCCGCGAGTATCTGCACGATCCGGCGTTGACGGCGGCGAAGTTCGTGGCAATCGACGGCACGCGTTGGTATTGCACCGGCGATCTGGTGCAACGGCAGCCGGACGGTAATTTGCAGTTCCTCGGCCGCGCCGATGATCAGGTGAAGATTCGCGGATTCCGGGTCGAGCTGGGCGAGGTCGAAACCGTGCTCTCGCGGCATCCGGCCATCCGCGAAACGGCGGTCGGCGTTTCCCCTGGCGAGACGGGCGGCGGCCAGGAACTCGTGGGCTACCTCGTGCCGCGTGCGGGCCAGCCCGTGCCGACGCCCGCCGACCTGCGGCGCTGGCTGCTCGGGCAGTTGCCCGATTATCTGGTGCCAACCCATTTCGCGGTGCTGGAACAACTCCCGCTGACGCCGAGCGGCAAGGTGGATCGCCGCGCCCTGCCGCGTCACCGCGCCACGCGCGCCGCCGGAGCCCGCGCTGCCGCCACCCCGCCGCGGACCGCGCTGGAAAAGACCGTCGCGCTGGCCTGGGAGCAGACGCTGGGCTTCGAGGGCTCCGATACCCGTGACAATTTTTTCGAGGCGGGCGGCAACTCGGTGCTCGCCGTGCGGCTGCATACCCGCTTGTGTCAGGCATTGGGGCGCGAGTTCCCAATCGCGGCGATCTTCCAGCATCCCACCATCGCGGGTCTGACCGCTTATCTCGGCACGCTGGACCAAGCGCCGGTGGCGGCCCCGTCCATCCAGGATCGTGCCCGCCGCCAGCAGCAGCAAGTCGTCGCCGCTGCCGCCCGCGCCCGTCTCGCAGGCCGGCCGGGTTGAACCGAACGCGCCAAACCACGTCACTTCATGGAAGGCATCGCCATCATCGGCCTGGCCGGGCGTTTCCCCGGCGCGGGCAGCGTCGCGGCGTTCTGGGAGAACCTCAAGAACGGCGTGGAGTCGATCTCGCGCTTCACTGACCCGGAACTGGATCTACCCCCATTGGCTACCGGGGACGGCGCACCACGGGTGGTCAACGCCCGCGGCATCCTCGCGGACGCCGCAGATTTCGACGCGGGCTTCTTCGGCGTCCACGCCCGCGAGGCCGAGTTGATGGACCCGCAGCAGCGGGTGTTCCTCGAATGCGCCTGGGAAGCGTTGGAACACGCGGGCTGCGATCCCGCGCGCTACCCGGGGTTGATCGGTGTGTGGGCCGGGGCCAGCCTGAACTCCTACCTGCTCTACAACCTCTGCGCGGACCGCGATTACATCTCACGGCTCGTCTGCGGCTACCAACAGACCGGACCCGCCGACTTCCTTGGCAACGAGAAGGATTTCCTGGCCACGCGGGTCTCGTACAAGCTTAACCTGCGCGGACCCAGCATGACCGTGCAGACGGCCTGCTCGACCTCGCTCGTCGCCGTCGCCCAGGCCTGCCAGGCGCTGCTGGGTTATCAGTGCGACCTCGCGCTGGCAGGCGGCGTGTCGGTCTCGTTTCCGCAACGCCGGAGTTACCCCTACACGGAAGGCGGCATGGCGTCCGCCGACGGCCACACGCGCACGTTCGACGCGGACGCGGCCGGCGTGGTCTTCAGCGACGGCGCGGGCTGCGTCGCGCTCAAGCGCCTGGCCGACGCGCAGGCCGACGGCGACCAGATTTTTGCGGTCATCCGGGGCACGGCGGTGAACAACGACGGCGCGGGCAAGGCCAGCTACAGCGCGCCAAGCCCCGACGGACAGGCTGAAGTGATCCAACTCGCGCAGGCCCTCGCCGGCGTGCCGCCCGACACGGTTACCTACGTCGAGGCGCACGGCACCGCGACGCCGCTGGGCGACCCCATCGAACTCGCGGGCCTGACCCAGGCGTTCCGCGCGGGCGGCGCGACCGGCCACGGCTTCTGCGCCATCGGCTCGCTGAAAACAAACGTGGGTCACCTCGAAACGGCTTCGGGCGTGGCGGCGCTCATCAAGACGGCGCTGGCGCTCAAACACGGCGTCATCCCGCCGAGCCTGCATTTCCGGTCGCCCAACCCGAAGCTGGACCTGCCCGGCAGTCCCTTCTACGTCAACACCCGCCTGCTCCCGTGGCCCGAAAGCGCCGACGGCACGCCGCGCCGCGCGGGCGTCAGCTCCTTCGGCGTCGGCGGCACGAACGCCCATGCCGTCCTCGAAGCGGCCCCGCCCGCCGAGCCCGCCACCCCGTCCGGGCGCACGCACCAACTCTTCGTGCTCTCGGCAAAAACCGAGGGGGCGCTGGAGGCGGCCACCGCGAACCTCGCGCGCTGCTTCCTTGCTGACCCCACGCTCGACCCGGCCGACGCCGCGGGCACGCTGGCGATGGGCCGCGCGCAGTTTGGTTGCCGCCGGGCCGTGGCGGCCCGCACGCTGGCGGATGCCGCCGCCGCGCTGGCGTCGCGCGACGCCCGGCGCGTGTACACGCAAACCAAGAGCCGCCACCAACCTCCCGTGGCGTTCCTGTTTCCGGGTCAGGGGGCGCAGGCCGTCCACATGGGCGCGAAATTATACCGCGCGGAACCCGTGTTCCGCGCCGAGATCGAACGTGGCGCGGAACTCCTGCGCGGGGCGCTGGATGGCGTCGATCTGCGCAACGTCCTCCACCCGGCCGAGGACAAGAAAACCGCGGCGGCGGACCAACTCGGGCAGACGCGCTTCACCCAACCCGCGTTGTTCGTCTTTGGCTACGCGCTGGCAAAACTATGGCTGTCGTGGGGCGTGCAGCCCGCCGCGATGCTCGGGCACAGCGTCGGCGAATACGTCGCGGCCTGCCTGGCGGATGTGTTCTCGTTCGAGGACGGTTTGCGGCTCGTGGCGGCGCGCGCGCGGCTCGTGCAGAGCCAACCCGGCGGTGTGATGCTCGCGGTACGCGTGGCGGAAGCCGATCTCGTCCCGCTGCTCGCCTCGCACGGCCCGGGCCTCTCGCTGGCCGCCGTCAATTCACCCTCCTTGTGCGTGGCCGCAGGTCCCGAGTCCGCCGTGCAATCCTTCGAGGCCATCCTGGCGGAACGCCGCGTCGCCGCGCGCCGCCTGCAAACCTCGCACGCCTTCCATTCGGCCATGCTGGAGCCGGTCGTCGAGCCCTTTGCCGCGCTGGTGCGCGCGGTACCGCTGGCCGCGCCGACGATCCCGTTTGTTTCCAACGTCACCGGTCGCCTCGTCACGGCCGCCGAAGCGACGGATGCCCAATATTGGGCCAGGCACCTGCGCCAAACCGTGCGCTTCGCCGACGGCGTGGATGCGCTGCTGCAACACGCGCCGGGCGCGATCCTGCTGGAGGTCGGCCCCGGCCAGACGCTCGGCCCCATGGCGCGCCAGCATCCCGCCGCGCGCGCGCAAGGCACCGCTATCCTCTCCACGCTCCAGGACGGCCACGACGACGACCTCGCCGCGCTCGGCGCGCTGGGCCGCCTGTGGACCGAAGGCGTCGCACCCGACTGGTCCTCGCTCCACCCCGGTACCCGCCGCCGGGTCACGCTGCCGACCTATCCTTTCGAGCGAAAACGTTACTGGGTCGAACCCGTCAAACCTGCCTTGGCAGCCGCGAGTGCGGCGGCTCCCGTCGCGCCAACTCTCCTTCCACCGATGCCAAGCACCGTCCCCGTACCTCTGCCCCCGCCGCCCGACCGCCTGACGCTCATCCGCGACAAAATCCGCGCGGTCCTCAAGCACCTCTCGGGTCAGGATCAGTCTGCGACCGACCCGGGGGTTTCCTTCCTCGAACTCGGTTTTGATTCGTTGTTCCTGACCCAGGTTGCGGGCACCTTCCGCAAGGAATTCGGCGTCAAGATCACCTTCCGCCAACTGCTCGAAGACCTCGCCACGATGGACGCGCTTGCCGCGCATCTGGACGCCGTGCTGCCGCCGGATGTCCTGCGGCCCGTGCCGGTGGTTGCGCCCGCCGCGCCTGCTGCCCCCGCTGCCTCTGATTCGGGTCAGCCTGCCAGCTTGTCGCCCAACATCAGCGTCGCCCTCCCGCCGTCCGAATCCCCGGCCCCCGCCGGGAACAGCGTCTTGGAGCGCGTGATTCAGGAGCAACTCCGCGTCATGGCGCAGCAATTGGAAACCCTGCGCGGCGGCGCGCCTGCCCTAGCGGCCTCCGCAGTCCCCGTCCCGGCGGAAATCACGCCGGCAACGGGCAGTTCCACGCCGACCAGCCAGCAGATCACCAAGCTGGAGCCGAAAGCTTTCGGCCCCTACCGGCCCATCGAGAAAAGCGCGAGCGGCGGCTTCACGGCCCGCCAGCAGCAACACCTCGACACGCTGGTCGCCGCGTACATCGCGCGCACGCCGAAATCCAAGGCGTTGACGCAGGAAAACCGCGCGCATTTCTCCGACCCGCGCACGGTGTCCGGCTTCCGGCAGTTCTGGAAGGAGATGGTGTACCCCATCGTGACGGAGCGTTCGGCGGGCGCGCGCCTATGGGACGTGGACGGCCACGAATACGTCGATCTGACGATGGGTTTCGGCACGAACCTGCTCGGCCACTCGCCCGCGTTCATCACCGCTGCGTTGGAGGACCAACTCAAGCGCGGGGTGGAGGTCGGCCCGCAGAGCCCGCTGGCGGGCAAGGTCGCCGCGCTGCTGTGCGAACTCACGGGCGCGGAACGCGCGGCGTTCACGAACACCGGTTCCGAGGCGGTGCTGGCGGCGGTGCGCCTGGCACGGACCGTCACGGGCCGCACGCGCATCGCCACGTGCGGCGGCTTCCACGGCATCAACGACGAGGTGCTCGTCCGCGCGAACGTCGTGGACGGCCAGCGGCGTAGCGTGCCCGTGGCTCCCGGCATCCCCGAGCACATCGTGCGCGACGTGCTCGTCGTCGATTATGGCACAGCCGAGGGTCTGGAGTTGCTGCGCGCCCACGCGCACGAACTCGCGGCCATTTTGATTGAGCCCGTCCAGAGCCGCCGGCCCGACTTGCAGCCGCGCGAGTTCCTCCACGCCGCGCGTGAAATCGCCACGCAGGCGGGTTGCGTGCTGATCTTCGACGAGGTCATCACCGGCTTTCGCTGCCATCCCGGCGGCGCGCAGGCGTACTTCGGGGTCCAGGCCGATCTCGCCACCTGGGGCAAGGTCATGGGTGGGGGGATGCCCGTGGGGGCCATCACGGGCAAGGCCGAGTACATGGACGCGCTGGACGGCGGTGCGTGGCAATACGGCGACGGGTCGTTTCCGGAGGTTGGCGTCACGTTCTTCGCGGGCACGTACATCCGGCATCCGCTGACGATGGCGGCAAGCTGGGCCATCCTGAATTTCCTCAAACGCGAGGGTCCCGGCCTCCAGCGCCGTCTGAGCGAGCGCACGGGCGCGATGGTCGGCGAGTTGAACCGCTTCTTCGCCGACAGCGGCGTGCCCTTGCACCTGGAAAATTTCGCCTCGCTGTTCTACCCACATTTCGACGACGACATCCGGTTCGGCAGCCTGATGTATTTTCACCTGCGGGCGAAGGGCGTCCATGTGTGGGAAGGGCGGCCGAGCTTCCTGTCCACCGCGCACACGGACGCCGACGTGGCGTTCATCGTCCGCGCGTTCAAGGAGACGATCCGCGAGATGCAACTGGGCGGTTTCCTGCCCGGCGAACCGCTGCCGGAAATCGCGGGCGCGTTGCCCGTGCCTGGCACGAACGGACACCACGCCCGCACGAACGGCGCACCGGCCAACCCGGCGCAGGAACCGGGTGCAACGCCCGCCGTCCCGCCGCGGGCAACCGCACCGGTCGCCGCCAGGCCACTGCAATTTTCTCTCTATTACTTCGGTAATTACCCAGCGGCGTATCACGAGGACAAATATCGCCTTATATTAGAGAGTGCGCGGTTTGCCGATCAGCACGGCTTCACCGCTGTGTGGCTGCCCGAACGCCATTTCCACGCGGTCGGCGGCTTCTCGCCGAACCCGTCGCTGCTCGCCGCGGCGCTGGCGCGCGACACGGCGCAGATCAAGCTGCGCGGCGGCAGCGTGGTGCTCCCGCTGCACCATCCCGTGCGCGTGGCCGAGGAGTGGTCCGTGGTGGACAACCTGTCGGGCGGCCGGACGGGGATTTCCATCGCCACCGGCTGGCACCCGAACGATTTCATCTTCGCGCCGGACCGCTTCGAGCGCCGCCGCGAGATCTGCCTGGAGGACATCGCCACCATCCAGAAACTCTGGCGCGGCGAATCGCTGCCGATGCGCGCGGGCGCGGGCGCGGATTTCGACGTGACGCTGTTCCCGCTGCCGGTGCAGGGGCAACTGCCCGTGTGGCTGACGTGCATCCACGAGGAATCCTTCGTCAAGGCGGGGGAGCTGGGCCTGGGCGTTTTGGGCTACCTGATGAACCAGTCCGTGGACGAGGTCGCCGCGAAGATCGCCAAATACCGCGAGGCGCTGGCCCGCGCCGGGCACGACCCGGCGAAGGGGCACGTCACCATCCTGCTCCATACCTTCCTGGGTGATGACGCGGCCGGGGCGCGCGACCGGGCGAGGGGGCCGTTGCGCGAATACCTGCGCTCCTTCCTGGATAACAGCCAGAAGCGTTTGGAAAGCCAGAACGGCCCCGTCGAGGTCGCCGACGAGGACATCGAATACCTCCTGGATAAATCGTTCAACGACTACGTGCAGGGCAAGGCGCTCATCGGCACGCCGGAATCCTGTGCGGCCGTCGTGGACCGGTTGCGCGAGATCGGCGTGGACGAGGTCGGCTGCTTCGTGGACTTCGGTGTGGATACGGACGCCGTCCTGGCCAGCCTGCCCGCGCTGGACCGGCTGCGGCAACGCTACGCGGCGCCCGAAATGCCGGCGGCGGCGGAGCCCGCGCGGACCTTGCCCCTGACGGAAGCGCAAGCCGGCCTGTGGGTGCTTGGCCAGACGGAGCCCGACGCCCTGCGCGCCTACCATGAATCGACCACGCTCGCGTTGCGCGGCCCGCTCGACGTGAACCGCTTGCGCGCGGCGTTGCAAGCCATCGTCGGGCGGCACGAGGCCCTGCGCACGACGGTCGGCCCCGACGGCGAATCGCAGGTCATCGGTCCCGCCGTCACCGTCGAGGTTGAGGTCGTCGATCTGTCCGACACGGCGGCAGCCGAGCGTGCCGAAGCGTGCGCGCAGACGTTCCGGGAATTGGAAGGCCAAACGTTCGATTTCGCGCGGGGACCGCTCCTCCGGGCGACGGCGCTCCGGCTCGCCGCGCAGGAACACCAACTCGTCCTGACGTTCCACCATCTTTTCGGCAACGGGCCATCGTACTGGGCGTTTTTCGAGGAACTGGCCGCGTTGTACGCGGATGGCAATGCCGCGTTGGAGACGCCGCTGCAACTCGGTGAGTTCGTCCGCTGGCGCGGGGAGGAAGCGGCCCGCACGCACGCGGAGGACGAGGCGTACTGGACCACACAATTCGCGGGCGGCGTGCCGACCCTGGAACTGCCCGCCGACCACGCGCGGCCGTCCCTGCGCACCCATCGCGGGCAGCGCCAGCGCCTGACCCTGGACCGGGAACTCGCGGCCGGGCTGCGCCGGGTCGCGGCGGCGCGGCGGGGCTCGCTGTTCATGCTGTTGCTCGCGGGGTTCGAGGTCCTGTTGCACCGGCTCAGCGGCCAGGACGACCTCGTCGTGGGCGTGCCGTTCGAGGGCGAGGCGCGTGCGCTGCCGGGCGGCGAGGCGCTTTTCGCCAACACGAGCAACGTCGTGCCCCTGCGCAGCCGCGCGGCGGAGGACACGCGGTTCGCCGATCTGTTCGCCGCCACGAAGGATCGCGTGCTCACGGCCAACGGCCACCAGAACTATTTCTTCGGGCGGCTCATCCGGAAGCTCGGCCTGCCGCACGATCCGAGCCGCCCGCCGGTGTTCTCCGTGTTTTTCAACTACGAGACGGGCAAGTTCGCGCGCGATTTCGGCGCGGGGTTGCACGCGGAACTCGTCACGGCGGACGTGCCGTACCGCTCCCCGCGCGACACGGCGATGTTCGAGCTGTACCTCAACGTCGCGGAAAAAGACGGCGAACTGTTCTGCGAGTGCGACCACGCCACCGACCTGTTCGACGCGGAAACCGTGCAACGCTGGCTCGGACATTACCGGACGCTGCTCGCGGCGGTCGTCGCCGACCCGGAAGCGAACGTGTGGACGCTGCCGCTGCTCGACGCGGCCCAGACCCGGGAAGTGGTGGCGGGATTCAACGAAACGGCGGTGGAATTCCCGTCGGGGGACAGCACGTTGCACGGGTTGATCGAAGCGCAGGCGCGGCGCACGCCCGATGCGCCCGCGCTGATCTTTGCCGGGGAGACACTTTCGTACCGGGGGCTCGACCGGCGGGCGAACGGTCTCGCCCACCACCTGCGCGCGCAGGGCGTCGCGGCGGGCACGCTCGTGGGCGTGTGCATGGAGCGGTCCGTGGAGATGGTCGTCGCGCTGCTCGGCATCCTGAAGGCGGGGGCCGCGTATGTGCCGCTCGACCCGGATTACCCCGCCGGACGGCTGGCGTTCATGCTGGCGGATGCGCAGGTGCCCGTGCTGCTGACCCAGGAACGGCTCCAGCCGAACCTGCCGCCGCACGGCGCGCGCGTGCTGTGTCTGGATGTCGGCGGCGAGGCGGCGGCGCACCACGACGAAGATGCACTCGTCGATGGAGCGGGGCCAGACGATCTGGCCTATGTCATCTACACTTCCGGCTCGACCGGCCAGCCCAAGGGGGCCATGAACACCCACCGGGCGATCTGCAACCGCCTCCTCTGGATGCAGGACGCTTACGGGCTCGACGCCAGTGACCGCGTGTTGCAAAAGACGCCGTTCTCCTTCGACGTGTCGGTGTGGGAGTTCTTCTGGCCGCTGCTGACCGGCGCGGCGCTGGTGCTGGCTCGTCCGCGCAGCCACGGAGACAGCGATTATCTCGCCAATTTGATCGGCGAGCAGGGGGTCACGACCTGCCACTTCGTGCCGCCGATGCTCTCGGCGTTCCTGGACGAGAAGGGGCTGCCGGAACGCTGCCGGACCCTACGCCGGGTCGTGTGCAGCGGCGAGGCGCTGCCGTTCGACTTGCAGGAGCGGTTTTTCGGGGTGTTCACGGATCCGGGCGTGGCGCTGCACAATCTCTACGGACCCACCGAGGCCGCCGTGGACGTGACGTTCTGGGAGTGCCGGCGGGAGAGCGGCGGCGAGCGGATCGTGCCCATCGGGCGGCCGGTCGCCAACACGCAGATTTACGTGTTGGACAAACGGGGCCAACCTGTCCCGGTGGGCGTGCCGGGCGAGCTGTACATCGGCGGGACGCAGGTCGGGCGCGGCTATCTCCACCGGCCGGAACTGACCGCCGAACGTTTCGTCCCCGACCCGTTTTCGACCGATCCGGCGGCCCGCCTGTACCGCACGGGCGACCTCGCACGGTGGCGGCCGGACGGCAACGCCGTGTACCTGGGCCGGCTGGACTATCAGGTGAAGCTGCGCGGCTTCCGCATCGAACTCGGTGAGATCGAGACGGCCCTGGGTCAGCAACCGGGGGTGCGCGAGTGCGTCGTGCTGGCGCGCGAGGACCGGCCCGGCGAGCGGCGGCTGGCGGCGTATGTCGCCGGGGAGGCGCTGGATGGCCCGGCGCTGCGCCAGGCCCTGCGCGTCTCGTTGCCGGAGTACATGGTGCCCGCCGCCGTGGTCGTGCTGGCGGCGTTGCCGCTGACGCCCAACGGCAAGGTGGACCGCCGCGCGCTGCCCGCGCCGGACTTCGCCCGCGACGATGCCGCCGCTGACTTCGTCGCGCCGCGCACGCCGCTGGAGGAGCGGGTGGCGGAGATCTGGCGGGACGTGCTGGGCCTCGCCCGGGTGGGGGTGCGCCAGGGGTTCTTCGAGCTGGGCGGCGACTCGCTGCTGGGTCTGCGCATGATCAACCAGTTGCGCGGGCTGTTTGACGGCGTGCCGCTGTCGCTCGCCCTGGTCTTCGAGGCCCCCACCATCGAGGCGCTGGCCGCCCGGTTGGAACGGCTCCGGCCGGGCCCCGGGGAAGACGCGGCGGGGGGGGCGCCGGACGCGCGGGAGCGTTTGGGGAAGGTGGGAGCCGGGATCAACACGGCAACGGATCGGACGCTGCCTGCCCTGGTGGCGGTCTCACGCGAAGGCCGCCGGGTGAAACGCTCGACGCTCGGGAGCGATTAGGGGCAGGCCGGGGAAAAGAGTCTGCTACGTCGGCGTGACGTTTGCCGCCACATTTCCGCGGAAAACAGGATTTTACAGGGGTTTTCCGGCGAAAATGCCTCGGGTGGTGTTCGTCTCGTAATGCCGTGTAACCAGGCACTTACAAAATCGTGCAAATTGCGTTGCGCGATTATTTTGGAAAATGCTACTACCAAGGGAGTATTGCCAGAATCGGGTTGCCCGGAAAATATTGGAACGGATGGAAAAATCAGGCGTGTCATCTGCTTCTGATAGTCAACTCGGTTGCATTGCGATATGATCCTGGCGTTGCTTGAAGACGTACATCCTGGCAAAGTTGTGTTGACTCCGGTCGTGCCAGCTTTCCGCACCCAGGCGGAAAAAGCCCTGCCTGCGCCTGCGGTGCCGCCGCACCCGGAGGTCCGCCCGGCCGGAGCCAAAACGGTGCCCACGACCGACGGCGAGGATGTTTTTATTTTCCCGGCCACGACGGCCCAGCGCCGCTTCTGGCTGCTCGACCAGCTCGTACCCGGCGGCAACCCTTCGCTGAACGTGGCGATGGCCATGCAACTGCGCGGCCGGTTGAATCGCCCCGCCCTGGAGTGCGCCTTGCGCGAGATCGTTGCCCGGCACGAAACTCTGCGGACGACCTTCCATTTTGAGCAGGGTCGCCTGCGCCAGACCATCGCGCCCGAGCAGACGCTGGCCCTGTCCATGGTGGACGTGTGGGACTTCCCGGAACCCGCTCGCGCGGAGGTGCCGGTGCACCTGCGGGCCGAGGAGGCGGGGCAGCCCTTCGACCTGGCGCGCGGGCCCGTTTGCCGCGCCCGCCTGGTGCGGACCGCGCCGGATGATCATCTTCTGCTCTTCACGGTGCACTACATCGCCTGCGACGGCTGGAGCAGCGGGGTTTTCCAGCGCGAGCTGGCAACGTTATACACCGCGTTTGCCCAGGGGCAGCCCTCTCCCCTGGCGGATCTGGCGATCCAGTATGCTGATTATGCCCAGTGGCAGCACGACCTCGCTGCCGCGGGGCATGAAGCGCCGCTGGCCTACTGGCGGGAGGCCCTCGCCGCGCCGCTGCCCGTGTTGGACCTGCCGACGGACCATCCGCGCCCTCCCTTTCGCGGACGCGCCGCCACGGGTGGGGTGCGCTACCGGCCGCTGCCGGATGGACTGGCGGCGTCGCTCAAGGCGCTGGCCGCCCGGGAGGGCGTCAGCCCGTTCATGCTGTTCCTGGCGGCGTTTTCCATCCTGCTGGGCCGTTACGGCAGGCAGGAGAATGTGCTGGTCAGCACCCCCTCGGCCAACCGCCCCCGGAGCGAGCTGGAGGACCTGATCGGCCTGTTCGTGAACCCGCTCCTGCTACGTCTGGACCTTGCCGGTGGCCCGACGTTCCGCGCATATCTCGGGCGGGTGCGCGGGACCGTGCTCGGTGCGTTTGAGCACGCCGACGTGCCCTTCGAGAAGATCATCGAGGAGCTGCCGCCCCGGCGGCTCCAGGCTAACTTCCTCTACCAGCGGCCTTTCGTGCAGTCCGTCCGCCTGCCAGACCTGGATTTGACTCCCCTGCCGCAGACGGCCAGCGGGTCACTCTTCGAGTGGTCGGCAGCGGCCACTGAGGATGGCGACCACATCCGTCTGAGCCTGGAATACAACGCGGACCTCTTCGAGGCAGGCACCATTGACCGGGTGCTCGCCAGCTTTGAAAGCCTCCTCGTGGCGGTCGTCGCGCCCGGCGGGGCGGATCTGCCGGTCACCCGGCTGCCGCTGGCGGCCGAGCCTGAACAGGCTGCCGCCCCCGCCCGGATGCTGCGGGCGGACCGCTGGCGGATGACCGCCGACACCGGCCGCTGGGTGGAGCTTTGTTTCGACGTGCCGCCCGGCCCCGACCCGGATCGGACGGCGGGGGTCGGCCCCGTGCGTCCTGGGATCGGCCTCCGCGTGCTCGACGCCCACGGCGAGCCGCTGCCCGTAGGGGTGTGCGGGGAAATTTGCGTGGATGGCCTGCCCGGGGCCGAGCAATCGGCGGCGGCCCATGCCTTCCGCACGGGCGATGCCGGACGCCTCCGGCCCGGCGGCGAGGTGGAATGGCTTGGCCGCCTGGATCACCAACTGAAGGTGGGCGGGTTGCGGGTGGATGCCCGTGAGATCGAGACGGCTCTGCGCACCCATCCCCATGTGTGCGAGGTGCTGGCGCGCCCCGCCGGACCCGAAGGCCGTGTCTGCGCCTATTTCGAGAGCGATGGCGCGCCACCCGCGCTGGTCAGTTCGACGCAACTGCGCGCCTTCCTCAAGGAACATCTCCCGGAGGAGAGCATCCCGTCGGCCTTCGTGCCGGTGGAGCGGTTTCCGCGGACGCCGGAAGGCTGGCTGGACCCGTCGCACCTGCCCGAGCCGCCCGCCGCCCCCGGACGCGAAACCGAGGAGCGTTACGACGCCCCTTACCTGACGGTGCACCATCAATTCATCGAGATCTGGCAGGATCTGTTGGACGTGCGGCCCATCGGCATCAGGGATGATTTCTTTGACCTTGGTGGCAACTCGCTGCTGGCCATGCGGATGCTCTACCGGATCGAACAGGTTTGCGGCAAGGCGCTGCTCCCCGCCACGCTCTTCCAGGAGGCGACCATCGAGCATCTGGCCGTCGAGGCCTTGCGGCGCGATGACGCCGGGCCCGCCCCGGAAATCCTGGCGCTCCAGGAAAGCGGCACCAAGACGCCTATTTTCTTCCTCCACGGTGACCTGACTGGCGGCGGCTTCTACTGCCTGAAGCTCTCACGCCGCCTCGGGACGGACCAGCCCTTCTACGCGTTGCCGCCGTTGGACGTGTCCGAGTACGCGGCCCTGCCGGAAATCGGGACGATTGCAGCGGCGCAGTTGCAGACCATCCGCACCGTGCAGCCCCACGGGCCCTACGTGCTGGGCGGTTTCTGCCTGGGCGGCCTGACGGCGTTCGAGATTGCGCGGCAACTGGAAGCCCAAGGTGAGACGGTCGAGCGGCTGCTCATCATCGATGCCACGGTGCGCAACCGGCGGCTCAAGACCCTGCGGCGCTGGGTAGAGCGGATCGGCCGCTGGCGGGGTTTCGACCAGCAGCGGCAGATCGCCTCGTTCAGCCGGTGGCATTTTCTGTTCGCACGGCTGGAGCGTTGGCTGTTGATGGAAACCCAGGAAAAATGGGACGTGGCTTCCCGACGGGTCAAGAACCGTTGGCAGCGGCTGTTGTGGCGTTTCTGGCCGCCGCCAGACCAGGGCGGCGGCTCGGCTTCAGCGTCGGAATGGTTCGATCCTCGCTGGAACGTGCCGCTCGTTTTCCTCTGGGCGACGGGAGGTTATACGCCTGAACCTTATCACGGTGCAGCCACGCTGCTACTTTCGAGCGATCTGGCGAACGGCAAGGGCGAGGAGGACGCGCCGCGCGAGTGGCGCAAGCGGGTTTCGTCCCTGGAAACCCACGAGTTGGCGGGAAGCCACCTGGCGTGCATCACCGAGCATGTGGACGGCCTGGCGGAATCCGTGCGGCACTGTCTGGAAGGCGGCAGTGGGAAGTCGGAAGTCGGAAGTCGGAAGTCGGACAACGGCAGCCGATAGACCGGGTACACCAGAAACTGCCTACCACGCATCGCAGGTGCCCCGGCATCCTGCATCCTGCATCCTTCCCACTTCCGCCTTCCCACTTCCGCCTTCCCACTTTACAAAGCGGAATGGGATATCCGCCACCCGCTGACCTGCTGCCGCACTGCCCGCCGATGCTGTTCCTGCGCGCCGTGCTTGCCCATGAGGGCGGGGAGACAACTTGTGCGGGCGGCTTTGACCCGGCGTTTGCAGCCGCGTGCGGTGGCGAGGTCCCGGCGTCGTTTGCGCTGGAATTGATCGCGCAGGCGGCAGCGGTTCACCACGCGCTCAACCAAATGGCCAGCGGGGCGGAGCATGTCCGCGCGGCGAGGGGATTGCTGCTGGGGAGCCGGACCCTGCGGCTGGACAGGCGGTCGCTGCCGGTCGGAGAAGTGCTACGGGTCACGGTGCTGGGGGGCCAGACGCCGCCCGCCCCCGGTGGCCTGATCCGCTTCGAGGGCCGGGTGGAGGACGCAGCGGGCATCGTCCTGGCCAGTGGGGACGCCACGGTGCTTGAATGGCGTCCGGACGTGCAGGTGGCCTGATTGTTCTCCCCAACATCGCACTGATGCCGACCACCCTCTGGACCACTTGGCTGCAAACCGCCGCGTCCGCGCCGGACGCGTTGGCTCTGGTCGAGGCACGCGAAGACGGCGAAACGTGTTCACGCGGCGAGCTGACCGCCCGGGCGGAACGCCTCGCCGCCGGTGCGCCCGTCGTCTTGGCCGCTGGCGCGACCGTGGCGGTCTGTGAGCGCAATGGCGTGCGCTGGCTGGCGACGTTTCTCGCGCTGCAAAAGCTCGGGGCCGTTGCGCTGCCGCTGGACACGGCGCTGCCGCCGCCCCAGCGCGCTGCCGCCGCCGCCGCCCTGGGGGCGCACTGGCTCTGGGACGGCCCGGATTGGCAGGCGCTGGCAGGCCCTTTGCCCCCCGCACCGGCGGACGCGGATTATTGCGTCGTCAAGACGACCAGTGGAAGCACGGGCGAGCCGCGCCCCCTGCTTTTCACCGGGGCGAACATGCTCGCCGACGGCCGCCAGATCGCCGCGGCCATGGAAATCGGCCCGGACGACCGCAACCTCGGGGCCATTCCCCTCGGCCATTCCTACGGGCTGGGCAACCTCGTCCTGCCATTGATCGCGCAGGGCACCGCGCTGATTTGCTCCACGGAAATCCTGCCCGACGCGCTCGCCGGTCACATCGAAAAGCACGGGGCGACCGTGCTGCCCTCGGTGCCCGCCGTGCTGCGGGCGTTGGCGGAATCCTCGGTGGACCCGGCCCGGCTGCGGACCCTGCGGCGGGTGATCTCGGCGGGCGCGCCGCTGCGGCCGGAGGTAGCAGCGTCGTTCCGGGCGCGGTTCGGAGTGCCCGTGGGCAACTTCTACGGCTCGTCGGAAACCGGCGGCATCTGCTTCGACCGTACCGGGGAAGCCGTGGCTTCGGGCAGCGTTGGTTCGCCCCTGCGAGGCGTGGAGGTTCGTCTGGACGACGAGGGCCGGGTCACGGTCCGCAGCGCGGCGGTGGTTGCCCCGGGGGAGCACACCCTGGCGGACCTGGGCGCGTGGAATGAACGCGGCGAACTAGTCCTCACGGGCCGCGCCACCCCGCTGGCGAACATCGGCGGCAAGAAGGTGGCTCCCGCCGAGATCGAACGCGCGCTCCGGGCGCTGGAGGGCGTGACGGACGCCTGGGTGGGCGTGCAGACGCGGGCGGCGGGTGGCGAGGACTTCCTGCTGGCAGCCGTGGAAACACGCCGCCCGGGTGAGGAAGTGCGTCGAGCGCTGGCCGAGCGGCTCCCGGCGTGGCAGGTGCCGCGTCAGTGGTGGGTGGCTCCCCGGCTGCCGCGCACGGAGCGCGGCAAGCTCGACCGGCGGGAACTGGCAGCCCGTTGCGCGGGCAGCAGGTGATCCTGCCCGGCGGCCCCGGCGAGTGCCATCAATCCCTGATCGCCATTTCCGCGACTGCCCGGGTCGGCTTCGGGCGGAGATCGACGGGCGGCACCAACGGCCGCCGCCTCTGCAACCAGCAGACCGCCAGGAACAACCAGTAACGCCAGCGCACCGGCCAGGGCGGATCGGAATTGCCCGCCACCAGCGAGTTGATCGCCGGGAACATCCGCCAAGGGGCCTTGCGCTCCATGAACACCGAGAAGCTCGCGTTGTCGTAGAACGCCAGCACGAGCCGGCGCAACGTGCCCAGGTTCCGGCCCAGCCGCCGCGTGTAGCGCCGCTGTTGCCAGAACGTCAGCGCCGCGTTGCCCCGCCTGTGGGCGGCGGTGATCTCCTCGCTGGCGAGCTTGGCCGAGAGCAGCGCGACGAACACGCCCGTCGAGAACATCGGGTCCAGGAAACAGGCGGAGTCTCCCACCAGCAGCAGCCGGGGGGCAGCGAAGCGGCGCGCACGGTAGTTGTAGTCTGCCGTGGCGTGAAAGGGGGAGTCGGGCACGGCATCTGCCATCGCCGTGCCCATCCGGTGCGAATCCGCGACCGTTTGCTGAAAGACTTTCTCGGGCTTGAGCCGGGAGGCACGCATCCGCTCCGCCGTCGTGACCACGCCGACGGAGGTACGCTCCCCGTCCAGCGGGATCAGCCAGCCCCAGCCGTCCTCGTGGCGCACGATGACGATGTTCCCGCCCGCGCGTCCGGCGGTGCGCTTGACCCCCCGGAAATGCGCGTAGATGGCGATGCGCTTGTTGAGATCGGGGTCGGCCGGGGCCGTTTTGATGGGTTTAGCGAACCGTGTGTCACGCCCCGAGGCGTCGAGCAGGTACGCGCCGCGCACGGTTACCTCGCCTTCCCGGCTGCCGCGCGGGTTGGCCGCCGGTTGCAGGGTGATGTCGTAGCCGTCGGCACCTTGGCGGCCCGCTCCTTGGACGGCAACCGCCTTCGTTTCCTCGCGCACGGTGCAGCCGAGTTCCTCGGCGTGACGCAGCAGGATCTGGTCAAAGCGTGAACGCTCGACCTGATACGTGAAGTCCAGCCCTGGCACCATCCCCTTGGCAAACTCGACGTGCTTGGGCAGCACGCTGCGGTTGCCAGCGTGGAACTCCGCTCCGTACTTCGGCATGAACCCGGCCTGCGTCACCTTGTCCCAGACGCCCGTCTCGCGCAGGATCGCGTTGGACACCGGCATGACCGATTCACCGATGTGGAAGCGTGGGAAGCATTCTTTCTCGACGATGAGCACGCGCAGGCCCGCTCGCGAGAGGTACGCGCCCGCCGTGCTGCCCGCCGGGCCGCCGCCGATGATCACGGCGTCGTAGGAGTCCGGGGCTCCGGGCGGGGCTTCTGCGGCGGGTTTCATGCGGCGGGTTCGGAGGGGCAGGCAGGCGTGGGCGGCCCACGTCCTGACTGTCTCGAAATCGCGGCCGGTTTCAAGCGCCATTCGGCCGGTCGCAGGCAGCGACCATGATTGCTCCGCATGGGTCCGGGAAAGGGGGCGGGTGCGATTCGGCTCTAGTCAGCCCACGTTTCCAGCTCTCGATACCGCCATGCAACAACTCTCCGAAAACCTCTGGTTCCTGCAATATGCCCTGCCGATGCTCGGTGCGGATATGCACCGCAATGTGTCCGTGATGCGGTTAACGTCGGGCGACCTCGTCATCCACTCGACCGGGCCATTCACGGCGGCGGACGTAGCCGCCATCCGGGCGCTGGGCACGCCGCGCTGGCTGCTGGACGTGATGCTGCGCCACGACACCTTCGCCAAACAGGGCACGGAAGCCTTTCCCGAGGCCGTTTACATGGGGCCGGAAGGCTTTTCCGAGGTTGTCGGTTTCCCGGTGCAGCCCCTGATCAACCAACCTGAATGGAACGGCGAATTGGAAGTGCTCCCACTGGCGGGAGTGCCGAGCATGAAGGAGCACGTCGTCCTGCACCGGCCCTCGAAGACGCTGATTGTGGCCGATCTGTTCTTTGACTTCGGACCGGACGAATCGGCCTGGACGAAGTTTCTCATGCTACTGGCTGTCGGTTCGCACCACCATCCTGGCGTGCCGCGCCCGATTCGGCTCTCCGTCAAGGACAAAGAAGCGTTTCAACAATCGTTGGCCACGATGATGTCGTGGGATTTCGACCGGTTGATCCCCGGGCATGGTGATGTGATCGAAACCGGTGCCAAGGCGCGCGTGGCGGAAGCGCTACGTACCGTGGGGTATTGAGCGGCGAGGCGGCAGGTGGCAGGTGGCAGGTGGCAGGTCCATTTGTCTGTCCTCCGAAGCGGGACATTGCCCGGAAAAGCAATTGCTTGTCAGGAAGATAGCCAGCATGTACAAGCGGATTTGGCCGGTGTGCGCCAGTTCCTCGAATACCTTTCTATGCAATCCCAAGGCTTTTCTGTTCGTTTGCTTGCCGCCTCCGCTGCCATGATCTGCGCCTTGGCCTTCGCGGGCTGCACGGCGAACCCCGATCCATTCGGGACGGCGAACCGGCGGTCCATCGAACCCGCACCTACCGGCCTGCCCACTTCGGGCATCGGTGCGCCGGGCGGCGCTTCCGAAGACACGCGGGCCGTCGGCAGCGTCGCGGCGAGCGAAGGCGAGTCAACCTCCAGTTCCCCGGCGGTGGGCATCGGCAGCACGAGCAGCCCGCACCGCTGAGGCCGGGCCTCGGCCCTGCCCACACCCGGGCAAGGAATGCCGCTGCCGGAGGCGATTAGCCTGCACGGGGTACCGGCGAGGGAACATCCCGTGGGCGCAATGCCTGGTCGAGCGTCCGCAGCAGTACCTCCGTTGCGAAAGGCTTATCCAGCACCGCCTGGACGCCGATGGATGCCAGTTCGGCCAGGCGTCCCTTCTCGGCCCGGCCGGTGGAAACAATGACAGGCAGGTCGGGCCGCAGCCGGCGCAGGGCGCGCGTCAGGGCGAGCCCGTCCATCACGGGCATCATCAAATCGGTGAGCACCAGGTCGATCTCATCGCCCTTTTGCGAGTAGACGCCGAGCGCACTGACGCCGTCCGTCGCAGTCAACACCTGATAATTGTGCATCGCCAGCACGGTGCGGACGGCGAGGCGGATGCTTTCCTCGTCGTCTACCAGCAACACCGTCTCCCCGTGGCCGCCCGGCAGCCGGGCGAGCGGCACCGGCTTGCTTTCGGCGGCGGGCGCGCGTCCGGCAGGCAGGAAAACCTGGAAGATCGTGCCCCCGAGACTCGCGTTGACGACATGCACGCAGCCACCGTGGCTCCTGATGATGCCGCGCACGGCCGATAGGCCCAGGCCCGTGCCCTTGCCGATTCCCTTGGTCGTGAAGAATGGATCGAAGATGCGCTCCAGGATCTCGGGCGGGATACCCGTGCCCGTGTCGCCGACCTCCAGCAGCACGTAGCGGCCGGGCTCGGTGTCGGGCGGCAGTCCGGCCAGCGCTTCGGCATCCAGGGTCACGTTTCGCGCCCGGATTTGCAGCCGGCCGCCATCGGGCATGGCGTCCCGGGCGTTAGAGCAAAGGTCCAGCAACACCTGACGGAGCTGCGCCGCGTCCGCCATGACCGGCAGGAGGTTGCGCTCCACCGTGCTGTCAATGCCGATGCCGTTCGGGAAGGTATCCGACACGACCTTGAGCACATCCTTGACCAGGTAGCCGAGCTGCAACGTGCGGCGCTCCCCGTCCACGCCTTGGCCGAAGGCGAGCACCTGCTTGATGATCTGCGCCCCGCGGATGGCGCTCGCCTCGATGAGCGAAACCATGCGCTCATGCTCGGGCCCGGCGAGCTGGTTGCGCAGCATGGAAACCGCCATCAGGATGGGTGAGATGATGTTGTTGAGGTCGTGCGCCACGCCACCTGCGAGCGTGCCGATACTTTCGAGCCGCTGGGCGCGTTGGATTTGCGCCTCCATCTCGCGCTGGCGGGTGGTGTCCTCAACAAACCCCTCGCAGACGGTCCCGCCGTGCGCCCGCTGGACGAGCCGCGCGTTTTGCGAAACCCAGATGCGGCTGCGGTCCTTGCGGAACATCTCGGCCTCGAAGTTGCGCACCTCGCCTCCGATTGCCCTTTGCGCGAGGAACTCCGCGCCGCGCCGCGGGTCCACGAATCCGTCCGAGACGTGGGTCGTCGCCGCCAGCATCTCGGCCGGCGAGTCGTAGCCGAACAGCCGCGCCAGCGCCGGGTTGACCGCCAGGTAAAGGCCATCGGGCGAGGCCTGGTAGATGCCCAGCACGGCGTTCTCGAAGATGCTGCGGTAATTCTCCTGCGCCAGCCGGTGATCGCGTTCCAGTTTGACCTCGCGCTGGGCGCGCGTGATGGACGGCGCGAGGCGGTGGAGATGGTCCTTGAGCACGTAGTCCGTGGCTCCCTGTTTGAGCAATTCGACCGCGTATGCCCCGTCGATGATGCCAGACACGAAGATGAACGGCACGCGGGGCGCGTATTCCCGCGCCCGGACGAGCGCCAGCGTCCCGCTGAAATGCGGCAGCGACAGGTCGGAAAGGATGGCATCCGGCGCAAAATCCTCCAGTTGCCACAGGAAGCCGGTTTCGGTGTCCACCCGGCGCAGGTCAAAAGCCAGGCCAGAGCGCCGCATGGCTCGCTCGATCAGGGCGGCGTCGCTTTCCAGGTCCTCGACCATCAGAATGCGCAAAAATTCGCTCATGGGCATACGGCCTGGGCACGGACGACCCGCTGGCCGCCGCCGTACCCTGGAAGATTGATAGCTACTCTCACGCCACTCCGCTGGTTGCCCCCGGATCAGGAAGTGGCGAGAAGCCGTTCGATGGCCCGGAGCTTCGTTTCCATGCGCGCGTCGATCAGCCCGAACCCGCCCCGGACAAGACAATCATCCTGCGACAGGGCCACGTCGGCCCGCAGGTGGAGGTTGGGATGGCGCGCGCGCAGGCCGTCGCCAGCCATGTTTTCGAGCCGTTGCAGGTCGCCGGGGGAGATCGCCACTTCCAGGGATTGCTCCTGGTCGGCGGGAGCCTCGCCGAGCGCCTGCTCGATGATGCCTTCGAGGCGTGCCGCGTCCGGCACCATCCCAGCGAGCACGCGGCGCACGATGTTCATCACCAACCCGGGCACACAGCCGCGCGCCTGGACGGCCAGGACGGTTTCCTGCTCGCGCAACCGGCGCAGAACGCCGTCTGCGAGTTCGGATACCTCCTGGCGTTGTGCCATGAGCTGCCCCGCGAAGGCGGCGTCGGCCTCGGCGCGGCCCTGGCGGTAGCCCGCCTCGCGTGCGCCGGCGACCTCGGCGGCATGCTGCGCCTGTTCGGCGGCGCGTTCGCGCGCCCGGTCTTGGGCAGAGGCGTGGCGGCCCGCGAGCCGCACGTCGCGCAAGGGACGCTCGAAACGGATCGTCTCAGGCGGCATGGGCCATGTCTCCCTGGTCGAGCGTGATCTCGCCCTGTTCCTCCAGCCGCCGCACGACGGCCAGCAGCCGGTCCTGGGCGGCTTCCTGGTCCTTCGGACGGACGGCGGCCATGAGCTGAACTTCCTCCACCAACCCTTCGGCGGCGCGCTTGGACATGACGCCCGCGACTTTTTTGAGCATCGCCTCGCCCTTCGGTCCCTTGAGGGACATGGCCAGGTCCGCAGATTCCACGTCGCGCAGGACGCGCTGGAGGTCCGCCGGGCTGAGCGTGCCGATGTCGTCGAAGCCGAAGAGCTTCTTGCGGATGGTATCGCTGAGCGCCGCGTTGCGGCCCTGGAGCACTTCGAGCAGGCTGCGGCTCGTGTCCTTGTCCATCGTCTTGAGCAGGCTCGCCACGAAGGGCGCGCCGCCGCTGCGTTGGACGGGTGCGGGGGCGGCCGGTTTTTGCGAATCGCCGCGCTTGTTGAGCTGGTGCGCCAGGCGCTGCACGACCTCGGGCGAGGTCGAATCCATCTCGCCCAGGCGTTCGAGCACCTCGGCGCGCTGCTCGGGGTCCAGCATCTTGAGGATTGCACCCGCCTTCGAGAGATCGACCTGTGAGAGCAGGAACGCGACGGTCTGCGGCTGTTCGCCCTTGAGGAGGCTGAAAATCTGCCGCGTGTCCATGCCCTCGAACTGCGCCAGCGTCGCGCCCGCGGGCTGGCCGCCAGTGGTCGGCGCGACCTTCTCCAGCAGGTAGGCCGCGCGATGCTCGCCCCGGGCGAGTTCCAGCGTGCCGCGCACGTAGGATGTGCCGCCCAAGGCGGACTCATAACCCATGTCCACCAGCGAGGCGAATTCGGCCAGGGCGTCCTGCCGGGCGTCGTGGTCGATGACGGGCAGCTTGGCCATTTCGCGGCAGACGGCCTCCAGCTCGCCATCGGCGAAGGAGCGCACCAGCGTGGCCGCTGCTTCCTGGCCGATGACGATCAGGAAGACGGCGGTTTTCTGGACGCGGTTGAGCTTGGCGTAATCCAGGGCGGCCATGGGCATCAGGGCTTCGCGGTCATCCACTCGCGCAGGGTGACGCTGACGTTGTCGGGCTTCTGGCGAATCATCTCGTTGAGCATCTCCGGAGAAACGGAGGGCTTGCCGGTCTTGCGGTCATCCAGGAGCCGGGTCGGGATCGCGCGGTCCATCGCGGCGGCCTGCGCCGGGTCGAGCAGCTCCAGTTGGATCGGGTCGGACGGCGTGCGCTTGAGTTGCCGCAGGAAGAACGCCACGATGAGCAGCGCCACGGCGGGCGTGATCCACGGGCGGACGTTGTCCATCATGCCGCCGTTCAAGGACGGCATCTTTTCGATGGGCGTGGTCTGGAAGGCGACTTCCTGGAGCGACACCGTGGGCTCCTGCCCGGCGGTCTGTTGCTGCGTGGTGATGCCCAGCGCGTTGGCGACCATCGTGCGCAGGGCCTTCATCTCTTCCGGGCTGCGCGGGTCGGGCTTCGCGGCTGCCCCCGTGCCCGTGGTGCGTAGCGCGACGAAGACGGCGGCGGTGAGCTTGCGGATTTCACCGGGGTTCTTGGTGGTATTCGTCGTCGCGCGGCTGATGTCGTAGGTCTGGGTCTGGCTCTTGCGGGTTTCCTCGGTCTTCTTCTGGCCGTCCGCGCCGCTGGCGTCCGGGCCGGTGGAAGCCTTGGGCGTGTTGGAGGTCGTGCCCACCGCGCTGGCGGCGGTCTTGCCCTCGGTACCGAGGTTGCTCTCCTCCGTCACCGTCGAGTTGCGGACCACCTGGCCGTCCGGGTCGAATTTTTCCTGGGTGGTCGTGCTGGCCTCGGTGCTCACGTCGGCCGACACGCGGACCACGGCGTTCCCGGCTCCGACGACCCGCGCGAGCATCGTCTCGACCTTGGTCGCGAAATAATCCTCCATGCCCTTGCGCAGCTTCATCTGGCTGCCCGCCGAGGCAAGCGTGGGGTCGCCGTCACGCAGCTTTTCGCTGAGCACGTTGCCCATGCTGTCCACGACCGCCACGTCGTCCACCTTCATGCCCTCGACCGAGTTCGCCACCAGAAAGCGGATGGAATTGACGGCTTCCGTCGAAAGCGCACCTGCGCCCTGGTCTACGAATACCGACGCCGTTGGCCGTGTCTTGTTGTCGCCGAGCAGGAGCTTGTTCTCGGGCATGACCACCATCACCCGCGCGGCGCGCACCCCGTTGACCTGGCTGATCGTGCGGGCCAGTTCACCCTGGATGGCGCGCAGGTAGTTCGTGTGCTGGACGAAGTCGCTGACCCCGAAGTTGCTCTTGTCGAAGATCTCGAAGCCGATGCCGTCCGCGTTGGGCAGGCCCTTGGCGGCGAGGTCCATGCGCAGCGTGTACACCTTGTCCGCCGGGACGTACACGGACTGCCCGCCCGCGCCGATCTCGTAGGTGACACCCTGCGCCTGGATGGCGGACACGACTTCGGCGGCGTCCTTCTGCGACAGGCGGCCGTAGAGGAGCTGCATCCGCGGCCGGTGGCTCCAGACGACCAGGGTGGCCAGGCCCGCGACCACGGCGACCGTCGTCAGCGAGAGCGACACGCGCTGGTTCAGGCCCAGTTGACGCCACAGCCCGAGGAACTGTTGGGGAAGTTTCGACATGGATCAGGAAAAGAAAGCGTTCGAGGAGGGAAGGGGAGACTCGTGGCAGCGGCGTCAGACCTGCATCCGCATGATTTCCTGGTAGGATTCGACCATCTTGTTACGCACCTCGGTCATCAGGCTGAAGGCGACGCCCGCTTCCTGGATGGAGAGCATGGCCTGGTGGAGGTTGTTCGTTTCGCCGCTCATCACCTTGGCCTTCTGGACCTCGGCGTTCTGCATGGTGGCGTTGACGCCGCTGACCGCCTGGCTGAGCACGTCGCCGAAGCTGGCTCCGGGGGCCTGGGTGGAGGGCGTGACGGTGGCCAGGCCGGGCACCTCGCGGGTGGAGGCGAGCGCGCTGGGTGCCAGCGCAATTTGGGCGGCGGCGCTCTGGTCCGGGCGAACCGTGGCGCTGGCCTGGTTCAACTCGGCCAACCGGGGAGGGAAGGCGGCGGAAAGGTTGCTGACGGAGCCGATCATAAAGGGTTATCGGGGAAGAGGGTTATTTGCCAATCGACAGCGCGCGGTTGGCGAGCTGGCGGGAATTTTGCACCACCGCGAGATTCGCTTCGTAGGCGCGCGAGGCGCTCATCAGGTCCACCATCTCGTAGGCCAGGTTGACGTTGGGCATCTCCACGAAGCCGTTCTTGTCGGCGTCAGGGTGGCCGGGCTGGTAGATGCGCTCGCCGGGCGTCTTGTCCGTGGCGATCTGGTTGACCTGTACCCCGGCCGCCCCGGCGTGCTGGCTGTCCATCATGCTCTGGAAAGAGACGACCCGGCGGTGGTAGGGCGTGCCGTCGGCGCTGTGTGTGGTGTGCGCGTTGGCGATGTTGGAGGAAACCGTCTCCAGGCGGGTGCGCTCCGCATCGAGTGCGCTCGCGCTCTGGGACAGGCCGGTGATGAAGTTCATGGGAAGACGCGAGAGAGCAGCCGGTGATTGAACAGCAGGAATCAGGCTTGGCCGGTGATCGCCATTTTCAGGCACTTGAGCGAGTTGCTGGCGAACTCGGTCATGACGCCGTACTCGGTGGTGTTCTGGCTCATGGCGAGCAGCTCCTGGTCAACCTCCACGTTGTTGCCGTCCTGGCGGGCGCTGCGGGCGGCGGGGTCGGCGGTGACGCGGGCCGTCGAGGTCATGGGCGTGGAGAGTGGGGCAAAATCCCCCGTCCGGGCAGCGGCGGCCATCTGCGACTGGAAGCTGGCCACGTTCGTCTTGTCGAGGTCGAGGCGCTTGTAGCCGGGTGTCTCGACGTTGGCGACGTTGCCCGCGAGCACCTCGTGGCGTTGCGCGGACAGGTCGAGCATGTGCTTGACTGCCTGGTAGGTGCCGCCGGAGAAAAGCTGCTCGATCATCGTGCCGGACGGTTTAGCAATGCTCGTGCCAGCACAATGGTCTGTCAATGCAACTAGTTGCATTGCAGAGAGATAAATAGCATGATTCTGCCAAGCCTGAGAGGGCGCACGGCTCCGCGAGGAACTTCCTGCCGGTTGCCTAAATCTGCGTGGAGGCCGACGGGCAACTTTTACCCGGCGGGTTTTTCTGATTGTAGGGCGGGCGCTTCGCCGACCGCGTCGTGGGACGATAAATTCAGAATCCAGCGGGAAGCAGATGCAATGGCCAAGCGACGCGCCGTTACCCGGCTGGCGGAGTGCCTGCCCTACAAACCTAGCTCCGCGCTGGCAGCGTGCTCCACAGGGGAGTGCTGGCATGTGTCGGGTCCACCGCGAGCACCAGCGACGGCCCGTTGAGGCCCGGTGCCATGCCCGGTGACGCGGCTGGCTGGCGCATTCCGTAAAGCTGCGTGACCAGGGCGCGTGTTTTGTCAGTCAGATTCACCGGCTTGAGGGTGCCGCTCGCATTGCGTACACCGACCGAACCGGATGGACCAATCTCCAATTGAGCACCCTTCGACGGATCGGCCGTCGCCAGCGCGGAAGTGATTTCCGGGCTGGCCATGAGGCTGCTCGTCAAGGCAGCCTGCT
Source organism: uncultured Chthoniobacterales bacterium (assembly GCA_964247665.1). Taxonomy (GTDB): domain Bacteria; phylum Verrucomicrobiota; class Verrucomicrobiia; order Chthoniobacterales; family SZAS-18; genus CAHJWO01. The sequence goes on along the minus strand of CAXTVY010000001.1, from coordinate 7,790 downwards.
GGTCCGCCAAGGCCGCCGCGCGGACGGCCGGCGTCTGCTGCACGTTGGCGAGCGTCGTGGCGAAGTCCGTGCCCGCCGCGGCGGTGCTGGAATTGGCCGTCTGGGCGGAGGACGCAGCCATTTTGTCGGAAATGCCGTCGATCAGATCGCTGGCGAGCGAGGCGGCGCAATTGATGAGGATAGGGGCCATCAGGAGTAGAGCAAAAAGTAAGAGCCGGTAGCCCGGCAGTGGCTCCAGCCGTGCCAAGCAGCCAACGTGCCATGTGCCATGTGTCTGATCACTGCCGCCTCCGGAAACCCGACCGGCCTACCCGGCGGCTTCCACTTCCTCGGCCACATTGCTGCCGTTCTCTATCTTGTACTGATGCAGCTTGTTGCGCAGCGTGCGGATGCTGATTTTCAGGAGGGTCGCGGCCTGTGTCCGGTTGCCGGCGGTCCGGTCCAGCGCCCGCAGGATATGCTGTTTTTCTATCTCGTCGAGAGACGCCAACCCGTCGCTGCCCAGTTCCACTACCGGCACCGGCGGGGCAGAGTTTGCCGGGACGGCGGGTGCCGGGACGGGCTTCGGATGCGAGCTGACGGATGGCAAACCCAGCGTGTCTGCCTCAATGGTCGGGCCGTCCGCCAGGATCACCGCGCGCTCGACGAGGTTTTGCAGCTCGCGCACGTTGCCGGGCCACGCATAGCCTGCCAGGGCCGCCGCCGCCTCGGGGGAGAAGCCGCGGATCTTCGCCCCATACCGGCGGCAGGAGCGCTCCAGGAAGCGCTGCGCCAGCAGGACGGCGTCGCCCTGCCGTTCGCGCAGGGGCGGCACCTTCAGCGGGAACACGTTGAGCCGGTAGTACAGATCCTCGCGGAAGTCACCGTTATCGACGGATTTTTGCAGGTTGCGGTTCGTCGTGGCCAGCACGCGCACGTCCACCTGGATCGTCTTGTTGCCGCCCACCCGCTCGAACTCCCGCTCCTGCAACACGCGCAGCAGCTTGGCCTGCACCTTGGGCGAAATCTCGCTGATTTCGTCGAGCAGGATCGTCCCGCCGTGCGCCAGCTCGAAGCGGCCCTCGCGCCGGTCGTTGGCCCCGGTGAACGCTCCCTTTTCGTGTCCGAAAAATTCACTTTCGATGAGCGTTTCGCTCACGGCCGCGCAGTTGACCTTGATGTACGGGGCCTGGGCCCGGCCGCTGGCCTTGAACAGCTCGTTGGCGACCAGTTCCTTGCCCGTGCCGTTCTCGCCGTTGATGAGCACCGTGGCGTCCGTCGGGGCCACCTTGGAGATCATCGTGCGCAGCCGGGCTATCTCCGGGCTCTCGCCGGCCAGCCCCGTGCCCTGCGCCTGCTCCTGGTTGAGGTACTGGCTGACCTTGACGACCTGGCTGAACGCTTCCGCCTTCTCGACGATCATCGAAATCTGGCTCAACGAGAAGGGTTTGATGACGTAATCGAACGCCCCGACACGCATGCACTCCACGGCCGACTCAATGGAGCCCTGGCCGGTCATGATGACGACCACGGGTTTGTCGGGCTGCTGGGCCAGCCGCCGCAGGAGGTCGATCCCGTTGCCGTCGGGCAGGTGCACGTCGGCGAAAACGAGGTCGTAGTGGTCGCGCCGCAGGTGGCTCTCGGCCTCGGCCATCGTCGCAGCCGTCACGACCGAGTATCGCTTGCGCCGGAGCTGCTCTTCGATGCTCTTGCGGATGATGAGTTCGTCGTCGAGGACGATGACCTTCTCTAAAATCATGGTGGGGAGAAGGGACGGGGCAGACGCGGACGGGGCGGGGTGGGTGGCCCGTTTACTCTGGAGCCGTGGTGGTTCACCTCTCTATAGCAGTCTCTTTGCCACCGGGGCCAAAGACCCCAAAAAACACCGGCGGGCCTCCCGCCGTGCCCGGGGAGGCACGACAGGAAGCCCGCTTCGTTGCACCGGCCCGGGTGAAGGTGGCCGGATGCTTCAGGTGTGGGAGAGATTTTTGCTTACGCGTTGAGGAGCTTGAGCGCGACCTGGCTGCTGCTGTTGGCCTGCGATGTCATCGCGGTGGCGGCCTGGACGAGCACGTTGTACTTGGCGAAGTTCGCGCTTTCCTTGGCCACGTCCACATCGGTGATACGGCTGTTGGCGGCGGAGAGGTTGTTGGAGGTCGTCGTGAGCATGTCGCTCGCGTAGCTCAGGCGGCTGCTCTCGGCGCCGTTCTGGGCGCGGGAGGTGGCGACGTTGGTCAAGGCGCCGGTGATGTCGCTGACGGCGAGGCTGGCGAGGTCCGTCGCGGCCGAGATCGTCGAAACGTCGTTGGCCATGGTGGACTTGCTGATGTTCACGGATTGGGAGCCGTCCTCGCTCGTGCCGACGGCGAGGGTCGAGGCCGTCGCGCCGCTGGAGAACAGGTCAACGCCGTTGAACTTCGTGCTCGTGAGGCTCGTGAGCTGGGCTGAGAGGGCCGTGAATTCCTTGTCGTAGTTGGCGACATCGTCCGGGCTCTTGGTCACGTCGGTCGAGAGGGTCTTCAGTTCGCTGATGCGGTTGAGGACCTGGCCGGCCGTGTCCATCGCGCCATCCTGCGTTTGCAGGAAGCTGACGGCGTTGGCCACGTTCGAGTTGGCGGCATCGGTGCGGGCGATGGCCGCCGTCATCCGCATGGAGACCGCGAGGCCGCCCGCGTCGTCTCCCGAGTTGACGATGCGCTTGCCGCTGGAGAGGCGGGCCAGGCTCTTCTGGAGCATGGAGTTGGCGCTATCGAGGTTGCTGGCGGCCTGGTTCGCTGCGACGTTGGTGTTGATGACAACTGACATAATGGGTATCTTCCTTGAAGGGTGCTGGTTGTGTGTTGTGGGCGGCGTCCTTGCCGCCTTTCGGCGCAGGTGGTTTCAACCGCGTGAATCATTCCATCGGCCGACCTGCGGGTTCCTTTAGTGGAAAAGTGAGAAAACTTTCCCGGAGGTGATTTCTCACGCTTGCACTGCCTGCCACATCCCCCGGAAAGCCGCTTCCATGTCACGGGCGAAAGCCGGGGCATTGCAGAGCGGAGAGCGGCGCATCCGCTCGCGCAGGCCAGCGCGGAGGCGAGCCAGATGCAGGAGATCACCGGTGCGCCAGAGCGCCTGCTGCACGTAGGCCTCCTCGCTGTCGGCCACCCAGTCCGCCAGCTCGATCCGTGTCAGCAGGCTCGCGCCCACCCGCGAGACGTGGCGGTCCCCGCGCAGGGTCAGCACCGGCACGCCCATCCACAGGGCCTCGCAGGTGGTCGTCGTGCCATTGTAGGGGAAGGGGTCCAACGCGATGTCCATCCGGTTGTAGAGCCGCAGATGGTCCGCGCGCGATCCGGTCCAGCGCAGGAACTCCACCCGCGTGGGCTCGATGCCTTCCGCGGCGAACAAAGCGTGGAAGCCCGCAGCGATCACGTCGTCCGGCAGCGATTTGAGCAACAACTGCGAACCCGGCGTGTGCTTGAGGATGAACGCCCAGGCTTTGACCAGGGCAGGGGACATCTTTTGCACGGTGTTGAACGAGCCGAAGGTCAGGAAGCCGTTTGCGAGCGCGGGCAGAGGGCCGATTTCCAGGCTCTCGCCCTCGCAGCCGTCGCCGGCCGGGTCCTCGCCGGGTCGTCCGAAGCAGTGGAAGCCATGCGGCAGCCGCACAATCGCCTCCACGCTGAGCGCGTCGGCCTCGCTGGGCGGCTCCACCACGGCGTCGCTGAGCCGGTAATCCATCGCCTTCATACCGGTGGTTTGCGGGTAGCCCAGCCAGCTCACCTGTACGGGTGCGGGCCGCCGCGCGAAGACGAGCAGCCGGTTGTCACCGGTGTGCCCGGCGAGATCGACGAGAACGTCGATGCCGTCCGCGCGGATCTGTGCGGCCACCGTTTCGTCCGCTTCGCCGTGGGTGGTCCGCCAGTGCTCCGCCGCGCCCATCAGGGCGGTGGTGGTTTCGTCCACGACGCTGCTTTCCGCGTAGCAAAACACCTCGAACTCGCTCCGGTCGTGGGCGCGTAGCAGCGGCAGCAGGAAGTGGCTGACCGAATGCCGGAAGAAGTTGGGCGAGACGTAGCCGACCCGCAGGCGGCGCGCCGGGTCGCGCTCCTGGCGGGGAGGGGAGGATTCCGCTGCCTCGGGCCACAGCGGCGCACCGTGCATCCGGTCCCACTCCCGGTGGGCGTCCGCGACCGCGCGCGCCGAAAGGTCGCAACGGTAGTTCAACGCGGCGATCCGCCGAGAATGGGCCGAGGGCTGCCGGGGATCGAGCGTCAGCGAACGCAGAAAGGCCAGATCGGCCTCCACGACGTGCCCGGTCTTGAACAACGCGCCGCCGAGCATCAGGTAGGCGCGGGGGTTCTCAGGCTGGAGGCGCAGGGTGATGAGGTACTGCTCGATAGCCGCGTCGAGTTGGCCCAGGCGTTCCAGGCAGAGCCCGAGGTAAAGGTGCGCCGGGGCGTGGTTCGGCTGCAGGGTGACCGCCAGGCGCAACGCGCCCGCGCCTTCATCCGGGCGCAGGAGTTCGCACAGGAGCGAGCCCAACTGGTAGAGCGCCTCGAAGTTTTCCCGGTCCAGCTCCGCCGCACGGAAGTACGCCGCCACGGCCTCGGTCTTGCGCCGCATCCGCCGCCAGACGTTGCCCAGGTGGATGTAATAGGCGGGCACGTCCGGGTCCGCCGCGATGGCCGCCCGCGCATGGCCGACGGCCGCGGCATCGTCTCCCTGTTGGTAGGCCAACACGGCCAACCCCTGATGCGCGTCGCCCTGCCGTGAGTCCTCGCGCAGGATGCGCCGGTAGACGGATTCCGCCTGCGAGAGTCGTCCGGCGCGGTGCAGGCGGTGGGCTTGTTCCAGGGAGGTCGTGGTGAGGGTAGCCATGGGAATGATCCGCCCGTTCACGCACGCGGATTTTTTCGCTTAACTCCGCAACAATCGTGCCGATGAAGAGAGGATGCCCGTTTTCGCGGCTTCTCTGATTTCACCTCCATGAGCGCCATCCAACTCTCAGGTCTCGTCTCCGGCGTGGATTGGTCGTCGCTGGTCACCCAACTCGTCGACGCCGACCGCACGCCCGAGACGGCAATGAAGACCGAGCAGACGACCAACACGTCGAAGATCAGCGCGCTGGCCACGCTCAACTCGCAATTCACCGCTCTGCAAAGCTCCCTCTCGGCACTCCAGGACTCATCGCTCTTCACCGCGCATAACACGAGCCTGAGCAACGGCAGTCTCGGCTGGACTGCCTCCGGTGCCGCCACCACGCCCAACGGCAGCTACAACGTCGCCGTCACGCAGTTGGCCGCCGCCGCCGCCCGGCAGGGCGCGATCCATGTGGGCGGCGCGCTCAGCGCCACGAGCGACGTGAGCGGGCTTACCCTCGCCACGCTGCCCACCGCTTCGGCGGTCACGGCGGGCAACTTCCAGATCAACGGCGCGACAGTCTCTGTCTCCCTGACCGACTCCGTGCAGGATGTCTTCAACAAGATCAGTACGGCCACGAACGGCACGGTGGCGGCGAGCTACGATCCCACCACGGACAAGGTTTCGCTGCAAAGCACCAGCGGCAACGTGGTGCTCGGGGCGTCGAACGACACGAGCAACTTCCTTTCCGTCTTCAAGCTCTCCAACAATGGGAGCGCGAGCGTCAGCAGCACCGGCACGCTGGGCTCCACGCAGTTGAGCAAGCCGCTGGCGCAATCGAACCTCGGCGCGGCCATCGGCGGCACCGACGCCAGCGGCAACGGCAGTTTTTCCATCAACGGCACGGCCATCGCCTTCAACGTCAACACGGACAGCGTGCAGTCGGTGATGAACCGCATCAACAACTCGTCCGCCGGCGTCACCGCCTCCTACGACGTGACGAAGGACCGCTTCACGCTGACCGACAAGACCACGGGGGACCTCGGCCTTTCGGTCACGGACGCGAGCAACGGCTTCCTGAACGCCCTCGGGGTCGGCAGCAGCGCCACGCTGGTCGGCGGCCAGGACGCGCAGTTTTCCATCAACGGAGGCGACACCCAGACCAGCCACAGCAACACGCTGACCGATCCCTCCACGGGCCTGAGCGTCACGGCGGCAACCACGGGCACGTCGCTCGTCACCGTCAACTCGGACAGCACGGGCGCGATGTCGGCCATCAACGATTTCATCGCCAAGTACAACGCGATCCAGACCACCATCGCCGCGGACACAGCGGTCACCGTTGGTTCGGACGGCACGGTTTCCTCGGCCATCCTGGCAGGCAACCACGACATCAGCGATATGGCCTCCAACCTGCGCTCGCTGGCCTTCACGGCCGTGCCCGGTGCCAACGGAGCAATCGCCCAGCGCCTGCAAAGTTTCGGCATCGACTTCGTTTCCGGCACGTCCACGCTGGCGATCAAAGACCCCACCGCGTTGTCCAGCGCGCTGGCCAGCAACGGCCCGGCGGTCGCCAACTTTTTCCAGAACAGCACGAACGGACTGGCTTCCCAACTCAACGGCTTCATCACCAAGACGACCAGCACGACCGGCACGATCACCACGCAGACGAACACGCTCAACAGCCGCAACTCCTCGCTGACGGACCAGGTTGCCGCCATGGAACGCAAGCTGACCGCCGAACAGGCCTCGCTGACGGCGGAGTTCACCGCGATGGAGGCAGCGGAGGCGACCTCCAAGGGAGCCGGCCAAGCCTTGACCGACGCCTTCGGCGGCGGCAGCACAACGACCACGGGCACCGCCACCGCCTCGTAACCGCGCGAACTGGAAGCACTCCATGAACCGTTTCTTTCTTCTAGGCCTGGCGGCAGGATGGACCCTGACGGGTTGCACGTTCGGCGGGGTGGACAAGCGTCCGGACTATCCGGTCGGCGCGGGGTTCGTGCCGCGCAACGTGTACAAGCCCTACGCTGCGCTGGGGCTGCGCCGGGCCGTGCTGCTGCCGCCCTACGACGGGCTGGCCAACACCGACCGCCGCCAGGATCTCGACCGTAACTTTTCCACCGAACTCAACGCCGCCGGACGCTTCGAGGTGGTGACGATCAGCCGCAACGAACTCGTCTCCCTGTGCGGACGCGACCAGATCAACTCCTCCGAGCCGTTGCCGCCGCGCCTGCTGGCAGCCATCCGGGGTGAGTACGCCGCCGAGGCCGTCATGTTCGTGGACATCACGCAGGACGATCCGTACCGCCCGATCACGCTGGGCGTGCGCGCCAAGCTCATCGACGCACGGAGCGGCAGCCTGGCGACGCTGTGGTCGTCGGACGCCGTGTTCAACGCGGGCAACCCGGCCGTGGCCAACTCGGCGCGCCGCTACGGCATCGAGGAAGGCCGCGGGGAATTTCCCGCCAACCAGGACGGCAGCGACGTGCTGCTGAGCCCCGCCAAATTTGCCCGCTACGCTGCCAACGCCACTTTTGCCACCCTGCCGCGGTAACGCCACGCGCCGACGACTCCGCCCCCATTTTTCTCCCACGCCGCCATGGAAATCTCCAGCTTCTCCTCTTCCCCGGTCCCGCCGTCGAAACCCGCTTCCGCGACCGCCCGCAGCCGGGAAACCACCGCGGCGCGTCCCACGTCCGAAACGGCGCGCACCTCCCCGCTGAGCCTGGGCGTCTTCGAGCCAATCCAACAAGCCATGAACAACTGCCCTGATTCCCGCCCCGAGGTCATTGCCCGGGGCAAGGCGCTCGCCGCCGACCCGAACTACCCTTCCGCCGAAGTGGCGGGCAGCCTCGCGCGGCTCTTCGTCGCCGACGCTGACCCCATGTTCGCCGCGAATTGATTCCTGACCCCCTTTCTCCCTTTTTCCTGCCATGACCACCGCCAACCGCTACGCCCAGGCC